>NZ_PPCG01000029.1 GCF_002913745.1 Campylobacter concisus
ATTTAAAGGTTGGATTATATTTTAGATTTTTAAATTTCAGTTTCATTTAATTAACCCAAGCTTAAAAAACTAATTTTTAAATTTAAACTTAATTAAGATAATTTTACTCTTTTTACTAATTATCCGTTATGAAATATTAATCTTTTTTGATTAATCACACGATAATAACGCCGTTTAATAGCATATCTTAAACTAAT
Organism: Campylobacter concisus; assembly: GCF_002913745.1. Lineage (GTDB taxonomy): Bacteria > Campylobacterota > Campylobacteria > Campylobacterales > Campylobacteraceae > Campylobacter_A > Campylobacter_A concisus_R. The sequence continues at coordinate 198 of NZ_PPCG01000029.1, forward strand.
ATAAAATAAAAATTTAATTTCAAAAATACAAAATTTGTCAGATAGCTGACGGAATTTAATCGCCAGAAGTTATAGAATTGTTTCAAAAATTTCAGGAAGGAGCGTTTGAGATGTTAAATAAAAATTTAACTATCTCTATTCATGTGATTAACAATCACTCTATTAGTGAGCAGGGCGGTCTTGCCTTGTTTTTTAGGAGGAATTTATGAAAAAACATAAATTTGTGATTGCCGATTCTAAACGCTGCATAGGATGTGCTACCTGTATGGCTGCATGTTTTAAAAGTGCTTATGAACGCGGCAAACTATCACGTGCAAGGCTAAGCGTCTTAAGAGAAGCTAGCGGTGTTATGCCGACTCAGTGCAGACAATGCGACGATGGCCCTTGCGCAAATGTATGCCCAACTGGAGCGTTGCGATTTAATGATAATTGCATCGAACTTCACGAGGAAATTTGTATAGGTTGCAAGATGTGCACGATCGCTTGCCCTTATGGTGCGATAAGCTCAAGTGCAGAGCTTATGCCTTCAGTAAATTACGCTGTCGAGCCAAAATACTATCTTGAAGTAGAGTCACAATCAGGCGCAAAAAACATCGCAGTAAAATGTGATATGTGCTTTGGCCGTGAAAATGGACCAGCTTGCGTTGATGTATGCCCAACAAGCGCTCTTATAATGGTAGATCCAGAAGAGGGCAAACATAAGCTTGGCAAGAGGATAGACTACGATGCAGCGAATAAATTTGCTACTAAAATTTTAAACGGACAAGGAGCATAAGATGACTACGGTTTATATGCTATTTCTTGTAAGTGCTGTCGTTAGTATCTTGCTCTACTGCGCTCCAAAAGCCGCTGTGAAAGTTGGTTTTGGACTAAGTGCTATAAGCTGCTTTTATGCGATGTGTCACTTCGTTGCAAATATGGGAGTAAGTGATAGCTTTGCTCTTATGGATGGCTTTTTGTATTCGCCAAAATTTGCACTAAATCCACTTGGAAATTTCTTCAGCTTTGTCGTTGTTTTCATCGGATTTGCAAGTAGTGTTTATGGTATGAGCTATGCAGAAGAGTACATAAAAAAAGCAAATGTTGGTGTGTTTGCATGTTTGTTTAACACATTCATCCTTTCAATGCTTCTAGTAATAAGCGCTGATAATGTATTTTGCTTTGTTGTTTTATGGGAGCTCATGACTCTTGTATCATCATTTCTTATCATCGTCAATGACGGTAAAAATACACTTAAAGCGGTTATGGTATATCTTGGCATCGCACAAATCGGTGCATTTTGTATAACCTGTGGATTGCTTATCACAGCTTACTATGCAGGAAGCTTTGAATTTAGCGCATTTATGGGTGTTAAGATGCCATTTGGCGCTTCTGCTGCTGTATTTATACTATTCTTGGTCGGCTTTGGTAGTAAAGCTGGTATGTGGCCATTCCACGTTTGGCTTCCACAAGCTCACCCAGCAGCACCATCAAACGTTTCAGCCCTTATGTCAGGCGTTATGATTAAAGTTGCTCTATTTACTCTAGTTAAATTTACACTTTACCTACCACTTAGCACATACTTTGGTCTTACAATACTCGCTCTTGGTGCAGCTAGCTCACTATTTGGTGTTTTATACGCTCTTTGCCAACACGACTTCAAAGCTTTGCTTGCTTACCACTCAGTTGAGAACATAGGCATCATCTTGCTAGGTCTTGGAACAGGCATCTACGGCGTTGCAGCTGGAAATTTAACACTTGCAGCAGTAGGTTTTCTAGCAGGTTGCTACCACGTAGTTAACCACGCTATATTTAAAGGTCTGCTTTTCCTTTGCGCTGGTTCAGTTATCCACGCTACTCATACACAAAATATGGACATTCTTGGTGGTCTTGCTAAAAAGATGCCATGGACAAGCCTTGGTATGTTTATAGGTATCATGGGTATCGCAGCTTTACCTCCAGTAAATGGCTTTGTTTCAGAGTGGTTTACATATCAAGGTATGCTTCAAGGTGCGATGGGAGAAGGAACATTAGTTAGATATGCATTTACACTAGGCGTCGTAGCTCTTGCGCTAACAGGCGTTTTGGTTGGTATGCACCTTAAACTTTACGCTGTTATCTTTGCAGGTACTCCAAGAGATCAAAAAATTTGGGAAAATGCTAAAGAGAGTCCAATAGGCATGGTTCTTGGTATGATCATCCTAATGATAGGCTGCGTTGGCTTTGGTCTTGGCGCAAACTACATAGTTGATTACATTATGCAAGCTGTAAATTCTATCGCTATAAGCGACTATAAAGCTAGCCTTGGTGCTATAAATGTAACTTCACCTATGGGTAGCATGATCTCAACTCCACTTATCGCTTTAGTCCTATGTGCGACTATGATTTTGCCATTTATCATCCTTGCTGTTATGAAAGCAAACAGAGATAAGCCACGCGAAACTGATCCTTGGGCTTGTGGCTTTAAATATAGCTCACGTATGCAAATGACAGGTGGTCCATTCACTGGCGACCTTAGAAAAATTATGCAATGGCTATTTAGAGCTGATAAAAAAGTAGTTACTAGAAATTATTTTGACGCGGTTGAGTATCACAACCATCCAAAAGATATTTGGTGGGGAATGTTTTATGAGCCAGTCATTAAATGGTGTGTGAAATTTGCTGATAAGCTAGGTATCGTTCAAAGTGGTTATACAAATGTATATACACTTTATATCTTGCTATATCTTTGTGTCATACTTGCTGTGAGCTACTTTTTAGTTTAGGAGACGAAAATGCAAACTATACTTTTAATGATATTTCAAGTAGTCGTTATCGTTTTGGTAGCTCCTTTGTTTGATGGTATGGCAAGAAAACTTAGAGCTAAACTTCAATCAAAACAAGGTAGCGATTTCTTTCAAACATATCGCGACATTATAAAGCTTTTTAGAAGAGGAAGAACCGTCCCTGAGTGCTCACACTGGGTATTTAGATGGGCTCCATTTTTCCTTTTTGCAACTTCAGCTGCAGTGCTAGCTGCTATACCTATCACTTATAGCAAAGACACTGTATTTGGAGCATATTCAGATATATTTGTTATCCTCTATCTTGGTGCGCTACTTAGATTTGTATTTGGTGCAGCTTCAATGGATAGCGGCAACCCATTTGCAGCAACAGGTGGCGGCAGGGAGCAAATGCTTGGTGTTTATGTTGAGCCAGTTATGATTATGTGCTTAATCGTAGTTATGCTTGCAGCTAAAACATCAAATTTAGTTGAGATCCAAGAGATGGTAAGAACTGGCGTTATCGGATATCAAATTCCAAGTTTTGCCGTTGCTTCTATCGCATTTTTGTGGTGTATGTATGTTGAGACTGGTAGAAAGCCATTTGACTTAGCTGAAGCAGAACAAGAGCTTCAAGAGGGTGTTCTTGGTGAGTATGCTGGTAGCGACCTTGGCTTAGTTCAAGCATCACTTATATTAAAACAGTTTGCTATGATCGGACTTTTCCTAAGCATATTTGAGCCATGGAATTTTAGCAATCCTTTCTTAGCTATTATCGTTTTTGTGATAAAAACTGGAGTATTTTACGTCGCAGCTGTATTTATAGACAACTTTGGACCACGCTTTAAAATGACTTCATCTTTACGCAAAAATGCTCTTGGTGCACTTGCTATTTCGTTTGTTGCACTAACACTTTATGTAGTAGGAGCGTGAGATGCAAACACTAGATATATTAGCCATTTGCATGATCGTAACTTCGCTTGCAGTTTTTGGCCTTAGAAGCTTGAAACTCTCAATCATCGCTTATGCGATAGAGACGCTACTTTTAGTTAGTATATTTTTCTTGCTATCTGAGAAATTTAACGCTGAGCAGCTAAAAACTTGGGCGATCGTTGCGTTTTTTACCAAAGTTCTTTTCGTGCCAGGAATTTTGTTCTGGCTTATCAAAAAACTTGGCGTAGTTAGCGAAGATGAGCCAGTTGGTGGATTTTTTGTAAGCCCTGTTATTGCTATGGGATTTTCTCTAGCTCTTTCAATGAGTATCCACCCTATATTTTTAAAATTCTCTCTTATCAAAGAAGAGATTATGTTAATCGCTGCTGGAACAGTCTTTATGATGGGAATTTTTGGCTTTATGTTAAGAAACTCATTTGTAAAACAAATTCTAGCTTACTGCTTGTTTGAAAATGGTATCCACCTAAGCCTTGCTCTAATGGCTTACAACTCACATGAGCTAGTTGAGCTTGGAATTTTAACAGATGCGATATTTGCTGTTATTATCATGAGCGTTCTAGCGATTAGATTTTATAAAGCTTATGATAGCTTAGATACTTCTAAAGCTTCAAATTTAAGGGGTTAGAGATGGATAGTTTAGCTTTAATACTTATCATACCGCTCCTTGGTGCTTTGATCTTGTTTTTAAGTCCTAAAAACTATGCAGTACTTAGCGGACTTCATGTCTTGTTTTCTGCTGCGACATCAGTGGCTTTACTTAACAATGTTCTTAAAGTTTTAAGTGGCGGAACTTTTTATAGTTTTGATAAATTTTTATTCTTAGATAGCTTAGGCTGTGTTTTCTTAGTGCTTATCGCCGTAACTGGATTTATAGTAAATTTCTACTCTATCCACTATATGAGATGGGAACTTGAAGATGGACACATTCACTTAAGTAATCTTAAAAAATACTACGCACTAAGCCATGTATTTATCTTTACAATGACTTTAAGTGTTATTTGCAACAACGTTGCGTTTATGTGGGCAGCTATCGAGGCTACTACACTAGCTTCTGTATTTTTGGTTGCTATTCACAAAGATCAAAAATCAACAGAGAGTGGTTACAAATACATCGTTCTTTGCTCAATCGGTCTAGCATTTGCTCTTTATGCAACCGTTCTTCTATACTCAGCTACATATAGCACATTAGGAGATGGCCAAGCATCTATGCAGTTTTCAAGCATAATGGAAAATGCTAAAAATCTAAATCCAGATGCTGCAAAACTTATCTTTGTATTTGCGCTAATTGGTTTTGGTACAAAAGCTGGTCTTGCTCCAACTCACACTTGGTTGCCAGACGTTCACGCTGAAGGTCCAGCACCTATCTCAGCATTGCTATCAGGCGTACTTTTAAAATGTGCGATGCTTGCACTTTTAAGATACTATGCTATCGCAGCTCAAGCAGTTGGATTTAGCTTTGTTGAAGGCATAATGATCGTATCAGGAACTATTACACTTTTCGTAGCAGGATTTTTCCTAATAAGACAACACAACGTAAAAAGAATGTTTGCATACCACTCAATCGTTCACATGGGTGTTATCGCATTTGCACTTGGTGTTGGCGGTAAATTTGGTCTATTTGCAGCGATATTCCACTGCTTAGCTCACAGTTTCACAAAAGCTTTGGCATTCTGCTCAACAGGTAACATAGCAAGAATTTACGGCCACAAAGATATGAGTAAGATGGGCGGCATGGTTAAGATCGCACCTATTACAACTATTATGTTTGGTGCAGCTGTTTGCTCACTAGTCGGTGTTCCAGCATTTGCTATATTTGTTAGCGAATATAACGTCTTTGTTGGAGCTATCACAAGTGGTCAATACATCGCAGTTGCGCTATTTGCTATTGCACTTGCAGTTATTTTCATAGCTGACTTTGCGCACTTTAACATGGCAAGCTTTGGCGAGCCAAAAGGTGTGGTTGTTCATAATAAAGAGATGAGTTTGTTTGAAAATTTACCTCTTATAGCACTCTGTGCCCTTATCATAATCTTTGGCGTATGGCACGTAGATAGCTTTTATACGCTAGTAAATAACGGTGTTAATATAATGATGGGAGCTTTAAAATGAGAGGCGATAAATTTGTTGAAATCCTAAAAACAAAGGTAAAAATTTTAGAAGTAACTCGTCAAGCAGACGATCAGATCACAGTTTTGGTGGATAGAAACGATCTTCCACTAGCTGTTAAGACACTTTATTATGATATCGGTGGCTTTATAAGCACCATGATACCAAACGACGAGCGCCAGATAAATGGCTGCTATGCGCTTTACTATGCTATCTCAATGGAAGGTAGCAAGATGACTGAGGCGGATGATTTTGCGGCTGAGGATAAGTGCTTTATCACAGTTAAAACTCTTATCCCAGGAAGCGATCCGACATTTCCATCAGTTACTCCACTTGTACCAGCTTGTGTTTGGTATGAAAGAGAAGCTTATGATATGTTTGGTCTAGTAGCTGAAGGACTACCTGATAAAAGACGTCTAGTTTTAAGTGATGACTGGCCAGATGGACTTCACCCACTTAGAAAAGATGCTATGGACTACCGCTACCGCCCTGATCCAGTAGATCACAGAGATGAGCCTGATGCGGAGTTTTTATTCCCAACAGGCGACGCAGTAGTCGATGTGCCACTTGGACCACTACACGTTACATCTGATGAGCCAGGTCACTTTAGACTTTTCTGTGACGGCGACGAGATCATCGATGCTGATTATCGCTTGTTCTATCAACACCGCGGTATGGAAAAGCTAGCTGAAAACAGAATGAACTATGATCAAATGGGCTATCTTGCAGAGCGCGTTTGCGGAATTTGTGGTTATGCTCACGCCATCGCTTGTATCGAAGCTGCAGAAAAAGCTATTAAGCTTGAAATCCCACTAAGAGCTCAAGCTATACGCGTCATCTGTCTTGAGATCGAGCGTCTTCACAGCCACCTTTTAAATATAGGTCTAGCTTGTGAGGTTACTGGTAACTACAACGCTTTTATGCACATCTTTAGGGTTCGTGAGTACTCTATGGAGCTAGCTCAGCTTGTAACTGGCGGACGTAAAACATACGGCAACGTCGTTATGGGCGGCTTAAGACGCGATATGACAAACCATGAGATCAAAAAAGGCTTAGAGATCATCAACAAACTTGATATTCAAATTTCAGAAATTTGGGATGCAGTTTTGGAAGATAAACGCCAAATCGGACGCTGGAAAGGTGTAGGTATCTTAGACCGCCAAATCGCACGTGACTTTAGCCCAGTTGGTCCAAATATGAGAGGCTCTGGCTTTAAACGTGATAACCGCTACGATCACCCATACGACTTCTTCAAACAGATAGAATTTGAAGTAGCAGTTGAGCATGGTTGCGACGTTTTTGCTCGTGAGATGGTTAGATATAAAGAGCTAAAAAGCTCTATCCACATCATCCGCCAATGCTTTGAGATGATGCCTCAAACTCCGATCATGATCGATCCTGTGACTATGATCAAACCTGAGAATTTCGCACTTGGTCACGATGAAGCACCACGTGGTGAGAACGTTCACTGGATCATGCAAGGTAGCGCTCAAAAAGTATATCGCTGGAGATGTAGGGCTGCGACATATAACAACTGGCCAAGCCTAAGGTATCAATTTAGAGGAAACAACATAAGTGACGCTGCGCTTATCGTTTGCTCACTTGACCCTTGCTACTCATGCACCGAGCGTGTTACTTTGGTTGATGTAAGGACTAAAAAAAGTAAAATTTTAACAGAAAAAGACCTTAAAAAATTCTGTCAAGATGGCGGAGTTAGTAAGAAGGATTTAAGATGATGAAGTTATTTGACATCACAGAAAAATATGGAAAGGCGACATACGCCTATCCATTTGAGCCATATATTGTGCCTGAGAATTTCCGCGGTCAGCCAGACTATACATACGATCTTTGTATAGGTTGTGCAGCTTGTGGTATCGCTTGTCCTAGTAATGCAATAGAGCTTAAGATGAACGATGAGCAAACAAGACTTGTTTGGCAGTTTGACTGTGGTCGTTGCATATTCTGCGGACGCTGCGATGAGGTTTGCCCAACTGGAGCCGTAAGACTTAGCGATAGCTTTGAGCTTGCGGTTAAATTCGACAAGAGCGCTCTTATCCAAAGAGGCGAGCTTGAGATGCAAACTTGCAAATGCTGCGGCAAACCATTTACGCCAAAAAGGCTTATAAATTTCACCCTTGAAAAGCTTGGCACAGCAAATTTACTCCCAGGCAGGCTTGAAGAGGCAAAAGAGTATCTTTTTATCTGCCCAGAGTGCAAGAAAAATCAATCTGCTGAGAGGCTAACAAAAGGCGTTGAGGAGGCTATAAAATGAGTCTATATCAAGTCCCAGAGGACATAAAAACAGCAAATGACCTAACTGCAAAGCTAGAGCATTTAAAAAATATCAAAAGAAGCTTTAGCGTTTATAGGATCGACTGCGGAAGCTGCAACGGTTGTGAGATCGAAATTTTCGCTGCTATCACTCCGATGTGGGATCCAGAGCGCTTTGGCTTTAAGCTTGTAGCAAACCCAAGACACGCTGATATCTTGCTTTGCTCAGGACCAGTCACAAGACAGATGTACTACCCACTACTTCGTGCTTATGAAGCAGCTCCAGATCCTAAGATCGTAGTTGCTTTTGGTGCTTGTGGAAGTACTGGCGGAATTTTCCACGACGCTTACAGCGTTTGGGGCGGTATAGATAAGATAATCCCAGTTGATGTCTATATCCCAGGCTGCCCTCCACACCCAGCAAGTGTTATTTACGGTCTTGGTATGGCTCTTGGCATCATCGATCAAAAATTGCACAAAAAAAGCTATGAAAATGACAGCACTACGCCTCCACCAGTTGAGAAGTCAGTAATGGGCGATATCTTGTTTGAACGTGACTTACAAGCTGAAAGTAAAAGGCTGATGAGCTATATCTTTGGTAGAACGCTATTTGAAAAATATATGGACGCTATCAAAGCCTCAAGAGATATCCACAACCCAGAGCTTGCACGTGAAGCAGTTGTAGCAGCTATCAAAAAAGAAGATGACCCTAGATATGCTGAGTGTATGGCACTTTTGCATAACGACATCTATCTAAAATACGCAAAAGCTGGTAAAAATTTTGCGATCGATGTTGATAGCGAGGTTTGGAGTAAAAGATGATTCAAGTTTATAAGCTTACAAAAAGGCATATGGACGACAACGAGAAGCTTCCACGCGAGCTAAAGGAGATAAAAATTTTCTCCACTTGCGTGGGACATGGTGTTGGTACGATTGATTTTAGCGAGAAGATCTTAGAGCTAAGCGATGAGGAATTTGACGAGATGATCAAAAACTCAGGCGAATATGTGAAATTTAAGATCGGAAATTTAAGCAAGTATTTTGAAGTTGAAATTTTTGCTGAGCATATCGCTAGACTCTTGCCACAGCTTTGTGAGTGTAAGCTTAAAGAAATTTTGGCAAATTTAAAAGAGGGTTATATCGTGCTTAGGAAGGACTTTTGATGAAAAAGGCCATCCTTTGCATTGGTAATCCTATGCGTGGCGATGATGATGTGGGCAATGAAGTCGGACGCATCGTAGAGCAGGAGCTAAAAGAGTGGAAGGTCTTTTTTGGGCAAGATGTGCCTGAGAATGAATTTTCAGCTATTAGAGATTTTGCACCTGATATCTTGATAGTAGTAGATGCGATGAGTGGTTTTGATGAGGATAAGATAGAGTTTTTTGACCTAAGTAACGATAGAGACTACATCTACTCAACCCATAATCTCCCAACGCCAGTACTTTTAAGCTATTTACGAAAAATTTGTCCAAAGACGCTTTTTCTTGGCATTAGCGTTTTGCTTGAAAATGTCCTTGATTTTGAAGAGGGTCTAAGTGAGCAGGCTAAAAAAAGTGCCAGAAAAGCTTTTTTAAAAATTGTAGAGATTGATAAAAATTTAGTTGGTTAAATTTAGCAAGAGCTAAATTTAATCTGGGGTTTGCTAAAGATAAATTTGATCGTTTTGGATTTGAAATTTAGTGTAAAAATAAACTTTAGACATTAAATTTTGACGCTAAAATCTCTATCTTTGGCGCTACTTCTTTGCTTTTATTTCTTATAGATCAAAGAAGGTTAAATAAAAAGGAGACGTGATGTTAAATCCGGCAGAAACCGCTCAAGCGGTGTCAAGTTCTATGGAGCATAAAGCTCATACGCCACTTGTAAGCATTATATTTCTTGCTATCATGGCTGGAGCTGCTATTGCAATGGGTGATATTTTCTGGGCTCACTCAACAGTTGGTATGGCTGAAAAACAGTCTATCGGTCTTTCAAACTTCATCGGTGGTATCACATTTAGCTGCGGCCTCATGATGGTTGTGTTTTATGGCGGTCACCTATTTACTAGCTCTATTTTAAGTGGTGTTAGTGCGTATGATGGCAAATTACCACTTGGCAAAACCATAGGCTATTGGGCTATCGTTTGGATATTTAACTTCGTTGGTGGCGCATTGATCGCTTATATGTACTACTACTCTGGTTTGCCACTAAAATACGACGGCTACATCTTGCAACACTTCGTGCCAGCAGCTATTGGCAAGATCACAGCACCATTTCATGAGCTATTTATCCGTGGTATCTTTTGTAACGTCTTTGTTTGTATGTCTATCTGGACTGCGACAAGCGAGAGCAACCTATCTGGTAAATTCTTTGCCATTATGTGGATGATCGGCGCATTTGTTGCTTGCTCAATGGAACACTGCGTTGCAAATATGTTCATCATAACTGAAGCTATTATCTCTAAAGCTCACTACATAGCAGCAAGCGGTGGCGATATCAATGCTGCAGCAGCTTTACTTCACACTACAGCTGATAAACTAGATGTCATCAACTGGACAAATTTCTTAAGCAAAAACTTGCTTCCAGTTACACTTGGTAACATCTGCGGTGGTCTTTTCTTTGTTGGTCTTGTTGGCTTCATGGCTAATAAATTTGATATGAAGAAAAAAGCTTAATAAACTCCCTTTTAGTCTTTGCTTTTATGGCAAAGGCTAAATTTTAAATTTCTCTTTTTTACCTTAAAAGTTTCAAAAAAATCTCTTATTTTTAATCTAAAAATGTCACACTAATTTAAAATTTATCGTTTTAACTCTCTTGTTTTTGAAAATTTGTGACATTTTGGAGTTTAAAATATCTTAGTTAATAAATTTAGAGCAATAATAAAGCTAAAATTTAATATAATCCCACGAAAAAAGGAGAGCTTATGAAAATTTTTAATGCATTTTTTACTGGCATTATATTTGTTCTCGCTCCTATTTTTACGCTATTTGTCGGAATTTACAACAACTACTTTTCACACTACGGCATAAACGAGTATTTCAATGTGATTTTTGTGGATAACGTGCCTTTTTTGTGGCTTTTACCTGTGTTTTTTATATTTGGATATTGTTTCTTTTACGCGCCATTTAGAAAAATTTTTAGAGCCTTTTATCTGTTCTTACTTGTGCTTTGCGCACTTAGTTGGTATCCTGATTTTGGACGAAGCTTGGGCGAGGCTTATTTTATGAGTAAGCCACTTGAGATGGATCTATCTTCAAATTTACAAAGCGAGCAAAAAACAAGCGGCAAAGTCCTTTATGACGGACGAAGAGAAATTTATTTTCTAAGAAGTGACAATGATAAAGTCGTTAAAATTTCAAAGTAAAGTTTTACCTTTATTTAGTTACAATGGCATAAAAATTTAAAGGTTTAAAATGCGTATAAAACTTCCACACGTACCTTATGTCTCACATAAAATAGCAATAGATCTTTTAAACTGTGGTTTTGTAAAGTTAAACAAAGGTATCGAGCCAATCGTAGCAAAAGCAAGTGAAATTTTAACTACTGACGTTCAAAAAGAAAGAGCGCTGGATGAGCGAGTAAATGAGCTTTTAGAGAAAAACGAGGACGAGATGCAAACTATGCAAATCGACCGCAAAAATATGTTTTGGCTCGTTAAAAAGAAACTTGCTGGCGAATTTGACGTCATTTTAACTCATGAAGATAGATTTAGCAATGTCGCTCACAAGATACTTGAAGCTATCTGGAAGAGCGATTTGGTCGAGTATAACGTATCAGAAAATCGCGTGAAAAATGTCATTTATAGCTCGATAGATGAGTATCTAAAAAGCTATGAGAAGATAGAAGATAGCGTCTATGAGATGATGCAAAACTACAAACGCAAACTTATCCCTGGAACTGACGAATACGACCTGATTTTCGAGCGTTTGTATCAAGATGAGCTTAAAAAAAGAGGAATGCTTTAATGAAAGCTTATATTTACATTGAAAACGGCGTTTTTTTAGAGGCAAAAGCCTTTGGTGCTCACGGCGAGTGCGCAGGCGAGCTCGTTTTTAATACTTCTATGACTGGCTATGAAGAGATCATGAGCGATCCAAGCTATGCTGGTCAGTTTATCGTCTTTACTATGCCAGAGATCGGCATCGTTGGCATAAACGAAGATGATATGGAGAGCCTTAGAATTAATGCAAGTGGCGTCATAATGAGAAACTACAACGAAATTCCCTCAAACTACCGCTCGCAAAAGTCTTTAGGCAAATTTTTCGAAGAGCAGGGCAAATTTGGTGTTTATGACGTTGATACTAGATATTTAACAAAGATGCTACGTGATGAAGGCGCTTTGATGGCTTATATCTCAACGCAGATAAGCGATAAAGATGAGCTAAAACGCAGGCTTGAAAGTAGCGGACGCATAGAAAATATAAACTACGTAAAAACAGTCAGCGCAATGGACGAGTATGAGCACAAAAAAGGCGCTTGGGATAGAAATTTAAAGTCATATAAGCCGCTAAAAAGTATCGGCAAAAAGATAGCTGTTTTTGACTTTGGCGTAAAGAGAAATATCCTAAATGAGCTATGTGAAACTGGTCTTGAGGTCATCGTCGTGCCACACGATACTAAGGCTGAAGTTTTGATAGATAAATTTAAAAATGGTGAGATAAATGGGGTATTTTTATCAAATGGACCAGGTGAGCCAAAGAATTTAAAGGCTGAAATAGCAGAGATCAAAAAGATGATAGAGGCAAAAATCCCGATATTTGGCATATGCCTTGGCCACCAGCTACTATCAAATGCCTTTGGATATGAGACATATAAGCTTAAATTTGGCCAGCATGGAGCAAACCACCCTGTCTTAAATTTAGAGACAAAAGCGATAGAGATAACAACGCAAAATCACAACTACAACGTGCCAGAGAGCATCGCTGAAGTAGCGGTTGTGACACATAGAAATTTGTTTGACAACACGATCGAGGGCGTAAGATACAAGGACTATCCGATCTTCTCAGTACAGCACCACCCAGAAGCAAGCAGCGGTCCTAATGAGAGCAAATATATATTTAAGCAGTTTTTAGAAATTTTATAATATGCAAAACATAAGCCTTTACATGATTATTTCAGTTGCGCTTTTGAGCAGCTTTAGTCATTGCATCGGCATGTGTAGCGGTTTTTTGAGCTTGCAAGCTCTATTTTTTAAAGGCAAAAGCAAGAGTGAAATTTTAATGCTAAGCGCGCTTTATAACCTAGCTAGAATTTTTGCTTATGTGGCTTTGGGAGCTTTGTTTGGCGCTTTTGGAGCAGCTATTAGTTTTGGTATGCAAGCAAGAGGCGTGATATTTTTCATAGTTGGCTTAGTGATCGCATTTATTGGCATCGCACTGCTTTTTAGAGGCGAGCTTTTAAAATTTGTTGAGAGCGAAAAAGCACTTAAATTTATAGTAAAAATGGCAAAAACAAGCGTGCAAAAGAGAAATTTGACAAATTTCTTACTGCTTGGCTTTTTAAATGGGCTTTTGCCTTGTGGCGTGGTCTATTATTTCTTAGCGCTTGGAGTTTTAAGCGCAAATGTGGCTGACGCATCCATGATAATGCTTATCTTTGGGCTTTGCACCTTACCAGCGATGCTACTAGCTAGCTTTGTCTTTGGCTTGCTAAGAGAGAAATTTAAAGAGATCATGTTTAAGCTCTCAGCTTGCATAATGATCTTAAACGGACTTTATCTATCATTTTTAGGATATAGAGCAAATGCCTAGTTTAAATTTAGATGAAAATTTCCTTTCAAGTAGCGATGGCATGAGGATTGCTAAGCTTGCTATGATGGGCGAGATGATAGCAAATATAACTCATCAGTGGAAGCAGCCGCTAAATGAGCTAAGTTTAGTTTTATATAAGATGAAAAAGCTTGCTGGTAGCGAGGATGGCGAATTTATCGGCTCTTATGAGAGGGCTATGCAGATCATAAAGTATATGTCAGAAACTACTGATGAGTTTAGCTCGTTTTTAAATCCAAACACACTTTCGCAAGAATTTAGCCTAGCAGACGCAGCTAGAGCATCTATACAGATCGTAAAAGGCGTGATGAAAAAAGAGGGCGTTCATATAGAGCTTGAGGTATTAGTGGACTCAAAAATTTATGGTCATAAAAACAGGCTTATGCAAGTCATCATAAATTTACTAAATAACGCAAAAGACGCACTAAATTTACAAAAGATAGAAGATAAAAATATAAAAATAAAGATTGATAGCGATGAAAATTTTGCTTACCTAAGCGTAGAAGATAACGGTGGTGGCATAGATAAAAATGTGATAGATGAGATCTTTAAGCCATATTTTACCACCAAAGAAGATACCAAAGGCACTGGCTTAGGACTTTATATGTCAAAGCAAATAATCGATCAATTTAATGCAGAAATAACAGCGGGCAACAGCGATAATGGTGCCTGTTTCTTAATAAAGTTACCACATAAGGAGAAAGTAAATGAGTAGAATTTTAAAAAATCTAACCGTTTTACTAGTCGAAAACAATAGTGATAGCAGAAAGATTATTTATGATATATTAATTGATAATTTTGAGAAGGTTATTACAGCTCAAAACGGTGATGAAGGTTTGAAAAAATTTAAAAAATATAATCCAAATATGGTAATTACCGATGTTTTTATGCCAATTATTGATGGTCTTGATATGGCGAAATGCATCAAAGAAATTTCTAAAGATACTCCAATTATAATTTTGAGTACTCATTGTGAAAAAGAAACTTTACTGAAGGCTATTGATGTTGGTATTGACAAATTTCTTATCAAACCAATCATGCCAGGTGATTTTTTAGAAACTATAGAAAATGTTGCAAAAAATAAGATAGAAACAACAAATATCATCAAAATTGGAAATGGATATAGTTTTAATAAGATTAAACGTGTATTAATTAGAGAAGGTGTTGAAATTTCACTTACTAAAAAAGAGCTTGCATTTGTGTCATTGCTTATAAAAAGATTTGGTACTCTTGTATTGCATGATGAGATTAAAAGTGTTGTTTGGGTTGGTGAAAGTGTTACAGAAGCTGCTATTAGAACCTTTGTTAAACGTGTCAGAGATAAAGTTGGCAGTAGTTTTATAAAAAATGTCCCAGGGCTTGGTTATAAAATAGAGCGAAAGATCTCTTAGTAAAAGATAATTTATATTAATTAAGTTTTTTTATAGTCCTTATACTTTAAAATAACGAATCATTAATATAAATTTAACTAGGAGGATATTTTATGCGCCCATCTCAGCTACTACACTATGATTATAGTGTAGCAAAGCTATTTATGTTTGCCACGATACTCTTTGGTATCATAGGCATGGTTGTTGGCGTAGTTATAGCTTTTCAAATGGCCTGTCCAGAGCTTAACTACATAGCCGGCGAATATTCGGCGTTTGGGAGGTTGCGTCCTCTTCATACTAATGGCATCATTTTTGGCTTCATGCTCTCAGGCATCTTTGCCACTTGGTACTACATCGGACAGCGTGTTTTAAAGGTCTCGATGAGTGAGTCGCCATTTTTGATGTTTATCGGCAAGCTTCACTTTTGGCTATATATGCTTGTTATGGTTTTGGCTGTTGTTACGCTTTTTATGGGTGAGAGCACAGCTAAGGAGTACGCAGAGCTCGAGTGGCCACTAGATATCGCAGTGGTTGTTGTTTGGGTACTTTGGGGTGTTAGTATATTTGGCCTAATCGGTATCCGCCGTGAAAAGACACTTTATATCTCAGTTTGGTACTACATCGCTACATTTTTAGGCGTTGCGATGCTATATCTATTTAACAACATGGAAGTTCCAACAAGACTTGTTAGCGGATATGGCTCATGGCTACACTCTGTCTCTATGTACGCTGGCTCAAACGACGCTTTGGTTCAGTGGTGGTACGGCCACAACGCGGTTGCATTCGTTTTTACAGTGGCGATCATCGCTCAAATTTATTATTTCTTACCAAAAGAGAGCGGTCAGCCGATATTTTCATATAAATTATCGCTATTTTCATTTTGGGGTCTGATGTTTATCTACCTTTGGGCTGGCGGACACCACCTAATTTACTCTGCTACGCCTGATTGGATGCAGACTATGGGTTCAGTCTTTTCTATCGTTTTGATCCTGCCTTCATGGGGTTCAGCGATAAACATCCTTCTTACGATGAAGGGCGAGTGGGCGCAGCTTAGAGAGAGTCCGCTTATTAAATTTATGGTTCTAGCTTCGACATTTTATATGTTCTCAACACTTGAAGGACCGATACTCTCTATCAAGTCTGTAAATGCTCTAGCGCACTTTACTGACTGGGTACCAGGACACGTTCACGACGGCGCACTTGGCTGGGTTGGCTTTATGATCATGGCGGCACTTTATCACATGACGCCGCGCGTATTTAAGCGTGAAATTTACTCAAAGTCGCTAATGGAAGCTCAGTTTTGGATACAAACAACAGGTATCGTTTTATACTTCGCGTCTATGTGGATCGCTGGTATCACACAAGGTATGATGTGGAGAGCGACTGATAGCTATGGAAATTTACTCTACTCGTTTATAGATACGGTAGTCGTGCTTATCCCATACTACTATATAAGGGCTATTGGCGGACTTCTTTATCTAGTTGGCTTCTTGATGTTTGCTTATAACATCTACAAATCAACTTCTGCTAAAGCTATCTTAGCAGAGCCAAAAAGCGCTTCGCCTATGGGCGGCGGGGCAAAAGCTAGCGCGGAGGTAATGTGATGTTTGCTTGGTTAGAAAAAAATCCATTCTTTTTTGCAGTTTGTGTCTTTATAGTCATCGCTTACGCTGGCATAGTTGAAATTTTACCAGACTTTGCAAACAGAGCTAGACCGCTTGAGGGCACAAAGCCTTACACCGTTTTAGAGCTAGCTGGCAAAAACATCTATATGCAAAATGGCTGCAACACTTGCCACTCTCAAATGATCCGTCCGTTTAAAGCTGAGACTGATAGATACGGCATGTATTCACTAAGTGGCGAATTTGCCTATGATCGTCCGCACCTTTGGGGCTCAAAAAGAACAGGTCCAGATCTTATGCGTGTGGGCAACTATAGAACGACTGACTGGCATGAAAATCACATGCTAAATCCAGCCTCAGTAGTGCCAGGCTCGATCATGCCAGCATATCCATTTTTATTTAAGAAGAATGCTGACATAGAGACTGCTTACGCTGAAGCGTTAACGGTTAAAAAGGTCTTTAACACGCCTTATGACGAAAAAGATATGCCAGCACTTGGCACGCTAGAGCAGACAAATGCTAATGTCAAGGCTGAGGCTGCAGCTATCGTTGAAAATATGAAAGATGAGCAGGTAAAAAGTGCATTTGAAAAAGGTGAAATTCGCCAGATCGTAGCACTGATTGCTTATCTAAATAGCCTAAAGTAGGAGCGTAAGATGGAGAACATTAGAGAGTTTCAAGCTTATGGCTATTTTTTCTTGACAGCATTTTTGGCGATCACTTTGTATGCCTACTTTTTTCATCTTTATAAGAGCGAAAAAACTGGTAGAAGAAACTATGAGAAATACTCAAAACTAGCGCTTAACGATGAGATCGGTGGCGAAATTTTAGAGCGTAAGGCTACAAAGGAGAGCGTATGCAATGGCTAAATTTAGAAGATAATGTAAATTTACTAGCTCTTATAGGAGCGGCTCTAATCATCGTGCTTACTATCGTTGTAGCTGGTAGGTATGTGGGGCAGATGAAGGTTAAAAAAGATGAGAGCGTTGAGCTTAGCGAGCACAACTGGGACGGCATAGGAGAATACAAAAACCCTGTCCCACTTGGCTGGGCGGTCGTCTTTTTACTAGCGCTAGTTTGGGCGATCTGGTACTATTTGCTGGGCTACCCACTAAATTCTTACTCACAAATCGGCGAGTATAACAAAGAGGTCAAAGAGGCAAACGCCAAATTTGAAAAAGAGTATGCAAATCCAAGCAAAGAGACGCTTCACGCTATGGGCGAAAGTATCTATCTCGTGCAGTGCTCAGCATGTCACGGCATCACAGGCGATGGCATAGGCGGCAAGGCTGCAAATTTACAAATTTGGGGCAGCGAAAAAGGCATAGTCGAGACTATACTAAATGGCTCAAAAGGGCTTGATTACCTTATGGGCGAGATGCCAGCAGGCTTAGCCGACGCTGATGGCGCTAAGGCGATCGCAGCTTACGTGACTAAAGAGATAAGCGCTATAAAAAGCACTAAAAATGAAAATTTAGTAGCCACTGGCAAAGAGCTTTACGCTGCATGTGCGTCGTGTCACGGCGAAGATGGCAAGGGCATGGATGGTATGTCAGTTGATCTTAGCAAATATGGCTCGGCTAGCTTTGTGGCTGATGTGCTAAATCGCGGCAAAAAAGGAGCGATCGGCACTATGCCTAAATTTAATGATGGCAGGCTAAATGAGATCCAGCAAAGCGCAGTTGGCGAGTACGTCATATCGCTATCAAAGGGCGAATAATGGAAAATAAAAATAGAAACATCTTTGCCTTAAACGGCATTAGCGGGTTTTTAATAGCGGTGGTGCTTTTGCTCTCTATCCTAGCGGTGCTTACATACGTTGGCATCGGCTTGCAAAAAGAGGTCGCAACCAAACCTTACTCACTAAAAGATGCAGCTAGCATCGAGATGAAGAGCGTAGATAACGCTAAACACGTCATTGTAAAGGAGTAGCGATGCTAGGCATAATAGAAAAAGCCATTATCCTGCTAATAGTCGTCGCAGGCGCCATTTGTGCCTGGTCAGTGCTTACGCCAAATCACCTATTTGTAGGTTAAGCTTGAAGAAATTTGCACTCATTTTTATCATTTTGCTGTGGCAAAATTTGGCTTGGGGTGCAAATTTCGTTATCAATGATAATGGAATTTTAAGCCAAAAAGTGAGTCAAAAACTAAATGAGATCGGCAGTGAGCTTTATCAAAAAAGTGGCATAAATTTAGTAGTTGGTGTCTATAAAGATGGCGAGCTGGACACGCTTTTTAAAGAGCAAAATTTAAGCTCGCCTTTTGTATTTTTAGTGCTCATAAAAGATAAACAAAAGGTTGAAATTTTTAGCGATACAAACACTTCAAACCTCTTTAATAAAGAGCAAATTCTAAGTGTAAATCCAGAATCAGGCACCATTATCCCCATTTTAGTCTCAAAAAATGGCAAAGATGTCTATAACGCCGCTATCTTAAACGGCTACGCTGATATCGCCGAGCAGATCGCTGAGAGCTTAAATTTAAAGCTAGAAAGCGGCATCGGTAGCTCAAACAAGACGACCTTAAATTTCTTGCGAATTTTCATCTACGGCTTGATCGCATTTTTCGTGCTCATCATCTTTTATAAAAAGGTAAAAAATGGCTAAAAAGAGCTTTTGGCCTTATGGCATCGTGCTTAGTATAGTGGCTATCATCTTGGCTTGTGCCGCAACCATCGTTGTTGCGATCAACAACCCAGTCGAGATGGATAGCGCTTATATGCAAAGTCATCAAAGCGTCGATGAAAACATCACATTTATAAAAGAGAGCGAGGCTAGATTTGATGAGAAATTTGGTCTTAAATTTGAGCCAGAATTTAAAGGCCTGCAGGGTAAGTTTAAATTTCTCCTAACGCCAAAAAATGGCGAAATTTCAAGCCTTAGCTATGAAATTTTACTAACCCGCCCACAAACAAACAAAGATAACAAAACATTAAGCGCCTCATGGCAAGAAAGTGAGCTTGTAAGCGAGAGTGTTGGCCTAAAAGAGGGCAGGTGGCAGCTACTTTTAAGGCTAAGCGACAAGCAAGATACGAGATATTATAAATTTGATTTTAACGCCACAAAGTAAGTTAAATTTGCATCTAAAAGTTTTTAGCCAAGGTCAAAATCAAATTTAAATTTTTACTTTCTAGCCAGCTAAAACTCCAGCTCAAACCTCTCTAAAGCCAAAATTTAAGCCCAAACGCTTGCCAGTCGTGACGTATTCTTTAAATTTATAGATTAGAGGCAAGTATTTTTTAGTATCTAGCTTTTCATCTTTTAACAAATTTTCATCCACAAAGATGCCAACTATCCTGCAAGTAACGATGCAAAATCACTCTTTTATCTCGCACTTTTCGACGATCGTTTCTATCTGTATCTTGCACTCTTTTATGCGCGCGCTTTGGTTTTTGGTGCTAAATTTTAGCAATATAAACCCGGCGGCGCCTGAAACTACCGAACCTAGCAAGATAGCAAGCTTGTCGGTGTAGGCAAAGGCGTCCGTGTCGTTGTAGGCTAAGCTGTTAACAAAAAGGCTCATCGTAAACCCTACGCCGCAAAGCACGGCGATGCCGTAAAGTTGGATGAAATTTGACCCCTCTGGCAGCTTGGCTAGCTTAAATTTGATCGCTAAAAAGCTAAAAGAAAATACCCCGACTTGCTTGCCGATGAAAAGCCCCAGCGCCGTGCCTAGCGCGACCGGAGACAAAATCTCGTCCAGTCCGACGCCTCGCAACGAGATGCCTGCGTTTACGAAGGCAAATATCGGCAGCACGCCAAACGCCACCCAGCCGTGCAGGTCGTGCTCGATACTTTTTAGCATAGATTTGCCAGGCTCGTCTTTAAAGCTAAGCGGTATGAAAAAGGCCGCCACGACGCCCGCAAGCGTGGCGTGAACACCTGATTTTAGCACTGCTACCCACATCACCGCGCCTACGATTAGATAGGCCGCCTTGCTCTTTACGCCGAGTCTGTTTAGTGCGAAAAGCGCGGCTAGGCAAACGCTCGCTACTGCAAGCATTTGGGCACTAAGCTCGCTCGTGTAAAATAGCGCGATAATCACGATCGCGCAAAGGTCGTCGACGATCGCTAGCGTCATGAGGAAAATTTTTAAACTAGTCGGTACGCGAGGCCCAAGTAGGCTCAAAATCCCCAGAGCAAACGCGATATCCGTCGCCGTCGGTATCGCCCAGCCGCCAAGCGCGAAGGAGTCGTGTTTCGTAAAAAGATAGAAGATAACCGCGGGCACTATCAGGCCGCCTGCCGCGCCGATGACAGGCAGCGCGATTTGCGACGGATTTTTTAGCTCGCCCTCCAAAACCTCGCGCTTTAGCTCGAGTCCGATGAGAAAGAAAAATACCGCCATCAATCCGTCGTTTACCCATAAGATCAGGGGTTTGCTTAGTCCGTATTCGCCGAAGCTCACGGTAAATTTGGTCTTTAAAAATTCGTTGTAAAAATCGCTCAAAAACGTATTTTGACACAGTAGCGCCGCGACCGTAGCGATCATCAGCAAAATCCCGCCGCTGGCTTCGTGTTTTAAAAACTCTTTTATTCCGCCCATTTTGCTTCCTTTTTATAAATTTTGGCGATTATAGCGTATTTTTACGCTCGCATAAAATTCGGGCGAATTTGGCTATAATCAAGTCAAATTCAAAGGTAAATTTAGTAGACGCATCTCTAAAATTTGCCGTGCCGCGCTTGCGGGAGCGGGACGCTTGCGCACGGTTTTTATAGATTAAGGAGCGAAAATGAATGAAATTTTAGAGATTTGTAAGCGCGCAAAGGCTGCTTGCGGCGAGCTTTTGAGACTTGATAGCAGGGCTAAATTTGAAATTTTAAACGCCGTGGCGGACGAGCTGCTGGCGCAAAAAGAGGCTATAAAAGCGGCAAACGCCAAAGACCTTGCAAACGGCGAGAAATCGGGCCTTAGCTTGGCGTTGCTTGATCGTTTGCGACTAACGGATGCCCGCATCGAGGCTATGGCGAAGGGCGTGCGCGAGGTGGCGGGCTTTGCCGAGGTCGTAGGCGAAAATATAAACGGCTGGAGCCATCTAAACGGCATGCAAATCAGCCGCATTCGCGTGCCGCTGGGGGTGCTCGGTATCGTCTCGCCCTTTTGATCTTTTGTGGTGGCAAGCAAAACTGGAAAGCCGTAGTAAAAGCCAGATCTGTTTAACTCTTTATGCATTTTTGCTCCTTTTTGAAATTGTATCCCCTAGCACTTTAAGGCTTAAATTTTTAATGAATTTAGAAAAAATTTCAAAGCTTAGCTTAAGTGAGAAAAAGCGCTCTTTTATCAGCTTTTGGCTATCATTTTTAAAATTTTAAGAGAGAAAAATGCGCAATCTAAATCAACTTTTCGTCTTTACAAACTCGCGTAAGATCAGGGAATTTAACGCTGGTTTTAATGATGAGCTAATCCCAAAAAGTCTAAGCATCGCAGAGTTTTATAAAAAGGCCCTTTTTGTAAATGGCCGCTTTGAGTGCGATAGCACCTACGCTTTGGTGCTTATGAACAGAGCCTGTGCCAGCGTCAAAGAGGCAAACTCGGTGCTTAAAATCCCAACTGAGTTTTTTGAATTTTTGAAAAACAACGACTATCTTTTTTCATTTTTTAAAGAGCTAGCCATTAGTAAAAAGAGCATTGCTGAGATCAAATTTAACGACATTTACGCTGATTTTGAGGAGCATCTAAGCATACTTGAAGCGGTTTTAAAAGAGTATGAGAGCTTGCTTGATAAAGAGGATCTTTATGATGATATAACCCTACCAAAAATTTACTCTATAAATGAAGCTTACATAAGAAGTTTTAGTGAAATTTCACTGCACATTGATGGCATTTTAAGCGAGTTTGAGTGGGAAATTTTAGAGAAAATTTCAAAACTAACAACGCTAAAAATTATCTTTCAAACTAGCATTTTTAATAAAAAACTAATAGAAAAGATAAGGCAAATTTCAGCCATTAGCGAGTTTGAAAACTATAAAAAATATGAGCTAAATTTAAACACAAACGAGCTAATCTGCCTAGAAAATATCACAAAATTTGAGCCAGTTTTAGTAAGAAATTTCGCCACTAGAAGCCTGCAGTGCGCTTACGCTATGGCAAAGGCGAGCGAGTTTGTGCGTGAGGGCATAAAGCCTGAAAATATCGCAGTGATCTTGCCAGATGAGGGCTTTAGCGAGATTTTAAGGCTTCATGATAGTGCTAAAATTTTCAACTACGCCATGGGCGAGAGCTTTAAAAATACAAAATTTTATGAGGCGCTTTACTACATCACAAGAGCGATCAATGAAGAGGCAAGCCCAGTTTTTGATCAAAGTAAGTGTGAGAGCTACGAGGAGCTTGGCTTTATTTTAAGCGAATTTGGCGTAAGTGAGCAGCTTTTTGAGAAATTTAAGGCTAGTTATTTTGAGCCATGTGAATTTGGCAAATTTAAAGAGCTAATGGATGAGCTTTTGGTGCTTGAAAATGAGCCAAGATGCGAAGAGAAACTCGCACTTGAGCTTTTTAGGATGGAGAATTTATGCAGGTATTTTAGCTTTAGCCTAAAGCAGCTAAGTGAAATTTTCTTGCTAAATATCTCGCGCCTAAGCATCGATGATGTAGGTGGCGGAAAGATCAGCGTCATGGGCATGCTAGAGAGCCGTGGGATGAAATTTGATGGCGTTATCATAGTTGATTTTAACGACAACTTTATCCCAGCAAGAAGCGCAAATGAGATGTTTTTAAACTCAAAAGTGAGGCAAAAAGCGGGGCTTATAAGCTACATTGAGCGCGAGAATTTGCAGAGATTTTACTACGAAAGCCTCATAAATAACGCCAAAAAAGTGGTGATAAGTTGCTGCGTAAATGAAGAGAGCATACCTTCAAGATTTTTAAAAAATTTCAAAACGATAAAAGATGAAAAATTTAGCGACGAGGCCTATTTGAAGCTATTTTTAAAAGGAGAGGCGAGTTTAAATTTAAGTGACGATGAGGTCATTTTGGAGTATGATTTCTTCGCAAACCCACTCTCGTTTTCGACGCTAAATTTATTTCTAACCTGCCCAAGAAAATACTACTACACAAAGATAGCTCACATAGATGCGCCAAAAGCTATTGCAAGCGAGCTTGGCACAAAGCAAGGAAATAGCGTTCATGGCGCACTTTTTGAATACTATACGAGCGAGTTTTATAAGCAAAATAACACCTTTGATCTAGTCGTTTTTAAAGAGATGCTAGCAAAGCAAAATCTTACACCACTTGAGTTTGAAATTTGGACGCATAAATTTAAAGAGTATGAAATTTATGAAAACGAGCGTTTAAGGACCGGTTTTAGGGTGCTTGAGTGCGAAAAAGAGGTGCAAAGCGAGTTTTGTGGCGTGCAGATAAAGGGATTTATCGATAGGATCGACGTTGGCGCAAACGACGACGTGCTTATACTTGATTATAAAACGGGCGAGGCAAATGTAAATTCGCTCCAGCTTGCCTTTTACGAGGCGCTTTACGGCGGAGAGGTGCGAAGCGCTTACTATGCCCTAAAAAACGAGCCTAGCTTAGTTAGCTCGAAAAAAAGCGTAGAGGATCTAACTGGCGAGATAGAAAAGCTAAAAGGCATAAACAAAACCAAGATAAATTTTGAAAGAAAGAGCGGTGCTTGCGCATTTTGCGAATACGTCACACTTTGTAGGAGAGAGTTATGAAAAATTTTTTAGCCCTAAAAGCAAGTGCTGGAAGCGGTAAGACCTTTGCACTAAGCGTTCGCTACATCGCTTTGGTGCTTCGAGGTGAAAATATAAACGAGATCGTCGCTCTAACTTTTACAAAAAAGGCAGCAAACGAGATGAAAGAGCGCATAATCGCCACTTTTTTGGACTTGCAAAACAAAAAAGGCGAGCTTGAAGCGGTGTGCGCAGAGCTTGATATAAACCAAGATGAGGCGATAAAAAGGCGAGATGAGCGCCTTGGCGTCTTTTTGCAAAGTGAGCTAAAAATTTATACATTTGATGCGTTTTTCTCTGGGATTTTGAAGAAATTTAGCCAAAATTTAGGCATTAGCCCTGATTACAGCGTGCAAGATAGCCTGCAAGATCTGGCGTGGAAAAAATTTGTAAAAGAGGCGAGCAAAGATAAAAAGCTTCTTAGTGAGCTAGCCTTAATGATGATCATCTCAAGCCAAAAAGAGGCTAGCTTTTCGCAGACTTTGGCGAAATTTTATGAAAGCTTTGGCGGCGAGCTAAAAGATAGTGGCGCAAGCTATCCAGATGATAGCAAAGTAAGGGCGACGCAAAGGGCGATAAATGAGCATATAGCCTTGCAAAATGGCGCTAGCGATGTGGCTAAAAAGACATTTGGCGAGCAGAATTTATTTGAGCTATTTAAAAGTAAAGTTTTTGCTAGAGAAAGCCTAGACTACCGCACTTTTAGCAAAATTTACACAAGTGAGCTTGATAGGCTCTTTTTTGAGCTAAAAGAGGCAGCAAAAAACTACATTTTAGAGGTCGAAAAGTATAGGCTAAGTGGCTTTAGTAAGCTATTAAAGCTTTATAAGGCGTCAAATTTAGAGCTAAACAAAGAGATAAATGCGCTAAGTTTTGCTGATATAAACAAGCTGGTTTTTAAGCTTTTGGTGCAAAATTTGGATAAAGAGGCACTTTATTTTAGGCTTGATGGCAGGATAAATCACCTCTTAGTTGATGAGTTTCAAGATACAAACGTGATCCAGTATGAGATCATCTTGCCGCTCATCGCTGAAATCGTCTCTGGATACGGACAAAATGGGCTTGGAAGCTTCTTTTACGTGGGCGACACGAAGCAGAGCATCTATAAATTTAGGGGTGGCAAAAAGGAGCTTTTTGACAAGCTTGGAGATGATTTTAGTCAGATAGATATAGAAAATTTGCCAAGCAACTACCGAAGTCTAAAGGCTTTGGTGAAATTTAATAACACCGTTTTTGAAGAAATTTATCATAGATATGGGCTTAGCTTTGAGCCACAAGAGCCAGCTAAAAAAGATGAGACACTAAGCTATGAGGTAAGTGGCGAATGCGACTATTTTGAGGTAGAGAAGGACGACTATGGCTACTTGCGTGTGCTAAGTGATGAAGATATCGCAGGTGCGGTCGTTTTGCAAGCAAGTGAGCTTTTAAAAGCTGGCGTAAATGCAAGCGATATAACCGTGCTTTGCTGGAAAAATAGCGACATTAGCCTCATCTCAGAAGTGCTTAGTAGCGCAGGGATAAAAAGCGTCAATGAAGGCACTTTGGAGCTAAAAAGAACGCCGCTTGTCGCTGCTATCATCGAGTATGCGAAATTTTGCCTATTTAAAGAAGAAATTTATGAAAAAAATGTAAAAGCGCTAGTAAATGCAAATGTCAAAAAACTAAGCATAAAGCCAGAAGTGAGCGCGACAAATAGCCTATTTTACCTAGCTAAAAATTTAGGCATAAGCATGGCTGATGTTGATATCTTGAGGCTTTTTGAGCTAAGCGTGGGGTATAAAAATTTAAGTGATTTTATATTTAATCTTGAAAACTTTAGCTCTAAAATCAGCCCAAAAAGTAGCGACGGCGTGAGAGTGATGACCGTGCATAAGTCAAAGGGGCTTGAGTTTGCTCACGTCATAGTTTGCGACATGATGGGCAAGGGCAGGGGTGATGACTCAAATTTCATAACCGAATACAGCGAAAAGGGCGAGTGGATCGTAAAGAGCAGAATTTCTGGCAGGGAAAATTTTGACAGCGACTACGCAAGCGTTTTGGAGCAGATGAAAGAGCTTGAAAAGCAAGAAAATATCAATAAAATTTATGTCGCTTTCACAAGGGCAACAAAGTCGCTCATCATCATCAAACAAGCCGTACCAAGCGGAAACAGCCCAAGCTTTTTTTCATTTTACGCAAAAAGCGACAAGAGCGAAGCAAACGACTATCTTGATCTAAAAGAGTTTAGCTTTGGCAAAATTTTGCCTAGTAAAACTGAGCAAAAAGAGCTAAAACTAAAAAAAGATGAGAAAATGCCTGAAATTTTAAAGATAGAGAGACAAGAGGTAGAGGTGAAAGAGCAAAAGACGAGTGGTAAAAATTTAAGTGCGATATATTTTGGTCTGGCGTTTCACTATCTGCTTGAGATGAGCGAGAAATTTGATGAAATTTCATTAGAAAAAGCTAAAAATTTGATGCTAAATAAATTTCATAAATTTTTGCCACTTGAAGCACTTGAGGATGCCTTTTCTAGGGCAAAAATGCTTATAAAAGAGCCAAAATTTATAGAGTGCATAAAAGACAAAGAAATTTATAAAGAGCAGCCGTTTAAAGTAAAAAATGAGCTAAAACAGATGGACCTTTTTTGCTTTAATGAGCGTGAAATTTGCGTGATTGATTATAAAACGACAGATAAAAATATAGAAGAGAACAAAAAGCAGGTAAAAGAGTATAAAGATGCGCTTTCTAAATTTTATGAAAAACATAGTATAATCGCCGTCATTTTTTATGCACTTGAAGGCAAAATTTCATATATTGAAGTTTAAACGCTACTTAATTTAAGCTTTGTCAAAGCATTGTTTAAATACAATCACAACTCAAAAATTAACTTGGCAAAGGTAAGAAAATGACAAAAATAACAAAGCCAAACGAAGTTAAGCGAGACTGGATCGTAGTTGATGCAGCTGGTAAGCGCTTTGGCAGATTGCTAACTGAGGTAGCAACTATACTTCGTGGCAAAAACAAACCATGCTTCACGCCAAACGTAGATTGTGGCGACTATGTTATCATCATAAATGCTTCTAAAGTAGAATTTACTGGTAATAACAAAGCTGAAGATAAACTTTATCACAGACACTCAGGATATTTTGGCAGCGTAAAGAGCGAGAAATTTGGCGATTTGATAGCAAATAAGCCAGAAAAACTATTTAAATTAGCTGTTCGTGGCATGCTTCCAAAGACAAAACTTGGAAGAGAGATGATAAAAAAACTAAAAGTTTATGCTGGCAGTGAGCATCCTCATACGGCACAAATAGCTAAAAAAGAAGGAAAATAATTATGGCAAAAGTTTATGCAACTGGTAAAAGAAAAACTGCCGTAGCAAAGGTTTGGATAAAGTCTGGAAGCGGTAAAATCGTAGTAAATGGTATGGATCTTAACACTTGGCTTGGCGGTCACGAGGCTATCAAGCTTAAAGTTATTCAACCACTTTTAGTAACAAAACAAGAGAGTTTAATAGACGTAGTAGCTACAACTTTAGGTGGCGGTTATTCAGCACAAGCTGAGGCTTTAAGACACGGCATTTCACGTGCTTTAGCTGATATGGATGCTGATTTTAGAGCAGCGCTTAAACCAAAAGGCTTACTAACTAGAGATTCTCGTGTTGTTGAACGTAAGAAATTTGGTAGAAGAAAGGCTAGAAGAAGCCCACAATTCTCTAAACGTTAATGGTTTTTTGCAAGTGCTTTTGCATTTGCAAAATTTAGGTTATGTAAATTGTCAGATTTACATTAAGAATTTGGTTATAATTTAAAGTTGATTTATTTTTATTTAGGTAAAATTATAGTCAACATTAAAAATCCCTACTTGAAAGGAATTCTATTATGAAAAAGATTGCTTTAGCTATGGTTGCCGCAACAGCGGTTTTTGCGTCTAACGCAGCATACAACTATGAGATCACTCCAACTATTGGTGGTGTTCATCCAGAAGGAAATCTACGTGTAAAAGACCACAACTTTATTGGTATTAGAGCGGCTAGAAACCTTGAAGATTTCTTCTTTGATCAAGTTGAGCTTGGTGTTGATTATTCTCAAAAAATTAAAGAGAGAACAGGCGACGTTGTAAGACATGGTAGAGCGCTTAGATATCACGCAAACCTTGTAAAAGATATCGTTGACTTTGGACCAGTTGGCCTATATGGTTTAATCGGTGCTGGTTATGAAGATATACCAAACGCTTTTGTGAAAAATAAAGATGGTGGTTTTGGTCAATATGGTCTTGGTTTAAGATATCAAGTAACTGATAGATTTGCTCTTAAAGCAGAGGCAAGAGACGCTATCAAATTTGAGCACGCTGATCACAACCTATTCTATTCACTAGGCTTTGGAATCGGTCTTGATTCAAAAGCAGCTCCAGTTGTAGCAGCAGCTCCAGCAGCAGCTCCAGCAGCAGCTCCAGCTCCAGTTCTTGATGATGATAACGATGGCGTGCCAAATGATATCGATCAATGCCCTAACACTCCAGCTGGCGTAGTTGTTGACGAAAGAGGATGCGAGAAAGTTATTGTTCTTAGAGACCTAGATGTTAACTTCGCATTTGATAGCTACAAAGTTGGACCAAAATATGCAGCTGAGATCAAAAAAGTAGCTGACTTTATGGGCGAACACCCAGATTATAAAGTTGTACTTGCTGGTCACACTGATAGCGTAGGTGCAGAAGCTTACAACCAAAAACTATCTGAAAAAAGAGCAAAAGCAGTGGCTGAGGTTCTTGCTGGTTACGGCGTAGAAAAAGCTAAAATTTCTACAGTTGGTTACGGCGAACTTAAACCAATCGCTACAAACAAAACTAAAGAAGGTCGCGCTCAAAACAGACGTGTTGAAGCTACTTTCAATAAATAATTTTACTATTTAAAATTACTTCTTTAGGGCTTGGTTTCGGCTGAGCCCTTTTTTATTTCTGCGGAGATTATCATGAATAAAACTATACTTTTTGACTTAGACGGCACACTTATAGACTCTACTTCTGCTATTTTAAAAGGTTTTGATGCGGCGTTTTTAGCTCACGACAAGAAAGAGCCTGATCATGATGCACTAAAATCTCTAGTAGGATATCCGCTTGAAATAATGTTTGAAAAACTCGGTGCCAAGAAAAATTTGATTGATGAATATGTAAAAGAGTATAAAGCTTGCTACGAGAAGATCTATTTAGATGAAACCGTGCTTTTACCGCATGCTATGGATGCTTTAAAGAAAGCTAGCACTTTTGCTGATGTTGGTGTTGTTACGACAAAAACATCAAAATTTTCTATCATCTTGCTTGAACATTTAGGCGTTATGAAATTTATAAAAACAGTTGTCGGACGAGATGATGTTGTTAATCCAAAACCAGATCCAGAACCTATAAATTTGGCTTTAAAAAGACTAAACAAAGAAAAAGATCATGCGTTTATGGTTGGCGATACCATAATGGATCTAAAGGCTGCCAAAGCTGCTCTTATAACGGGCATTGGCCTTACATGCGGATATGGCAAAGAGTCTGATTTGAGGCAGTTTAGCAAGCATATATTTGCAAATCCACATGAGGCTGTTAGTTTTATCAAAGAAGCATAATAGTGAAAGTTTATTAAAGCTCCTGAGTCTGATACCATTTAAACGTAAATTTATTCATAAATTTTTTGTTTCAACTTATTACAAAATGCTTTAGATAGATAAAAAAGAATTTTATAATTTCATATCAAAAATGCTAGCTACTATTTTGATATGATTATTGATCTAAACAAATCCTTGCCTTTAATAAATTCTGCATTCGATTTGTTGTTCTAGATAAATTTGCTAACAAAATATGCCAACTAATATGCTCGTATTAGAATTTGTTAGGTAGAAATTTTATAGGCATTGCAAAAGAGCCAGAATTTATAAATATCGCACTTAAGCAAAGCTGGCGTTGAGGCTGAGTTTGTCTATAAGATAAGTGAGGGCAGACCAAACGTTGAAGATAGGCTCAAAAACGGCGACATAGCACTTGTTATAAATACAAGCGATACTAAATCAAGCG
>NZ_PPCG01000030.1 GCF_002913745.1 Campylobacter concisus
AGGACTTGATTTACGCTCTGCTTACAGTTGTGAGACGAAGCTAGAGTAAAGTCATCCCCTTATCCCCATTTATATCCCTCAAGTTTATGCTTGAGGGGGGGGGTTAAATTTAATTTGTAAAAATAATTAAGATATTTAATAAAATTTACACTATTTACCAAATAAAACATAATTTTTATCCTATTATATGTGTTACTTTTCTACTCAACTATTTAAATAAATTTATAATTTATTTTTTTAAGATTTACTTGTAAAATACCTATAGTTATGTAAAAAAATTGCTTTAAGTTATCATCTTACTTCTTTTATAATGGGCTATTTTTATAAATTTTCTTAAACTAATATGTAATTATATATCTTAAGTTTATTAAAATTTTTATCTATGTAAATCAGTGGTAAATAAGTTTAATGAGGGTAATATCTCTTAAATCTGTTTAAATCTTTTAAGGAGAAAAAATGAATCGACGAGAATTCATAAAAAGTGCTGCAGCTAGTGCTGCTTGTGCTAGTGCCGGTATCGCTGTGCCAAGCTCGCTAAGTGCGGCAAACGAAGCTGAAAAAGGCTGGCGTTGGGATAAGGCTGCCTGTAGATTTTGTGGAACTGGATGTGGCATCATGGTTGCTACAAAAGATGGCAAGATAGTAGCTGTAAAAGGCGATCCAGAAGCACCGGTAAATCGCGGTCTAAACTGTATCAAAGGCTACTTTAACGCTAAGATCATGTACGGCGAAGATAGGATAACTCATCCACTTTTACGTGTAAATGAAAAGGGCGAATTTGACAAAAAAGGTAAATTTAAACAAGTAAGCTGGAAACAAGCATTTGACGTGATGGAAGCTCAGTTTAGAAAGACTTATGACGAGCTTGGACCTCACGGCGTTGGCGTGCTTGGCTCTGGTCAATACACAATCCCAGAGGGCTACGCAGCAGTTAAGCTTATGAAAGGTGGCTTTAGAAGCAACAGCATCGATCCAAACGCAAGACACTGTATGGCAAGTGCGGTTCTTGGCTTTATGCAAGTTTTTGGTATCGATGAGCCATCAGGCTGCTTTGATGACATCGAGCTAACTGATACTGTCATAGCTTGGGGCGCAAATATGGCTGAGATGCACCCGATCCTTTGGGCGCGCGTGAGCGATAGAAAGCTTAGCGATCCTGATAGAGTAAAGGTCGTAAATTTAAGCACCTACTCAACTAGAACATCAAATTTAGCCGATATCGAGATCATTTTTGCTCCGTCATCTGACCTTGCTATCTGGAACTACATCGCTCGTGAGATAGTCTATAACCACCCTGAGATGATAGATGAAGAATTTGTTAAAAAGCACTGCGTCTTCACAGCTGGGCCAGCTGACATTGGATATGGTCTTCGTCCAGACATCCACCACAAAAAATATGCTCCAAGCGAGCTAGACACAGCTGCGACTGAAAAATCAAAAGTGCTAAGCGAGGCTGAGGGCGTTACACTTTCTTATCTTGGCCTAAAAGCTGGCGATACGCTAGAAAACAAAAACGCTGCAAAAGCTGGCGATCACTGGCAAATAACATTTGAAGAGTTTAAAAAAGCTCTTGCGCCTTACACGCTTGACTTTACAGCTAAGGTAGCAAAAGGCGATCCAAACGAAGATATCAATGAATTTAAGAAAAAACTAAAAGCACTTGCTGATCTTTACATCGAGAAAAACCGCAAAGTTGTAAGTTTCTGGACTATGGGCTTTAACCAACACCAACGCGGCACATGGGTAAACGAGCAAGCTTATATGGTGCATTTCTTGCTTGGCAAGCAAGCACTCCCAGGTTCAGGCGCCTTTTCTCTAACTGGCCAGCCAAGTGCGTGTGGAACTGCAAGAGAGGTTGGAACATTTGTTCACCGCTTGCCAGCTGATATGGTTGTTGGCAATCCAAAACATAGAGAGATCACTGAAAAACTTTGGAAACTACCTGCTGGCACGCTAAATGCCGTACCAGGCTCACACTATGTAAAAATGATGCGTGATCTTGAAGATGGCAAGGTTAAATTTATCTGGGTTCAAGTAAATAACCCATGGCAAAACACTGCAAACGCAAACCACTGGATCAAAGCTGCTCGCGAAATGGACAACTTCATCGTCGTAAGCGACCCTTATCCAGGAATTTCTGCAAAAGTAGCTGACCTTATTTTACCAACTGCGATGATCTACGAAAAATGGGGCGCATACGGTAATGCTGAGAGAAGGACACAGCACTGGAGACAGCAAGTGCTCCCTGTTGGCGAAGCGATGCCTGATATCTGGCAGATGCTTGAGTTTAGTAAGCGCTTTAAGCTAAAAGATGTTTGGGGCGAGAAAAAACTAAATGACAAAGTAACACTTCCAAGCGTGCTTGAAGCTGCAAAAGCTATGGGATATAGCGAAGAAGATACGCTATTTGACGTGCTTTTTGCAAATGAAGATGCTAAGAAATTTAGCGCAAACGATCCGATCATGGAAAACTATGACAATACAGAAGTCTTTGGCGATAGCAGAAAGGTGATCGGCTCAGATGGTAAAGAATTTAAAGGATATGGATTTTTCATCCACAAATATCTTTGGGAAGAGTATAGAAAATTTGGCGTTGGTCACGGTCACGACCTAGCTGACTTTGACACTTACCACAGAGTAAGAGGCTTAAGATGGCCGGTAGTTGATGGCAAAGAGACTCAGTGGAGATTTAACACTAAATTTGACCCATACGCGAAAAAAGCTGCTCCAAATGATAAATTTGCATTCTACGGCAACAAAAACGCAGCCCTTCCAACAGGCGATCTAAAAGGCGTAAAAAATCAAGAGAAAACTCCTCTTGCAAACAAAGCAAAAATTTTCTTCCGCCCTTACATGGATCCATGCGAGATGCCAAGCAAAGATTATCCATTCTGGCTATGTACTGGCCGTGTCCTAGAGCACTGGCATACAGGTACGATGACTATGCGTGTTCCTGAGCTTTATAGAGCCGTCCCAGAGGCACTTTGCTACATGCACGAAGATGACGCTAAAAAACTTGGCGTGCTTCAAAATGAGATCGTTTGGGTCGAGTCACGCCGTGGCAAGGTAAAAGCAAGAGTAGATCTAAAAGGTAGAAATAAGCCGCCAGTAGGTCTTGTTTATGTGCCTTTCTTTGACGAAAACGTATTTATAAATAAAGTCTGCCTTGACGCTACTTGCCCGATCTCAAAAGAGACAGACTATAAAAAGTGCGCGGTTAAAATTTACAAGGCATAAAAGTGGCTGATATGGAATTTTCAAGTAGGCGTGAAGCTTTGAAATTTGGAGCTAAGGCAGCGATCTTAGCTCTTGGCGGAGGCTTTATATGGTCACTTAGTGCCAAAGCCTCACCGCTTGTACTTCTTAGACCGCCTGGTGCGAAAGCGGAGAAGCAGTTTTTGAAAAGCTGTATTAGGTGTGGGCTTTGTGTAGAGGCCTGTCCATTTGATACGCTAAAACTTGCTACTCTTGAAGATGGTATAAGTGTCGGTACGCCTTATTTTGAGCCTAGAAAAATTCCTTGTCATATGTGCGAGCATATCCCTTGCGTGCCAGCCTGTCCGACTGGTGCGCTGGATGCAAATTTGGTAAGCACAGCTGGCAAACTAGACATAAATAAAGCCAAAATGGGCGTTGCAGTGGTCGATATGAAAAACTGCGTGGCATACTGGGGCATACAGTGTGATGCTTGCTACAGATCCTGTCCGCTCATAGATAAGGCCTTGTATCTTGAGTATCGCCGCAACGAAAGGACGCAAAAGCATGCGTTTTTGCTACCAGTTGTTGATAGCGATATCTGCACAGGATGCGGCGTGTGCGAGCGAGCCTGTATCACCGAAAAAGCAGCCATTACCGTGCTAAACCGCGAAGTTGTGCTTGGCAAAGTTGGCGATAACTACGTCAAAGGCTGGGTAAAAGAAGATGAAAGGCGCGTGGATGATGCCGACAGCAAGATAAAGCTCGACATCAAAAAGGCGACTGACTATCTAAATGGTGGTGAGCTATGAAATTTTTAATCTTAAGACGAATAACTCAAATTTCTATCCTAGTGCTATTTATCCTAGGAAATGTTTATGGAGTTAAGATACTTAGCGGAAATTTAAGCTCATCTTTGCTTTTTGGACAAATTCCACTAAGCGATCCATTTGCGGTGCTTCAAATTTTACTAGCAGGCTTTAGCGTAGGCATAAATGCGGCAATCGGCGCGATCATCGTCTTTGCATTTTACGCGCTCATCGCTCCAAGAGCATTTTGCTCATGGGTTTGCCCAGTAAATTTACTAACCGACATTGCTTACAAGCTAAGAGAGAAATTTGGCTTTAAGGGTGAGAAAATTTTAAACGTAAGTAAAAATTTGCGCTACTACTTGCTAGCGCTTGCTCTTATCCTAAGCCTTGCTCTGTCAGTGCCAGCTTTTGAGAGCATTAGCTTTGTTGGCATCATCCAGCGTGGCATCATCTATGGCTCAGTTAGCGCCATTGGCATCGCCCTTGGCATAGTTGCCTTTGATATGTTCGTGCTAAAGCGCGGAATTTGCTCACACGTCTGCCCGCTTGGTGCATTTTACGCGGTGATATCAAAATTTGCACTCATCAGAGTAAAACACGACGCAAATGCCTGCACAAAATGTATGAAGTGCAAGCTCGTCTGCCCAGAGGTGCAAGTGCTAGATATGATCGGCAAAGAGAGCCGCGCGGTTAGCTCAAGCGAGTGCGTAAGCTGCGGTAGATGCATCGACGTTTGCGGCGACGGGGCATTAAATTTTAGTATTAGAAATTTAAGGAGAGAAAAATGAAAATGAAAATAATGGCGCTTGGAGCACTATGCGCTGCCTTTTTAGCGGCATGTGCATTGAACAATACAAGCATTAGTGATTCGCAGATCGGACTTAGAAATGTCGATTTGTTAGATGATAAAGACGTTGTTTTAAAAGACATCAACTACACAAAAGAGCCAGCAGGTATGGCAAAGAGATTTGACAGATCTTTTGAAAATGCACCTCCATTTATCCCACACGACACTGAGGGTTTGGTGCCTATCACAAAAGATTCAAATATGTGCGTAACCTGCCACATGCCTGAGTTTGCAAAAGATAGCGGAGCAACTCCTATCCCTGCTTCTCACCTTTATGACATCAGAAATAAAAAAGATCTTGCAGGCAAGCTTGATGATGAGAGATATAACTGCACAACTTGCCACGTCGAGCAACAAAATGGCGTAACCCAGCTTGTTGGCAATAAATTTAAGCCTGACTTTAGAGATAAAAACGGCTCACATAAGTCAAATTTACTAGACGTTTTAAATGACGGCGTTAAGTAATGCAAAGCAGGCGAGAGCTTTTTAGCAAAATTTTGGGGGCAAAACCTGCTCCCAAATTTATAGATCCACCCTTTTTTAGCGGCGAATTTGACTGCGCTGGCTGTGAGGCTAGCTGCGTAAGTGCCTGTGAAAAAGAGCTTCTTAGCTTTGAAAATGAAAGAGTTGTTTTTAAAGTTAAAAAGCTAGGTTGCGACTTTTGTGAGGAGTGTGCGAAGGCTTGTCAAAGTAGCGCTCACGTGACACTAAGCTTAAACTCGCCAAAGAGCATAAACGCTAAAGTTAGCATCAACGTCGCTAGCTGCCTAGCGTGGAATGACACGATTTGCTACAACTGCCTTGATGCTTGTAAATTTAAAGCGGTTGAGTTTCTTGGTGTTTTTCGCCCTATAATCAATCAAAATTGCGTAAGCTGCGGCGAGTGTTTTGATGTTTGTTTTAAAAATTCGCTTGAGATGGAGGCTTTATGAGAGTTTTATTTTTTCTTTTTTGCTTGCTAAATTTTGTCCTTGCAAATGAGATCACGACGCCTATTAAAGAGATAGAAGCTAGTGCAAATGTGCTTAATACCACGCTGATAAATAGCAAACTTTTTATCGCAACTGATGGTGGCACGGTTGAAATTTACGATCCAAAAGAGTCTAAATTTGATGAGATCATCAAAATGGATGATATAAAAACCTACGTTAGCGACCATGAAAGGCCAAAAATTTTAAATGTCGATGAACTAAATGGCAAGATGCTCATCCTAAGCGAGGGCGACTACGCTACAAAGGTGCTTTATATAAGAGAAAATGGGCAGATGAGAAGCATAAAAATGGCTAATCAAGCGACAAAAAAGGCGCTATTTTTAGATGATGAGCACATAGCACTTGCCTCAATCAGCAATGAAATTTACTTTTTAAATCTAAAAAGTGGCGAAATTTATGATAGTTTTAAGATATCAATCGCAATGCTCTCAGACATGGAGATAAGCGAAGATAGAGGCACTTTAGCGATCGCTTGCGAGAGTGGCAAGGTCTATTTTTACAACGTTCATACTAAAAAGATGGACAAAATTTTAGACATCCACACTGATAATATCTACGACATCGCCTATAAAAATGGTGTCTTGATCAGCGGAGGCACCGACAGGATCGCTGGCATCTTCTCAGCTGGGACGCTAAAAAAGATAAACACTGGCTTTTTGGTTTATGGTGTGGGGCTTAGTAGTGACGGCAAGATCGCAGCGTATATGAGCGATGAGATGAGTGATGTAAATTTGGTTGATAGCGTCACTTTGGATAAGATCGCGATGCTAAAAACTGGTCAAAGCACGATAAATAGCATAGTTTTCATAAGCGACAACGAGGTCGTAACCTCTGCTTATGAGAAGAAAATTTTATTTTGGAGAGTTAGATGAATATTTCAAGCCTGATAGTCTATACGGATAATAAAAATGAGAGCGTAAAAGGCGAGATAAGCAAGCTAAAAGAGTGCGAGATCATCACTGACGCAGAAGATAGGATCGTGGTGATCGTTAGCTCAGAGAGCATCGAAGATGAGATCAGAGTTTTTAAGATGATAGAGGACATTAGCGGCGTGGTGAGCGTTGCGATGGTTTATAGCTATCAAGAAGACGCTCAGGAGAATAGAGAGAGACTTGAAGCAAACGGCAAGATAAGCGAAATTTTGACAAGCGATGACGTAAAAGCCGAAGATATCGCATACGGCGGTAGCGTGCATTATAAGGTGAGGTGAAATTTAACTCCCTTTTGGTTTGAAATTTAATCAATATGTTGATAGGTTTTGTAAATTTTTAAATTTTACTCGGTCGCCTTAGCAATCTACTAAAAATTATTTTAACAAAGCCTAATTATTAAATTTATAATCGCAATATTTTCTTTTATAAAAATTTAAAATGGTCTGATCAAAAATCTATAAAAGAAAGGTAAAGAGGCTCAAATTTTACTTAATAAAATCGCGATTGTAAGTAAATTTTATCAAAGTAGTTTTAAAACTTTTACTCTCTTTATTTAAAGAACAATTTTTAATATAATATTAAAACTATACAATAAAATTTAGATAAAAATCTTTTAAAGCTAATAATAAAAATTCACTCAAGGCTTAATCGAACCGCACGAAATATACGCCATATATAAAAATAACTATTCGCTAGTAATAGAAAAACTTGACAATAATTAAATTATTAAAGAATAAATATATTGAAAAATAAATGCTTTTTTATCAAATAAAGATCACCACTATTAAATAATAATATCTTTAAGCGATTTTTCAAACTGCACACCATACCACGTACGGTTATTATCTTGTAGCGTGATCTTGATGCTCTCAAGCACAAAATTTGCTGCCTTTTTTATAGCAGTTTCTATCGTTTCGCCATTTACTAGCGAGCCAAAAAGCACAGAGGCAAATATATCTCCTGTGCCACTTGTGTGAAATGGTAAAAATTCGTGAAAATACTCTACTTTCTCTTTTGTCTTTGCGTCGTAAGCTATGATGCCACATTCATTTTGCTTGTATCTAATGCCCTTTAACACAATCTTTCTAACTCCAAAGCTAGCTAAGCCTTCAAGCAACTCTAAAATATAATCTTGCGTATAGTCACTGCCAAAAAACGGCATCCCACACATAAAGCTTGCTTCAGTTATGTTTGGCGTGATGACGTGAGCCTTTGTGCAAAGTTCACGCATTTTCATAACAAATTTTTCATCAAATCCGTGATAGAGCTTGCCATTGTCGCCCATGCAAGGATCTACAAGTATTAGTGGAGCAGAGCCACTAAACTCATTAAAAATTTTCTCTATCAGCTCAAGCTGGCTAAAGCTGCCTAAAAATCCAGTATAAATTCCATTAAATGCGATATTTTCTTTGTGCCATACTCGTGTTATTGCGTCAAATTCATCAGTCAGATCACGAAATGTGAAATTTTTAAAGCCAGTGTGAGTCGAAAGTAGCGCAGTAGGCAATATGCACGCCTCAATGCCTTGAGCGCTAATTATCGGAAGCGCGACAGTAAGGGAGCATTTACCAACACACGAGATATCTTGTATTGTAAGGATTCTTTTCATTTATGCTCTTAGTTTGTAAAATTTTACCCCAGCAACATCGGCTAGATAAACCATATCTTGTTGCAAGAGCTTGTTTAAAATTTGCTTTGAGTGCTCTGAGAAATTTTCTTCAACATTTGCGATAGTTTGCGGACGACGCCTTAGCATTTCTAAAATTTCTTCCTCACTAAAGTTATACTTTTGCTCTATTTTGTGAGCTTTAGCTATATTAACCGGTACGCCACTTATCTGCTTGGCTAGCTCCTCTAGTTTTTTGGCGTCTACACCCTTTACATTATAAGCTGGTGGGCGATCTATCGTGCCAATATCCACTCGGTGCGGAGCTATCTCATTTATCGCAGCATTGAGTGCTATAAATTCCTCTTCTTTGTCGTTAAATCCAGCTACAACCAAAATTTCAAGCACAAGCTCACCAGCGAATTCCTTGCGAAATTTAGCCATTGCTTTTATAAGCTCGCCAACTTCTATACCGCTTTTGTTGCGGTCTATCTTTTTAAATGTGCTTTGCACCGCGCTATCAAGGCTAAATTTCACTATATCAAGCCCTTGCAAGGCTTCACAAATTTTTTGATCCCTCGCGCCTGAGCCATTACTCAAAATAAGTGTTTTTGCGCTACCTTTTAGCTCATTTACTTTTGCTATCAGCTCTTTTAAGTGTGGGTAAAGAGTTGGTTCGCCATTTGCTGTAAGCGTGATGACGTCGATATTTTGATAAGCTTTTAAAGCTTCTTTTAGATCGCTTATGATCTCATCAACACTTGGCGGATTTTCTATTGTTTCAACAGTCTTTGCGCCACTTAGCTCGCAATAAACACAGTCAAAATTACATGATTTTTGTTTAGGGCTTAGATCTATACCAAGGCTCATGCCAAAACGGCGAGAATTTATCGGTCCAAAGACGATGCAAGGCTTGCTACCTTGCACTTTTTGTCTGTACCTGTTTTATAAAATATTTTGCATTCTCAACTGGCACATCAGGCAAAATTCCATGACCAAGATTGAAAATATGCGGCGTGCCTTTCATCGTGCTTAAAATTTTATCCACACCTTCATCTATCGCCTTTTTGCTATATAGCCTTGTTGGCTCCATATTGCCTTGAAGGACGTATCTTGGGCTAAGTTTTTCTTTTGCTAGCTCGATCGGCGTACTCCAATCAACGCCAAAAACGTCAAATTTTCCTGAAATTTTATCCAGATAGCCACTTATTCCTTTTGGAAAAACGATGACTGGAATTTCTGGAAATTCAGCCTTAACACTATCAACTATTTTATTAATGTAGTTAAATCCAAACTCAAAATAAGCCTGCTCTTCAAGTGCAGCCGCCCAGCTATCAAAAATTTGCACGGCATTTACGCCTGCTCTTATCTGCTCTTTGACGTAAAGGATGAGAGCTTGCGTCACTTTTTCTAAAATTTGATGTAAAAATTCTGGATTTTGATAGAGCATTTTTTTGCAGATCGCATAAGTTTTACTGCCACCACCCTCGATCATATATGTAGCTATCGTCCAAGGTGCGCCACAAAAGCCAATGAGCGCCTTATCTTTGGCTAAATTTTCTCTCGTGAGCTTGATCGTATCATAGACGTATGCTAAATTTTTAGTCGATTTTTCGATACTTAGCACGTCAAGTGCGGCTTTATCACGCAAAGGATCTGTAAAAACTGGTCCCTCGCCCTTTTCAAAGCGCAGATCCATGCCCATTTCAAGAGGCACAACAAGGATGTCGCTAAACAAAATCGCCGCATCAACGCCAAGAATATCAACTGGCTGAAGCGTGACCTCGCTAGCCTTTTTATAGTCTTTACAAAGTGATAAAAAGCCCCCTGCTTTAGCTCTTACAGCCATATATTCTGGCAGATATCTACCAGCTTGGCGCATCATCCAAACAGGCGTATATGGGGTCGGTTTTTTAAGGCAAGCGTCTATGAAAATCATCAAATTTCCTTTAAATTTTTAAATGGATATTATCTAAAAATAGCTAAAGAAAAGATGTAGGAGAAATTTTAAGCGTAAAAACGCTTAAAATTTTAGTGATCTCCCTTGTGAAGAAAGTAAAGTCCAAGGCAAAGCGCTAGGATAGAAGCCGCAAGATAGGTCATTTCAAGCGGAGTTGTGAAGTTTGCGTGAAGCACCCTTTGGAAGAAATTTACGATTAAAACCATGACGATCACTTTGCCAAGCTTGTCTTTTAGCTCATCAAGTGAATGCACTTCAAGCACCTTGCTCTGCTTTGACTGCTTTAGCTGTGTGATCTCTGAGATAAAAAGCTCGTAAATTCCGAAGCTAAATATATAAAGAACAAGCGCCATCAAGTAAAGATCGATCGCTCCAACTATCTCGCCAACGACTTCTGAGTGGAAATTTTCAACGTGAAAATCTGCAGCAAAGAAATATTTATAAACCTCTAAAAGCACCTTGCCGACATCATAACTTGCGATGATGAAAAGCACGATCGCACCTAAAAGTCCAAAGACTACTGGAAAAAGCGTGAAACTGTTGCTTGCAAGCAAAATTCTCTCGAATATTTTACGCAATAAAAACCCTTTTTGTGAAATTTAAAAAAGGGTGTATTTTATAGTTTTTTCCTTAAAATTTAGGTGCAAAATCGCAATTAATTTTAATGCAAACTACTCCTGCATCGCTATCCATTTTTGTGCGATCCTAACGGCATTTGTCGCAGCTCCTACGCGGATCTGATCGGCACTGCACCAAAGGTGAAGCACATTTGCTCTAAAGTTATCAACCCTGATCCTGCCAACATAAGTCTCGTTTGTATCGCTTGAGATAGTAGGCATCGGATACTCTTTTTTAGCCGGATTATCGACTACGACGACACTTGGAGCTTTGTTTAAAACCTCTCTTGCCGCATCTGCGCTCACGTCTTTGTCAAAATGGATAGTGATCGCCTCAGAGTGGCTTCTAAGCACTGGCACACGCACGCAAGTTGCGCTCACTTCGATATCTTTGTGAAGGATCTTTTGTGTTTCATTGACCATTTTCATCTCTTCTTTTGTGTAGTCATTATCCAAAAAGACGTCGATGTGTGGGATCACGTTTAGCGCTAGGCGGTGCGCAAAGACCTTTGGCTCGCACTCATCAAGCTTAAATTCAAAAAACTTTTGCATCTGAACAACAAGCTCCTCCATGCCCTCTTTGCCAGCGCCACTTGCTGCTTGATAGGTAGAAACATCGACCCTGTTGATGCCAAAAGCGTCATTTAGGGGCTTTAAAATTTGAACCATTTGGATGGTTGAGCAGTTTGGATTAGCGATGATGCCGCGGTTTTTCCACATGGCAATGTCACTTGGGTTACACTCAGGCACAACTAGCGGGATATCTTTATCCATCCTAAAATGGCTGGTGTTATCGATGACAACAGCGCCACTGTCAGCTGCAAATTTGGCAAATTTCTCTGAAACTGAGCCGCCTGCACTAAAAAATGCGATATCGATCTCGTGCTCGCTAAAAACTTTCTCGGTTAGCTCTTTTACTTTGTAGTGTTTGCCCTTAAATTCGATCTCCATGCCAACGCTCTTTGCGCTTGCAAGTGGCAAAAGCTCACCAACTGGGAAATCAACCTCCTCCATAACTCTAAAAAGCTCTTCGCCGACCGCTCCAGTAGCACCAACGACCGCTACGTTAAATTTTCTCATCTGCTCTCCTTGGTTTCTTTTAATTTTCTTAATTTGCATAATTTTACTAGCCAAAAACTTAAATTTTTACCTATTTTTTACTTCTTGCTTGCAAAAATAGATCTTTTGGCAAAATTTCATCGCCCTCGCTTAGTATCGCTGCACGCTGCACGACCGAGATGAGCTCTCTTATGTTACCTGGATAGTCGTAGCCTAAAAGCTCCTCTTTGGCTGCTTTTGAAAAATTTTTAGCCTCAAAGCCATACTCTTTGCAGCATTTGTCCAAAGCATCCTGCGCGATAGGCAAAATTTCATCCTTTCGCTCGCGAAGTGGCGGGATGAAAAGCGGAATCGTGTTTAGGCGGTAGAAAAGATCCTCTCTAAATCTGCCCTCCCTCATCGCAAGCTCTAAATTTGCATTTGTAGCGCAGATGATGCGAACGTCTATCTTTTCGCTCTTTGTAGCGCCAAGTCTTGTTATCTCGCGCTCCTGCAAAGCACGAAGCAGCTTTGGCTGTAAATTTATAGGCATCTCGCCGATCTCATCTAAAAATAGCGTCCCGCCATTTGCCAGCTCAAACTGCCCTTTTTTGGTAGTCGCTGCATCTGTAAATGCGCCTTTTTCAAAGCCAAAAAGCTCACTTTCTATCAAATTTTCAGGGATCGCAGCCATATTTAAAGCGATAAATGCCGCATCTTTTCTAGGTGAGTTTGCGTGGATAAATTTAGCAAAGACCTCCTTGCCAACGCCGCTTTCGCCACTAAGCATTATTGAGGCGTCAGTTCTTGCAGCTTTTAGCGCGATATTTAGCGTGGCTTCTAGCGCTTT
Source organism: Campylobacter concisus (assembly GCF_002913745.1). GTDB lineage: Bacteria > Campylobacterota > Campylobacteria > Campylobacterales > Campylobacteraceae > Campylobacter_A > Campylobacter_A concisus_R. Next base: position 12,850 of record NZ_PPCG01000030.1, read on the forward strand.
TGAGCTAGCTAAAAAGCCGTTATTTTCGCTTTTAGTTTCAACTTTTTTTATACTTTTTGGAGTCTTTTGTTTTAGCGCCTCTACCCTTTTTATCGCCTCATATAGCGTTGAGATGTCAAATGGTTTTGTTAAAAAGTCCTTCACGCCAAGCCTAACGCTCTCGATCGCCTTGTTAAGTGTGGCGTTTCCAGTCATTATGATGACGTCAAATTTGCCGTTTAACTCTTTAATAAACTCAAGTCCGTCCATCTTTGGCATGTTTATGTCGGTGATTATTAGATCAGTGTCGTCGCTTAGCTTTTTTAGAGCCTCAACTGCGCTCTTGTAACTCTTGATGTTTAGCTCGTCGTACTCACCAAGCGCGATCTCAAGCGACTTTCGCATATTGATGTCATCTTCTACTATGACGATATTCATTTGATCTCTTTTTTATTGAAGTGTGCCGATGATAGCGGATTTTGGCTTAAATTCCACCATAAATCTAACTGGCAAAATTTTCAAATTTGAAGCGTTTGAGACATGTGCATTTTTGACATTTAGCTCATTTTTTATCATCACTTTTTTTAAAGCAAAGCAGTCAAAAATTTCATCTTTGTGTAAATTTAAAAAGCCAAGAGTTGTGGTGTTTTCATCTTTAAAAGCATCTATCTGGCAAAGAAATTTTGGTTTTGGATTTGGCGAGAGGGTCATCGCCTTTGAAAAAGAAATTTCCTCAAAGGAAACTATTTGATTTTTCGTATCGACCTTCGCCCAGAAGATAAACTCCTCCAGGCAAAAGGCGAAATTTAAAAGTATCGTTAGTAAGAAAAGACTTCTCGCCACTTATCTTCGTCTATCTTAAGCTCCATATTTACCTTATAAAGCCCGTCTTTGAAATTTTCATTCACGATCTTTGCGTTTTTAACAAGGCCTTGAACCTTTGAAGTGATAGATGAGTCGTTTAGCATCGCGTCTCTTACGGTGTCTTCAGCATTGATCTTTACACCGTAAAGCTTGCCTGCAAGCTGCGAATAAGCATCAGCCATCGCTGCTCTTTTTGCAAGAGTGACTGACTGAGCGTATGAGAGCGAATTTAGCGGAGCTATGCCCTCGCCTGTGGCTCTAAAAGTGGTCTCTCTTGGAGCGCTATCATATATCATCTTCTCTTTTTTCATCACCTCTCTAAGATCGTCTTTATCGACCTTTTGGATGACTACGTTGCGGTTTGATGTGCTAGTTGGCTCGCCCATAAAGCCATTAAATGAGCAGCCGCCAAAAATAGCAATCATCAAAGCAAAAGATAAAATTTTAACCTTCATAAACAACCTTTTTTATGCTTTTATTTAAAATTTAATAGCAAAATTTATTCCAAAAGCCCCATATCTTCGCTTGGTGCTTCATCTTCATCTTCGCCATCATCTGCTTTAGGGCATCTTGCGATACTTACAACATCATCGCCATCTACATTTACGACGATCACGCCGCTTGTATTACGTCCTGCTTTGCGGATGCTTTGCATATCAACCCTTATCATCTTGCCGCTTGATGTTAGAGCCATAAGATCTTGCTCTTCATCAACCATCACAACGCCCACAAGATCGCCTGTTCTGCTTGTTAGTTTCATGCATATGACGCCTTTGCCGCCGCGGTTTGTCAAGCGGTACTCGTCAGCGGTTGTGCGCTTACCGATACCTTTTTGAGATATGCTTAAAATTTCTTGGTCATTGCTTTCGATAACTGCTGCGCCTACGACCTCGTCGCCTGGCTCTTTAAATTTGATACCAGTTACGCCGCGTGCAGTTCTTCCCATTTGGCGAACCTTGCTGATCTTAAATTTAAGACACATACCCTTTTTAGTAACGACAAATAGCATTATCTCATCGCCTGAGTTTGCGTCCTCTTCAGCATTTACATTATCTTCATCGATCTCGTTTTGAAGCTCTTCAACTTCAAGCACCTCTGTCTCTACGCTTAGCTCATTTTCAGGGTCGGTGACCGGCATATCATCGTATGTTTGAGCGATGAGCGCAGTTACTAGCTCGTCGTTCTCATCGAGGCTTATCGCTCTTACGCCAACTGAGCGGATGTTTTTAAATTCGCTTAAATTTGTGCGTTTTACGATGCCATTTTTAGTGAAGAATGCTAGCGATTTGCTCTCGTCAAAGTCAGTCGTTGGTATGATCGCTTTGATCTTCTCATCAGGCTGCAACTGGATCAAATTTACAACTGCTTTGCCCTTTGCTGTGCGACTTCCCTCTGGGATCTTATAGACTTTTAGCCAATAAAGCTGTCCGCGGTCTGTCACAAACATGAGCGTATCGTGGGTATTTGAAGTAAAGAAGCTCTCTATAAAGTCATCATCGTATGTCGTGACCGCTACTTTGCCCTTGCCGCCGCGTTTTTGCTTCTCGTACTGCTTGCTTGGCACACGCTTGATGTAGCCGCGGTGAGTTATGGTTACGACCATATTTTCATTTGGTATAAGATCTTCGATGTCGATATCATCGTAGTCATCAACGATCTCAGTCACTCTTGGTACTTTAAATTTATTTTTGATCTCAAGAAGCTCTTCTTTGATCAAATTTTCAAGCAATGTCTCGCTCTTTAAAATTTCATCAAGTCTTGCGATCTCAGCCATAAGCTCAGCTAGCTCGGCCTCTAGTTTTTCTCTCTCTAGGCCTGTAAGCTTGCTTAGACGCATATCAAGGATAGCGTTTGCTTGAAGTTCTGAGAGGTTAAATTTGCTCATCAAGCCTTCTCTAGCAACCGCCGTATCAGCACTATTTCTAATAAGCTCGATCACCTCGTCGATGTTATCAAGTGCGATCTTTAGACCCTCTAAGATGTGGGCTCTTGCGCGCGCTTTTTCAAGCTCAAATATCGTTCTTCTAATGATAACGGTTTTTCTGTGATTTAAAAATAGCTTAAGTAGCTCGATAAGGTTAAATACCTTTGGCTCTTTGTTATTAATAGCAAGCATAATAACGCCAAAAGTGCTCTCCATCGTAGTTGATTTAAAGAGATTATTTAGCACGATGTCGCTCATAGCGTCGCGTTTTAGCTCGATGACTACGCGGATGCCGTCCTTGTCTGACTCATCTCTAACCTCGCTAATGCCATCTATCTGCTTATCTTTTACAAGCTCGGCGATCTGCTCGATGAGCCTTGCTTTGTTTGTTTGATATGGTAGCTCGTCGATTACTATGACGTCTTTGTTTGGCTTTTTTTCTATGTGAGTTTTGGCTCTTAGCTTGACCCTGCCACGACCTGTGCGGTAGGCCTCTATGATGCCTTTTTTACCAAAGATGATACCGCCAGTTGGGAAGTCTGGACCTTTTATAAATTCCATAACCTCTTCAAGCGTCGCCTCTTTGTTTTCAAGAAGTAGTAAAAGACCGTCTATTAGCTCATCAAGGCTGTGTGGTGGGATATTTGTCGCCATACCAACCGCAATACCGCTTGAGCCGTTTAATAATAAATTTGGCACACGGCTAGGCAAAACATCTGGCTCAACCTCTCTATCGTCGTAGTTTGGTACAAAATCAACCGTATCTTTGTCGATATCTTTTAAAAGCTCTTCAGTAAGCATGGTCATTCTAGCTTCGGTATAACGCATCGCAGCTGCGCTGTCGCCATCAATCGAGCCAAAGTTTCCTTGTCCATCAACGACTGGATAACGCATAGAAAATTTCTGAGCCATACGAACAAGTGCGTCATAAACCGCTATATCACCGTGTGGGTGGTACTTACCGATGACTTCACCGACGATACGAGCTGACTTCATATAAGCACTTCTGCTGCCAACACCGAGGTTATCCATAGCGTATAAAATTCTTCTATGAACTGGCTTTAATCCGTCTCTAGCGTCAGGCAAAGCACGTCCGACGATGACGCTCATAGAGTAGTCAAGATAGCTATTTTTTATAGAATCTTCGATATCAACTGAAGCGATATCTTGAGTTAATTCAAGTAGATTGTCTTTCATTTTTATCCTTAAATTTAGCTTGTGGGATTTTAGCCAAAAATTGATAAAAACTTGCTAAGAGCAAAGCGGCCTGGGTTAAATTTAACCCTTAAGCACGCTCGTAATATGTAGCTCCGTTTGAAAAACGCTTTGTGTAAAGCGGGGTGTATGGCACAAGATCAGCATGTCCTGCGTAGAGCCTGCCATCCGGCTTTAGAAGCTTGTGTAAACGCTCGACACACTTTAGTCTAAATTCATCGTCAAAATATATCATCATATTTCTTGAAAGGACGATATCAAATTTTCCAAGATTAAATATCGCATCATCAAAAACATTTAAAATTTTAAACTCACACCTTGGTAAAATTTCTTTTTTTATCTGGAATTTGTCATCAATTTTTGTAAAAAATCTCTCTTTTTGAAAATCGCTTAGTCTATTTAGACTTCTTTCACTAAAAATACCTTTTTGACAGCTCGTTATAGCTTCTGAGTTTATATCGATGCCAACGATTGAAATTTCATTTTGCTTAAAACCTAGCTCATAGGCCAGCATAGCTAGTGAATATGGCTCATCACCAGTTGAACATGGCGCACATAAAATTCTAGCCTCTCCAAGATCTTTAGCATAGTAAATAACATCTTTAAGCTGTGTCAGCTCTCTGTAAAAATATGTCTCATTTACAGTTACTAGATTTAAGATATCTTGGCGCAAATTTGAGTCATATCTTATCATCGAAACTAGATCTTTAAAGCTCTTTATCTGGCGGTTTTTAGCAAAAATGCTAATTCTTTGAAGTGTAATATCTCTCTTTGGCTCTAGATCGACCCCACAAAGTGTCTTTATAGTACTCATAAATTCGTTAAATCCATCCATGTCGCTTGGTGCTTTTACTTCCAAAGCTTCACTTCCCTTTGTATCTTTGTTAAAAAGCATTTAAAAAATCCTCCAATTCTTTTCTTATCATCATTAGATTTAACGATTTTAAATTTTGATTTAGTTCTTTAGCACGCTTTGGCATACCATAAACTATCGCACTCTCTTCATTTTCAGCTATGCATTTTGCACCTGCTTTATAAAGCTTATCAAGCCCAGCTGCACCATCATCGCCAATGCCAGTTAGTAAAATAGCTAGCACATTTGCGCTTTTACAAATTCCAACTCCAGAGCTAAACAAAACATCTACATTTGGTGTATATATCGTTTTTTCTTCAGGATTAGGTTTTGCACTTATTGGCAAAGTTGGCGCCACTAAGGTATTTTGTTCACATATATAGACAATATTTTCTTTCAGATTCGTTTTTTCGGTCAAAATTTCAACATTTATATTGCACTCTTTTCCTATTTGTACTGCGAAAGAATGTATAAACATCTTGTTCATATGTTGAGCTATCACAATGATGGCACCATTTAGCTTTATGTCCTTTAATAGCTTCTTAATATGTCCAGGACCACCAGTTGATGCACCAATTAATATTAATTTTTGTGCCACAAATTACCTTTTATTTTATTTTGTGCTTACTATATCGTCTATTTTGTATAAATTTTTACTGCTAAATATCAATAATAATTAGCAAATATATAGTGTTTTTGTGAGTACTCTTAAGGTATTTTTATGATTTTTTATTTGTGATCTTATATAAAAAGCTAAATATCTCAGCCACCGCCTTATATAAATTTGGCGGTATCTCTTGATCGACCTCGACCTTGCTTAAAATTTCAATGAGATCAGGATCCTCTTTGATCGGTATGTCATGCTCTTTTGCAAGGCTTATTATCTTATTTGCTATCTCGCCAGCACCGCTTGCAAGCACCTTTGGAGCGTTATCTTGCGATCTGTTGTAGCCAAGAGCGACGGCTTTTTTCTTATTTACTTGCATCAAATTTTCTTATCAAAGCCCACATCAAGGCCGCCAAAATTTTTAAATCTATCGTTTAGCTTCACCTTTGGCAAGGTTTTGATGTTAAAATTTGAAACGATTAGTCCAAGCTTTGAGATCGCTTGCTTTAGCTCGCTTGAATTTCCTAAGATAAGCTCTTTAAACTCATTTGTCTGCGTTGCCACCGATAGATCGATATAGCGTTTATCCACAAGCCCAACCATCACATTTATCTGGCCAAATTTCTTAAAATTTAGATCGATCTGGGCATAAAATTTATCCTTTTTACCCTGTTTAAACGCGACATTTCCGTCCTCCACGCCGTCCCAGATATAAGGCATATAAGTTTGTATGCCTCCTTGCAAGCTTGAGACCATCTGGTGCATCTCTATTTGCGAGATCATCTTGTTTGCAGCATTTACGCTCTGGGCGTTTTGACTCTTTTCACTTATGTTTAAAAGCGTGCTTTTTACATCTTGATTTAGCACCTTTGAAATTTCACTCTGGCTCTTTGTCGTGATGTTATTTATGTCGTTAGTGGCTAGTTTTAGCTGCTTTAAAAGCGCCTTACTTTCGGCTAAATCGCTTTTTGCCGTGCTAGCTTCTGGATCTGCTAGGCTAAGGCTATGAGCTAGGCGTCTTGCTGCACTTTGGAGCTTATCTTGCAAGCTGCCCTCCTTTGAGACGTCACTAACCTCGTTAAACGCCTTTACAAGTCCAGCCTCATCGCCTATGTTATTTAGCATTTTTAGATCGTTTTTTAGGCTCTCAAGGATAGCTTTTAGCTCTTTGTGATTTGAGCTAAAAGCCACACTTTGATTTAGTTTTTCGCTAACTAAATTTGCCACCTTCTCGCTTAAATTTGAGATGAAATTCTCCATCTTGCTGGTCTGATTTTTTACCGCGTCTGCGCTTTGCTCTTTTGAGAAGTTTTTATCTAGAAATTTAGCCACATTATCAAGCTTACCCACATCTTTTAAAAGCGTTTTTACGCCCGAGTTATCAAGGATGTTTTTAGCATCACCGCTCGCTTTTTCAAGCATAGAAGTAAGCTTCATAAATGAGTTTTGATTATCCAAGCTCTCATCATTTAGGGTTAAAATTTGACTAAGTAAATTTTGATTTGAGAGATTTTTTATATCGCTTAGTAGTTTTTGTATCGAGCTTGGCAGCTTCTCTGGGGTAAGCGCATCTTTTAAATTTGCTTCAAGCATGACACCTGAGTTTTTGATCTGATCATTTAGTGAGCCAGCTTTAAGATCGGCTATTGGCTTTAAAAATTCTTTTAGCTTTAGTGCAAGGCTTTTTATCTCAGGGCTTTCATTTTGCGCAGCCTCGCTCTCTAAGCTTTTGGCAAGGTCTGAGAGCTCACTAGCTAAATTTGGAGCGATCTTCGTATCTTTTGCCTGAGATAAAATTTGCTCAGCCCTGCTAAGGCTTGAAGCACTTTTTAGATCATCAAGCACTCTTGCTACTAGCTTGCCAACGTTATCAAGGGCGTTTGAAACGGTTTGCTCGCTTGGCGTCCCAGCTGGCTGATTTTTAAAAAGCGAACCCTCGTTTTTACGGACAGGCGCGTTTTGGGTGGCGTTTTGCCCAGTTTGAACCGAGGTGTTTGATATATTTAGAGAATTTGCTACGTCCATTTTCTACTTTTTATTTTCTCTATCGGCAAAATTGCCATTTTGCTGAATAGTAGCGATGCCAGCCGTCCTTGCAACGAGCCTGTCGTTGTACTCTTTTCTCATATGCTGTGGTATGGTCTTTTTCGTTAGCGCAAATAAAATGAGTCCAACATAAAGCACCAAATAGACATAGATAAAGCCAAATGCGCCAAAAATTTTCATCGCATAGCTCATAAGAAGCGGCGAGAAAAGCGAGGCAAAAGAGTAGCTAAAAAGTAGCGCGCGTGCCACTTGGACGCTCTTTGTCTTGTCTGTGATCTCGTCATTTGCCCTAGCGAGCGAAAGTCCGTATGTGCAAAAAATGCCACCGCCAAAGAAAAATGAAAGTATGTATTGAACGATCAAATTTGAGCCATTTAGCAAAAAGAGTGCTGCACTTACTAATGCTACGGCACTACAAAGCAAGAGCGCTGGGCGTCTGCCGTATCTATCTGAAAAGCCTCCGATAAATGTTTGGGCTAAAAAGCCCCCAGCCATCGCTATAGTCATAAAAAATGACGCCTCTTTTGCGCTATATCCTTGAAGTAAGACAAAGAGGCTTGCCATCGAAAAAAAGCCATTTATCGCAAGTCCTGCAACTAGCGCTCCTACGAGGGCTAGTGGGACGATGCCAAAAATTTTTGGGATGTTTATAGGCTGGCGCTGCGGGATTTGAGGCTGGTTTATGCGGATTAAATTTAAAGGTATGCTTGAGAGCATGATAAAAGCTGCGCTGATGATGAAAATTTCAAATGCGCTAAGATCAAGCGCTAAGATCAAAATTCCAAGTCCAAAGCTGGTGTAAAAAACGCACTCATAAAAGGCGATGACGCGCGATCTTATCTTGTTTGGGATCTTAGCATTTAGCCAGCTTTCTATAACCATCAAAAGTGCGTAGTAGCAATATCCCAAAAAGGCTCGCAAAATCGCCCAAAATATCAAATTTTCGCTTATGGCGTGAAGCATGGCAGAGACTGCAAAGATAGCTGAAAAGATAGCAAAAGCTCTGATGTGGCCGGTGGTTGAGATGACCCTGTGCGCTGTGATCGTGCTAATTAACGCTCCTATGAAAAATCCAGTGTTAATTAGTCCAATCGCAAGCTCACCTACGCCATTTTGCTTAAGAAGCGCGCTACAAGATGCGATGACTAGGCCATTGCCTATAAAAAGTAGGCTCATGCCTAAAAATAGCGGCCCCATCGAGCGAATGATCCTAAAGCTACTTGCCATCTGCGTCCTTTCTCAAATTATTTTGCATTATCCCAAAGATAAAAGCTCCAATAGGCATCGGAGCAAGCCCCACTAAAAAGCCAGGCACGTTTAGTAAATTTTCATTTTTTAAAAATATAAATCCAAAAAAAAGTATCGCGTAAGCGACCAAACGATAAGGCATAAAAGCCGCTGCAAAGCTTCTATCTTTAAATGAAAATTTCTGCTTTTTTAGCCTTGCTTTTTCATCTTTTAGGCTAAATTCTTTTGCCTCCCTCTGGGGCAAAATTTCATCATCCTCTTCGTCCTCTTCTTCTATCTTGGCTAAAATTTCATCTCTTGCATTTTCTAGCCTTGAGTTTATGCGGTTTTTATAGGCAAAAAAGCTAGCCGTTAGGATGATAAGCGAGGCAAAAAATGAAATTTGCGAGCTTATAAAAAATTGATTTGATATAAATTTGCCAACCACGCTAAGGACTAGCCAAAGCCCAAAGTAGCAAATAAAAAGCCTGCTAATCGTCCTCGTCATCATTGTCTTTTGTGTAGCCTTTATATCTAGTCTCGTCCTTTAGCTCATCTAGGCTTTTAACCTGCGCTTTGTAGGCTTTATAGACATTTAAAATAGCAGCTGCGATGCCAATAGCAAAGCCTATCCAAAGCGCTGGCGTGAAATTTGTAGCCTTTTTTACAAGATATCCTAGCCCAGTGCCAAGCAAGATCGCAACTACGATTGAAACGCCAAGGCTTAGCTGCTCAGCCCCTGCAACGATATCTTTTACTTTTAGCTTTGCCATTAAGCTTTTATCTCCAAAAATGCCTCTTTAGCTGCATTTACCGCTAGATCGATATCAGCTTCACTCATCGCATCGCAGATAAATCCCGTCTCAAACTGGCTTGGCGCAAGATAAATTCCACGTCTAAGCATCGCTTGGTGAAATTTAGCAAAGAGTTTTGTGTCGCTCTTTAGCGCATCGTCGTAGTTTTTTACTGCATGATCAGTAAAAAAGTAGCCAAACATAGAGCCACGAACCTCTGTTTGAATGGTGATGCCAGCGCTTTTTGCTGCCTCTTTGAAGCCATCCATTAGTCTTTTCGCTAGTTTTTCAAGTCTAGCATATAAATTTACGTCGCTATTTATCTTTGAAATTGCCGCTATACCAGCGCTCATCGCCACTGGGTTACCACTTAGCGTGCCTGCTTGATAGACAGCGCCCTCTGGGCTTAGGCAGTCCATGATCTTAGCTTTGCCACCAAATGCAGCGACGTTCATGCCTCCGCCTATGACCTTGCCAAATGTGACAAGATCGGCACTTACTTCGTGAAATGGATATGAGCCAAGGCGAGAAGCTCTAAAGCCGCTCATAACCTCATCAAGGATGAGCACAGCGCCAAATTTATCGCAAAGCTCTCTAAGCTCTCGTAAAAATTTCTTATCAGCTGGCACAAGCCCCATATTTCCTGCGATTGGCTCGATTATGACGACGCCTATTTTGTCTTTGTTGTTCTCAAAAATGGCTTTTACGCTCTCTATATCGTTGTAGATAGCTAAAAATGTATTTTTCACAACATCTTGTGGCACGCCGCCGCTTGAAGCGTTGCCGTATGTCGTAGCGCCACTTCCTGCTTTGATAAGAAGTGCGTCACTGTGTCCGTGGTAGCAGCCTTCAAATTTGATAAGTCCGTCTTTTTTAGCATATCCTCTAGCCACTCTGATAGCGCTCATAGTAGCCTCCGTGCCAGAGCTAACGAAGCGAATTTTATCTATTTGTTTAAACTCGTCACATATTAGCTTTGCTAGAGCGGTCTCTTTTGGTGAGGGAGCGCCGTAAGATACGCCTTGTTTTACAGCAGAGATGATCGCTTCTTCGATATCTTTGTCGCAGTGACCAAAGATGAGCGGTCCCCAGCTTTGGATGAAGTCAAGGTATTTTTTACCCTCAACGTCGTATAGATAAGCACCCCTAGCGTGATCTATCATCACAGGCTCGCCACCAACGCTGCCAAATGCACGAACAGGTGAATTTACGCCGCCTGGGATATATTTTTTAGCTTCACTAAACGCCTCTTTATTTGTCATTTTTTATCCTTTTGATTTTGTGTTTTTAAATTTGTCTTTTGATTATCTTTTTGATTTATTACTGGTTTTACTGGGGCCTTTTGTGCTTGCGTGCTAGCTGGCTTTGCTGGCTCAGCTGGTTTTGCAGGAGCCTTTTGTGCCTGCGCGGTGGCTGGCTCTACTGCTTTTGCGCTTGGGGCGGCTTTAGCAGGTTCTGGCTGTTTTTGCGTAGCTACAGGTGCTGTTGGCTTAGCCAAATTTTTAGGTGCTACTTTTGTGGCTTTTGCAGGAGGTTTCATCTGATTTGTGATGTATTCATAAAGGATGGTCGTCTCCTCGTCTGTCAAAAAGTAACTTGGCATGACGCCTTTTGGCTTTGTAAGAGCTGCTTTAAAGCTTTCAAAATTTATATCATTTATCTTTGGCGCTCTAAGCTCGTCATCGACCGTTTTGTTTGCTTTTTTGTCAAAGTGCTTGTATTTAGAGATTAGGCTGCCCTCACCCTTTGCGCCGTGACATTTATCACAGCCTATGCCACGTGGATTTAGGTAGAGCATCTTGGCGTACTCGGTCTTTGTGATAAAATCAGCTCCAAAAATCGCCACGCAAAAAAGCAAAATCAAAAAAACAGACCTCATAAACCTCTCTTTTAAAAATTTAATTTATTTTTAGGTATGATACCACCCTTGTGATTAAAAAAGCTTTTAAGTAAGGATCGAATATGAAAATTTTAGACGGAAAAGCCGTATCTTTAAAGGTCAAAGAAAGCGTAAAAGTAAGAGCTGATGAGCTAAAGAAATTTGGTGTCGAGCCAACCTTAGCCGTCGTCTTGGTCGGCGAAGATAAGGCATCTCAAACATACGTTAGAGCCAAAGAGAAAGCCTGCAACGAATACGGCATAAAAAGCGTGGCTCACCGTCTAAGTGAAAATACAACCCAAAACGAGCTACTTGCGCTTATAAACGTGCTAAATTTAGACGATAGCATCCATGGCATCTTGGTTCAATTGCCACTACCAAAGCACATCGATACAAACGTCGTGCTCGCAGCGATCGATCCACGAAAAGATGTAGATGGCTTTCACGCTGTAAATGTTGGCAAACTTGTTAGCGGGCTAGATGGCTTTGTGCCTTGCACACCCCTTGGCGTGATGGAGATTTTAAAAGAGTATGGCATAGATGTAGCTGGGCTAAATGCAGTGGTGATCGGCAGAAGCAACATCGTTGGCAAACCTATGGCAAATTTACTCCTAAACGCCTCTGCAACGGTTACTGTGACACACAGCAAGACCACAAATTTAAAAGAAATTTGCAAAAATGCTGACCTTATAGTCGCAGCCATTGGCAAGCCATTTTTCTTAAAGGCTGATATGGTAAAAGATGGCGCAGTAGTCGTTGATGTGGGCATAAACAGACTTGATGATGCCAGGCTTGTGGGCGATGTGGATTTTGACGAGGTCGCACCAAAATGCTCATATATCACGCCTGTTCCTGGCGGCGTTGGCCCGATGACCATAGCCATGCTTTTAAACAACACAATCCTTGCTGCACAAGCAAAGATAGCTAAAAATTAAAGAGTGAGATAATGAAGAGAGCTTTTACTAAATTTTATGACTTTTGCTCGAGCTGGACAGGCACGGTTATCATCGTTTTGCTTGTCATTTTCTTTGTAGCTCAAGCCTTTGTGATCCCGTCTGGTTCGATGAAGAATACGCTTTTGGTTGGGGATTTTTTATTTGCTAAAAAGTATGTTTATGGCATACCAACACCAAGAATTCCATGGCTTGAGGTGAAAATTTTACCTGAGCTAAATGACAATGGTCACCTCATCACAGGCGATGGTCCTGCAAGGGGCGATATAGTCGTATTTCGCTATCCAAACGATGAGAAAACTCACTTTGTAAAGCGCTGCTTTGCAACTAGCGAGGACGAGATCGTTTTTACTGAAAAAGCCCTATATCTACGCCCAAAAGAGGGAGATAGCTTTATAAAGGCAAACTGCCGAGAGAATTTAAACGGCAAAGAGAGCAAATTTGGCTACTCATGCAGTGATATAGCCGAACTTGATGGCAAACTTTTCATAAAAGAGCCATATAGATTTAGTGGCATCCACTACGATGAAAATGTAAATTTATTTGAGCAGATGGTTTTCATGCTAAATACAAACAAATCAAACGTTTTTATGAAGCCAGCGCTCATTAGCTCACTACCGCAAAATCCAAATTTTAACTTTAACGCTTTTTATGTCAAAGTACCAAAAGATGAGTACTTTATGATAGGCGACAACCGCGACCACTCAAACGATAGCCGTTTTTGGGGAAGCGTGGCTTACAAAGATATAGTTGGACAGCCTTGGTTTATTTATTTTAGCTGGGACAATAACTACAATGTGCGCTGGGAGCGTATCGGACGCTTTGTAGATACGATAGAAAATGATGAGTTTTTCACAAAACAAGCTTTAAAAGAAGGAGAAGTTGATGGACTTCACTAATTTTGACCCTATCAAAGTCGCCACTATCGTCCTCTCTTTAATAATCGCCATCGTCGGTCACGAGATCGCGCACGGATATGTCGCTTATAAATTTGGCGACAACACCGCAAAAAATCTTGGCAGACTTAGCATAAATCCCATAAAACACATCGATCTTGTTGGCACTATCATCGTGCCACTGGTGCTTTATCTAAGCACTGGTATGATGTTTGGCTGGGCAAAACCAGTGCCTGTAAATACCTACACAGTCGTGCGAAATGGTGGCTACAAGGCAGCTATATATGTAAGCCTAGCTGGCATTTGCTACAACGTCATCTTAGGCATCTTATCGCTTTTTGTGCTAAAGGCTCTATTAAATATAGAAACCTTTGAAATTTTACTTCAGTTTTTATTTACGCTTGCGCTTTTAAATTTGATGTTAGCCATCTTTAATCTCTATCCGATCCCGCCACTTGATGGTTTTCACGCGCTCGAGTACGCGCTTAGAAATTTTGGCTTTCACGCACTAGCTGAAAAGCTAGAGGGCATCTCAAGATATGGCTTTGTCATCCTTATCATCATCCTCATTTCGCCTTTAAAAGACACTATCTTTTATCCGATAAGATACGTTTTAGATATCGCAAGTGCCTTTATAAATGGCTAAATTTAGAGCAAATTCGCTCTAAATTTTTGGCTTTGTGATCTTATAAGAGTACTCTTTTTTAAATTCCTCTTTTGGTGCGAGGCTAAATTTAAGCTCCACCTTGCCATCTTTGCTGATATCTTTTTTATCAAAGCCCTTTATCTCGACCTTTACCGCCTCGTCGGCAGATACTGGCATACGATCGACCAAAGTGACATCGACACTTTTACTTGAGTTGTTTTTGACACTTATCTCATAGCCCTCTTCGCTTATTCGCTCTTTGCCAAGAAGCGAGCTCTTTTTAAATTTATTTAAGCGCTCTTTTTTAAGCTCGATTAGCTCGTTTTGTCCTAAAAATAGCTGTGAGGGCTCATCTTTAGCTTTCATCTCAAACTCGCTTGGACTGCCAACACTCACGCCATTAACATAAAACTGTGTTTTAGCTGGCGTTAGATCGTCATTTAGCTTAAAGCTAGCTACATTATAAGCCTTTAGCGAACCGTAAAAATCAGCAAAAACGCTAAAATTTGCATCCATTTTTTGCGTATCATAAGTTATATATTTGCTCTCGCCTTTTGCTAAATTTATCCCATCTATCTTCCAAATTTTGGCAAACTCATTCTCATCTCTTTGCACACGCATATCAGCGACCTCAGCGGCGACTTTCGCGGCTCTTAGCATATTTTTCGAAGCGCCGTAACCATCAGCCTCCGCCTCGCTCTCCTCGTACCAAGGGTAAAACTTGCTTGGAGCAAGCGCCTTTTGATATCTGGTTGGATAGATGGCGAGCTTTAAATTTTTAACATCGCTAGCAAATGGGTTGGTGAGTAAAATTTCTTGTTTTATCAAGATATTTTTGTTTTTTGTGTCTGCGTAAATTTCATTTAGCGTCTTTGGGGCCTCATCATCCATGTATGAAAGCGTCGCCTCTTTTGGGTCGCAAGCAAATTTCACATCAAGCTGCAAAAATCCAGCCATCTCGCTCTTTGGCTCATTTTCTTTAAGCGCTTCAAGCTCACTTTTAGCAGCTGAAATTTTCTCGATATTTTCTAGGCTAAATTTATAAAACTCATCAGCTCTTTTTGTCACATCGTTACTTTTGTTTTCTTCTACTAAAGCCTGCTCTATAAACCTACCTCTTGCATTTAGCGCCTCAAGCTTGTTGTTTAAATTTGCAATTTCTTGCTTCCATTTTATGTAACTTGGGCTATTTTCTTCGCTGATCTTTTTTAGATAAGCATTCGCGTCACAATCCCCATTTATAGTGATGCTCTCACTCTGCACACCCTCTGGCACAAAGGCGCTAAAAGAGCTATTTGCGTCACTAAATTTTTGAGTGATGATGGTTTGATCTGTGTAGAACTCTATCAGATTTTCATTTGCAAAGGCTAACGTAGAAGCCACTAAAAAGAGCGTTTTTTTCACATTTTCTCCTTTAAATTTTTGGTAAATTATAGCTTCATTTTGGCTGAGAGTAAAATTTTATTTTAATGCAACTTTGACTATAATCAACAAAAAATTTAACGGACTTTTCATGAAGATAGACAAAGTTTTCTTAGCTAGCGATCACGCTGGTTTTGAGCTAAAAAACGAGCTTAAAGAGGCTATTAAAGGGCTTGGATACGAAGTGGTTGATCTTGGCACAAACGATAAAAATAGCGTTGATTACCCTGATTATGCACATTTGCTAGCAAGCAAGCTTGAGCCTAACTGCTACGGCGTGCTAGTTTGTGGCACAGGCATAGGCATATCAATAGCTGCAAACAGGCACGAAAACGTAAGATGTGCTCTTTGCCACGACGAATTTACCGCTAGACTTGCAAGAGAGCATAACGACGCAAATGTGATCGCTTTTGGTGCAAGAGTGATCGGCGCAGGCGTGGCTATTTCGGCGGTTGAAGCATTTTTAAAGACTAAGTTTGCAGGCGGCAGGCACGAAAGAAGAGTCAAAAAAATCGAGCTTGAGGCAGGCAAATGATAGGCGAGTGGATCGTTTTTACCGCTCTTGTTTGTGCTGCGATCTACCTAACCGTCATGGTTTTTTACTTCAAAACGCTTCTAAAAAAAGAGCGTGCGACAAAAGATTTTATGAAAAATAACCTCCAAGATACCGAGGTCGTCATAAGAAAATTTCAGATCCAACTTCAACGAAGTCTAGGCAATATCGACATCTTAACAGACGAGCTAAACAAAACTAAAAACGACGTAACCTCACTTCGCACAAGAAATTCCCAGTACCGCTTAGAAAACGACAAGCTAAGACAACGAATTCGTGAGCTTGAAGGCAAGATCGAAGCGCTACTTTAACATCAAATTTAAGGAAATTTATGAAAATTTTAGATCAAAAAGGCAAAGAATTTTTACTAAACTCTATTCGCTGCATAAACGACTTTCCAAAGCCTGGCATAGTCTTTCGTGACATCACGACGCTGCTAAATAACAAAGAGGCATTTAACTTTTTGATAGATCATTTGGTGGCTAGATATGAGGACGCAAATATCAACTATATCGCTGGTATCGAGTCGCGAGGCTTTATCTTTGGCGCGGCGCTTGCGGCAAGACTAAGGCTACCTTTTGTGCCTATTCGCAAGCCAAAAAAACTGCCTTTTATCACGCTTTCTCAAAAATATAGCCTAGAGTATGGCGTCGATGAAGTGCAAATTCACATCGATGCTTTTGGAGAAAAAGCGGGCGCTAGAGTGCTTTTGATGGACGATCTCATCGCGACTGGTGGCACTGCAAAGGCTTCAGTTGAGCTTATCAATCAAACTAACGCAACCTGCGTAGAAGCTTGCTTTCTAATAGATCTAGTCGATCTAAAAGGTAGCGAAAAGCTAAAGTCGCTTACTAAAATTTACAGCGTTTTAGAGGTTTAGAATGGAAGAGTTTTTTATAGAACTGCTTAAAGAGTACGGCTACATCATACTTTTTGTCTGGTGTATCATGGAGGGCGAGATGGCCTTAATAATGGCTGGAATTCTCGCTCACACCACACACATGCACATCGCGCTTGCTATCTTTGTGGCTGGACTTGGAGGCTTTGTGGGAGATCAAATCTACTTCTACCTTGGCCGTTACAATAAAAAATACATCGCAAAAAGGCTTCACACGCAGCGGAGAAAATTTGCAGTGGCGCACATAATGCTGAAAAAATACGGTTGGCCGATCATCTTTTTGCAACGCTATATGTATGGCTTTCGTGTCATCATACCGCTTTGCATAGGACTTACTGGTTATGATGCTAAAAAATATGCCTTTATAAATTTAATCAGCGCTTGGTGCTGGGCGGCGATCACCACCATACCTGCTTGGATACTTGGCGAGCATATACTTGTGCTTTTGCAAGAAGCAAAAGAGCACTGGTATGTCGCTATCCCAGTGGTTGCTATATTTATGGGGCTTTTGATCTATGCATTTAAGCGCATCGAAAATAAAATTTTAAACGAAAGGAGAGATAGAAGACATGCAGTTTCAAATAGTTGATAAGAAATTAAAAGATATAAAAGCTGATATTGAACTAATTTTCGTAGTAGATAAGGAGTTAAAACATAAATTTATAGGCGATAAAGAGGCTATTAAATTTAACAATTACAAAGGCGATAGCGTCCTCATTCTAAGCGAGGCAAAAAGAGCTTACGTTCCACTTTCTAAGCTTGATCTTGATGAGCTTAGAGTTGCAGCTGCTAAAGCTTATAACGCGCTAAAATCGCTAAACATCAAGAGTATAAAGCTAGCCTCTTACGTAGCGCAGTGCCAAAAACTAAGCTTTGAAGCGCTAGCCGAGGGCTTTTTGCTTGGTAGTTATGAATTTAACAAATATAAAGAGAAAAAAGAGAGATACACCCTAAAAGAGGTCATCTTTTCTACTGAAGAATTTGCTGGCAAAAAGGTCGATCTAAAGGCAGCAAATGAGGGCTTTAAAGAGGCAGAGATAATAGCAAGCGCTACAAATTTCACAAAAGATATCGTAAATGAAATCCCAGAAATTTACACACCACAAAAGATGGCGCAGGACGCTTTAAATTTAGCCAAAGATATCGCCAGCATAAAGTGCGAGGTCTATGATGAGAAATTTCTAGCTAAAGAGAATATGAACGCATTTTTGGCGGTAAATCGCGCAAGCGTGCATAAACCAAGGCTCATCCACCTAACCTATAAGCCTAAAAAATCTAAAAAACGCATCATCTTTGTCGGCAAAGGCCTAACATACGATAGCGGCGGACTTAGCTTGAAGCCGGCTGATTATATGCTAACAATGAAGTCAGACAAAAGCGGCGCAGCAGCAGCTCTTGGCATCATAAAAGGTGCAGCAGAGCTAAATTTACCATTTGAAATTCACGCCATTTTGGGCGCAACTGAAAATATGATCGGCGGCAACGCTTATAAGCCAGACGACGTGCTTATTTCAAGAAGCGGCGTTAGCATAGAGGTTAGAAACACCGACGCAGAGGGACGTTTGGTGCTGGCTGACTGCCTAAGCTACGCACAAGACTTTAAACCAGACATCCTAATCGACATGGCAACCCTAACTGGCGCTTGCGTCGTGGGACTTGGCGAATACACAACAGGCATCATGGGCAACAGCGAGAGCCTAAAAAATGAGTTTAAAAACAAGATAAAAGATAGCGGCGAGCTAGCGACTACGCTTGATTTTAACCCTTATCTTAGCGAGCTTATAAAAAGCCAGATCGCAGATGTTAGCAACTGCGCCTCAAGCAGATATGGCGGCGCGATCACAGCTGGCATGTTTTTGGCTAAATTTATCAAAGATGAGTACAAAGACAAGTGGCTGCACCTTGATATCGCAGGTCCAGCATACCGCGAAAAGGCTTGGGGATATAATCAAGCAGGTGCGAGCGGAGCAGGAGTTAGGATGAATTTATACTTTTTACAAGCACTTAGCAAGGAGAATTGATGGGACTTTCAGTTGGAATAGTAGGCCTGCCAAATGTGGGCAAATCAACGACATTTAACGCACTTACAAAGGCGCAAAACGCTGAGAGTGCGAACTATCCGTTTTGCACTATCGAGCCAAACAAAGCCATCGTGCCAGTGCCTGATAAACGCCTAAATGAGCTTGCAAAGATAGTTAGTCCAAATAAAATTCAATATTCAACCATCGAATTTGTCGATATCGCAGGCCTTGTAAAAGGGGCTAGCTCTGGCGAGGGACTTGGCAATAAATTTTTATCAAACATCAGAGAGACCGAGCTTATCTTGCACATAGTTCGCTGCTTTGAGGATGAGAACATCACTCACGTCGAGGGCAGCGTCGATCCAGTAAGAGACATCGAGATCATCCAAACCGAGCTGATACTAGCTGACATCGAGCAGCTAAATAAAAAGATAGAAAAGCTCACAAGAGAGGCAAAAGCAAATGCAAAAGGCGCAAAAGAGGCGCTTGAGATAGCAAATTTGCTTCTTGCTCACCTAAACGATGGCAAAAGTGCTAGCAGCTTTGAACAAAGAGATAGTGAGGCATTTTTGGCGCTAAACAAAGAGCTAAGACTTCTAAGCGCAAAAGAGGTAGTTTATGGTGCAAATGTCGATGAAGAGGGACTTAGTGAAGATAATAAATTTGTAAAAGCACTAAAAGAGTACGCTAAAGCCTCAGACCACGAGGTGATCAAGCTTTGCGCCAAGGTCGAAGAGGAGCTAATAGGCCTAAGCGACGAAGAGGCTCACGAGTTTTTGGCATCTCTTGGCACGAGTGAGAGCGGCCTTGAAAAGATCATCAAAACGTCTTTTGCAAAGCTAAATTTGATAAGCTATTTCACTGCTGGCGTCGTGGAAGTAAGGGCTTGGACGATCACAAATGGCTGGAAAGCGCCAAAAGCAGCAAGCGTCATCCACAACGACTTTGAGAGGGGCTTTATCAGAGCTGAAGTGATAAGCTACGAGGACTACATCGCACATGGCGGCGAAAACGGAGCCAAAGAAGCTGGCAAGATGAGACTTGAGGGCAAAGACTACGTCGTGCAAGATGGCGACGTGATGCACTTTAGGTTTAATGTCTAAATTTTACAAGGTTTTTACCTTGTAAAATTCTTTTTTTTAAAATATCAAATTTATTTTTTCAATAACCACAAGCTAGGAAGTCTAAAAAATTTATCTTACAAAATTTTAAAATCTGCAAAATTTAACTTTTAAATTTTTATACTCGCTATATACATACAAAAACGATTAGGATTAAATTACCATAGCATTAGTTATCCTTTTTCGTATTTATACAGGGCTTTTAGCGATACCATAAAACACTCAACTTATCAAAAACAAAATGGGATCTGTGTAAAATGTAATGAACATTTTGATATAAGTGATATGGAAGCTGATCATATTACTCCGTGGAGCGAGGGCGGAAAGACAATAGCTCAAAACTGTCAAATGCTTTGTAAAAATTGTAATAGGATAAAATCAAATAGGTAATTAAGACTGAATAGATTTTTTTACTAGAGTATAGAATTCTTGTTTGTTTTTAGGTTTATTACATTTTGTTATAGGATGAAATTTCGTTATTTATCCTATTAGTTTTTGATCTTCTGTGTATATTTTGACTTTTTTGCCAGTTATAAGATTATGCAATCTACAACCGTTAATATAATCGTCAAAGGCTATACAGTTATTGCATGTTTGTTGTCCCATGATTGTCCTTTGAGGATGGTGCGAATAGTATTATAATACTATTATTATTTTTATTTTCTTTCTACTGTTGTGCTAGCGCTACTAAAGAATATAAGTTTTTTTAATGGTTTTACATCAGTTGGGGCTTTATCAAAGTAGTCACCAGCATCTTCACATTGTAATTGTCCTCTAACCTTTATTTTTGCATATCTAAATTTGTTATCGTTTGTTAGTTCAAATTGTGCATAATTTGCTAGATCATATCTTCCTATTCCACCAACTTCCAAATCCTGATCTTCTTTATCATAAACTACATATCTTTCTTGTCTTCTGTCGTTTTTATCAATATTTATTAGTTTATATTTTACATCTGCTACAAGCCAGTCATATTTTGTTGTTGTGTTTTGGCATGCTTCCTTAAAACTTCTTGCCACTTTGCCACTGACACCATCATCATCTCCGCAACCTGACAATGCTAGAGCTATGATGCCACTCAATGCTAATAATGAAACTTTTTTCATATACTGTCATTTTATATTTTTTAAATTTAAGCTCTAAAAACAATTCATTTTTTCTAAATTTTCCTTGCGGAAATGAAAAATTTATTTTTTTCATCGCTTATTCGGCTATTTTATCCTTTTATTTTTAAAGTTTTCACTTGCGCGACTTAAATTCAAACCTCTTTTGCGCTGTTTTTAAAGACATTTACCACGCTGGCTCGTTTGTGGCAAATTTCAGCATACTCTTTTTCGCTTTTTGAGTCATAGACTATGCCAGCTCCAGCTCCGACAAAGACGTCGCTAAAGCCGTTTTTAGCTGGTACAAAGATGGCTGAGCGGATGAGGATCGCCACCTGAGCGTCGCCATTAAAATGCAAAAATCCAATGCCCCCGCCATAGATATTTCGCTCAAAAATTTCAAGCTCATTGATTATCTGCATCGCTCTGATCTTTGGCGCACCGCTTAGCGTGCCAGCTGGGAAGATGCTAGCTAGCACGTCAAAAAGGTTAAGCTCCCTAGCGCACTTGCCATAGACGTCGCTCACGATGTGCATCACTTTTTCAAATTTTTGGATATGCATCGCATTTTTCACGACCACGCTCTTTGGCTCTGAGACCCTGCCGATGTCATTTCTGGCAAGATCGATTAGCATCTTATGTTCAGCCAGCTCCTTTTCGTCGCTTAGTAGCTCATTTTCAAGTGCCGCATCAGCGTTTGCATCACTGCCTCTTGGTCTTGTGCCTGCGATTGGTGCTACAAAAATTTGCTCGCTTTTCATCTCAAAAACAAGCTCAGGCGACGAGCCAACCACATCGCCATAAGGCGTAGGAAAATGAAACATATACGGGCTAGGATTTGCTATGGCTAGTTTTTTGTAAAAGTCCAAGCTGCTCATATTCGTTGAAATTTCAAGTAGCTCACCAAGCACCACCTGAAAGACGTCGCCGCTTCTTATGTATTCTTTTGCTACTTCAACCATATCTTCAAAGTGTTTCTTTTCGTTACTAAGATCAGTTTTTATGCTAAATTCACACTCTTTTTCGCCCTTATGCTCAGCCTTTAAATTTAGCAAAAAGTCATAATACCTCTCTTGATCTCCATAAAAAGTGTAAATTTTACTCATCTTATCAAAGTGCATATATGCTTTTGCGTCAGCGTAGATAAATTTTGGAAATTCATACTTTTTAGCTTTCTCTTCGCCGATATACTCAAAGTATCTCACGCCATCATAAGCAAAAACGCCAAAAAGTCCAGCAAAAGGTGCGAGCGATCTATTACGATTAGTATCAAAGTAGCTTCTAAGTCCGTAAAAGTCCATATCCTTTTCGTCGATATATTCGCAGTCTATGCCGATTATCGTCTGTGTCTTGTCTTCAGCAAGGTAGCTATTTTTAAATTTCTCTCTGATCGCTTCGTAATAAAAAAGTGGTTGTTCTAAGAGCATATTTTTCCTTTTAAATTTTTATTGATTATAAAAAATTTTCGCTTTTACTTTTTAGAATTTTGGCTAAATTTTTAAATTTACGCCTTTTTACTATTTTTTTAAGAGCCCCTTGGCTAAAATTTGCGCCAGTCGAGGGAGAAAAAATGCTTTTTGTAGAACTATTTATAATCGGTATCGGCGTTGGTTACATCGCTGGGTTTTTTGGCATCGGTGGCGGCACGGTCGTCGTTCCTATCATGGTCGCCTTTGGATACGACGTCAAAACTGCCATTGGCATAAGCGTCATGCAGATGATCTTTAGCGCGACGTTTGGCTCGTATCTAAACTACAAAGCTGGGCTTTTAAAGCTAGATCGTGGCGTGGTTTTGGGGCTTGGAGGCTTGGTTGGAGCTAGCTTTAGCGGCATCATCGTATCGCACGCGCCTGCACTTTTACTTGAGTCTATGCTACTTGCGACATTTGTCTTTTCGCTTATAAAACTATACTTTTCACCAAACAGCGACGGCTCAAATGCGAATAATTCACTCTTTTTGCTATTTTTAGTTGGTGTTTTTGTTGGCGTTTTTGCCATTAGCATCGGCATCGGTGGAGGCGTCTTTATCGCTCCTATCTTGGTTGGCTTTTTGCGTTATGAGCTTAAAAAAGCCGTTTCTATGGGCGTGTTTTTCGTTATGTTTGCAGCCATTGCCGGCTTCACCTCACTCTCACTAAATGGTCACATCTCATACGCTGAGGGCACATTTTTAGGTCTTGGCTCGCTAATTGGCGCATACTTTGGCACCAAAAAGACGCAATATACCGACAAAAAAACACTTAAAAAATGGTTTTTGGTCTTTTACATAGCGATGATATGTTTGATATTAAAAGATATGTTTTTTTGAGTAAGAGCATGGCTAAATTGCCACGCTATTTTTAAATTTCTTCAAAAAAGTAAGCTTCGCTTAGTTTAAAAGCAAGCTCTTTTAGCTCATCTTCGCTTAAATTTACGCCCTTTGCGATCTCTTTAAAGCTAGCTTTACCGTCAAATTTCAATGCAGCTTTGATCTCTTGGGCGCTTAAGTTTAGCTTGCCATTTAGCTCGTTTGCTAAAGATATGACTGGCGAGCTAGCCTCCAGAAAATACCCAAGATAGGCCGCAGCTCTAGGCTTTAGCCTAGTTTTTTTAGGCTCGTATGTGAGCGCAGCAAGCTTTGAGGATGAAATTTTAGTGTTTTGATCATTTAAAATTTCAAGTAGTCCCATAAATGCTTCGCTCTCGCTCTCGCCAAGTACAGCCTTTACTTCACTTAAATTTAGACTTTGCGGATAGACTTTGCTTAAAATTTCTTGCGTTTTTGTCCTTGGCTGCTCACTAAAATATGCAAAATAAACCCTATCAAGCTCGCTCTCTCCAAGCACCGCGTCAAAGTCATCAGCGCCCTCAAGCCTTTCTTTGTGCGCGATGAGGCTCTTTCTAAAGGATCTATTAAACAAAAAGTCATTTAGCTGCTCTTTTTTGATGCGAGTGTTGTAGCTTTGCTCGATGTGCGCGTCAAAGCGATATATCCCAGTTGAGCTTGCAAAGATATCATTTAGCGAGGCGTCTATGACGTAGCAAAGTCCGTGTTTGTCGATATGCTTGGCAAATTTATGAAAGTATGTTGGCTCATTACTCGCCTCCAAAAAGTCGTGCAAAATGTAATAATCACTACCCTTTGCGATGATGCCTTGTAAGAAATTTAACTGCGTCAAAAGTAGCTTCATGCTGTCTTTATAGACGATGTCGCTTTGGTTTTGCAGGCTAAATTTCAAATAATCCTGTAAAAAATTTAGCTCCTCTTTGACGTGAGGTAGCGACTCTTTATCGCCCCTGTTTGCGCTCGCAAAGAGCATGAAGTCTCTTAAGATATCAAGGCTCTTCCAGCCAGGATAGGTATTATACGAAACATAAGCTATGCCATCCTTGCTCAGTAGTGCCTTAATCGTGGCAAGCAGCGCATCTCTTACATTTGGACTCACCCAGCTATAAACGCCATGAGCGATAATATAGTCAAATTTCCCAAGCTCTTTTATATCGCTTTCGTTCATGTGCAAAAAATTTCGCTCAAGTAGAGTAAAATTTTCTAAACCTATCTGCTTTGCTACCTTATTACCTTCAGCCACTTGATGACTTGAGATATCGATACCAACAACTTTTGCGTTTTTATGCGAAATAGCAAATGGTAAGATATTTCCGCCATATGATGAGCCAAGCTCAAGCACTCTAGCCTCTTTTAGGCTAGCTGCTTTAAGCCCCAGAAATTTAGCAACCGCTTCTATCCTAACTGGCGAGCAGTCGCTAAATGCGGCCGAGAAATAAGGAATTTCGTCGTAAGCTTTTTTTGCCTTGTTCATCAGCCGTGCTTTCTAGCAAATTCTCTCATGAACTCGCCAAGTTTCTCAACGTCGCTTTGGCTAACGGCATTATAGATAGAGGCTCTTATGCCACCAAGATGTCTGTGGCCCTTTAACCCTATCATGCCCTCTTTCAGCGCCTCCTCGACAAAAACTGGCTCAAGTGCGTGATCTTTTGGTATCGTAAAGCTCACATTCATATCTGACCTGCTTGATTTTTTAGCGTGACCTACGTAAAAGCCATTTGAGCTATCGATAATGTCATAAAGCGTGCTTGCTTTTTTGGCATTTATCTTCTCAACCTCTACAAGTCCGCCAAGATCTAGTAGGTGCTGCATGGTTAAATTTAAAAGATAAATTCCAAAAGTTGGCGGCGTGTTGTAAAGTGAGTTTGCCTCTACGTGCGTTTTGTATCGCAAAAACATAGGGACATTTTGGCTGCTCACGCGATCAACTAGATCTTTTCTTATAATAACGATAGTCACACCACTTGGACCTGCATTTTTCTGAGCGCCACCGTAAAGCAAGCCGATACTGCTAAAATCAAGCGGTCTAGCGAAAAAGTCGCTCGAAGTATCAACAACTAGGGGCGATTTGGTCTTTGGCATAGCCTTATACTGTGTGCCGTAAATCGTATTATTTGAGCAGATGTAGGCGTAGTCAGCATCGTCACTAAATTTAAACTCAGGTATGTAAGAGAAATTTTCATCCTCGCTGCTTGCGACGACATCTACATTTACGCCAAGCACTTTTGCCTCTTTGATCGCTTTGTTTGTCCAAACGCCAGTGTTTGTGTACTCGGCCCTGCCACCTTGATATAAATTCATCGGTATCATGCTAAATTGCAAGTGTGCGCCGCCTTGCAAGAATAAAATTTCATACTCATCGCCGATGTTATAGAGCTTTCTTATCTTATCCATCGCGCCAAAGTGGATCTCCTCAAAGGTCTTACTTCTGTGGCTGATCTCCATGATCGAGTAGCCCTCGCCTCTGTAGTCGGTAAATTCGGCTTTTGCATGCTCTAAAACGTCTAGTGGTATCGCGCTTGGGCCTGCGCTAAAGTTAATTTTTCTACTCATTTTTACTCCTTGATAATTGCTTTTTTATGTGTATTTTGCGAGATAAGCTCTATCTCATCGTCTATTTTTAAATCCCTAAGATCAACCCTCCTGCCATCTTTTCTGACCTCAATAAGCCCCTTCGTGCTCTCAAAAAAGAGCTCTCTCATCTCATAAGCCTTCTCTAGCGAGCTAAGAGCCGAGCCAAGAAGCAAGATCTTTCTTTGCACGGCGTTTGTTAGGGCATTTTGCTTGTTTGCTACCTCGCTAAATTTTAGCTCGATCCTAGCTTTTAGAGCGTTTGATGAAAATTTAGAAAGAAGAACATTTAGCAAATTTTGCTTTTTGGTTATCTTTAAGCTTAAAGCGCTATCAAGATCGTCGCTGAGCCTATCAAGATACTGAAAAAACGCCTCTTCATCAGGCAACAGATCAAGCATGGCTGCACTTGGCGTAAGCGATCTGCGGTCTGCTACAAAATCACTTATAACGTAGTCGATCTCGTGTCCGATAGCGCTTATGACTGGCGTTTTGGTAGCATAAATTTCACGCGCCAAGCCCTCGTCGTTAAAGCACCAAAGATCCTCTTTGCTACCGCCTCCGCGAGCCAAAACGATCACATCAACGCCGTATTTATCAGCTCTGCGCAAAGCTTTTATGAGCGAGCTTGGAGCACTTTCGCCCTGAGTTAGCGCGTCAAATATATAAATTTCACTTAGCTTCCAGCGGCTCTTTACCACCTTTAGCATGTCTTGAAGTGCAGCTGAAGTAGCGCTTGTGACAAGGGCTATTTTCTTAGGTAAATTTGGTATCTCTTTTTTTGCGCCGATGTCAAAAAGCCCCTCGTTTTCGAGCTTTTCTTTAAGCTGCCTAAACGCAAGATCAAGCTCACCCTCACCATCAGGTAGCATCGCGCTAGCCACCAGCTGATATGACCCACTTGGCGAATAAATGGTCACTTTGCCATAAATTTTGACCTTTAGTCCCTCTTTTGGCAAAAATTTCACCTTTTGGTTATTCATGCGGTACATCACAGCCGAGATGCTTGACTTTTCGTCCTTTAGCGTGAAGTACCAGTGTCCAGAGGCGTGCTTTGTTAGGCGCGAAATTTCGCCACTTACCTCGACGTAGTCAAGTGTCGATTCAAGCAGTGCCTTTGCTTTTTCGTTTAGCTCAGATACGCTAAGCATTGATATCTTTGACCTTTTTAGCGATAAATAGCGTCGAGATATCCATGCTAAAGCCCTTGCAAAGCTCTATCTCAAAGCCAGCATCAACTAGCTCATCGCAAAAGCTCTTTGCGTCCAAGAAATTTTCGATCGAGCTTGGCAGATACTCGTACGCCTCTTTGTTTTTCGAGATAAAGCCGCCGATACTTGGCAAAATTTTACTTAGATAAAAATCTCTTAGCGCAGTTATAAAGCCCTTTTTCTGGCGTTTGGTAAATTCGAGCACGACTACGTATCCGCCATCAGCTAAGACCCTGTTAAACTCCCTAAGCGCAGCCTTTCGCTCGACCACGTTTCTGATGCCGTAGCTTATGCTTAAAATTTGAGCCTCGCCGCTCGCAAGCGTTGTGTTATCAGCGTAGGCCTCTATAAATTTAAAATTTGGAAATTTCGCTCTCGCCTCTTTTAGCATGCCACTTGATGGATCGATGCCAGTTAGGCTTTTCACCTCTACGCCAAATTCTTTTGAAATTTCACTCCAAAGCCCCATCATATCGCCAGTGCCGCAAGCCACATCCACGATATTTATGCTTTTATTTTTAAAAATTTCTAGCATATATCTGCAAGCAAATTTCCTCCAACTCACATCCACGCCAAGGCTTAGCACCCTGTTTGCGACGTCGTAAGTCGGAGCGATCTGGTTAAACATATCAACTATTTTTTCTTGTTTTTGCATAAATTTTAGACCTTTATATGTAGTAAATTTTTAAATTTCGCGAGATTTTGCGAGTTGCTTTTATAAATTTAAGCCGTTTTTTTAGTATCTCTTCTCTGGTTTTATAAATTTGTTTGTAGATTTTACTCTCTAGCTTTTCTTTACCAGCAGCCACTGGCAAGCGCTCTAAGATACCCAGCCAGACATCGTAGTCTTGAAGCGCACCAAAGATATCTTGTATATCTTTTAACCGCTCTTCATACTTTTTAAGCCCGTCAAAATAAAAAATCTCACTCAAAAACTCGTAAGTATATCTCACCTTTTTAAGCTCGATCCTGATCTTGTGAAAGCTCTCATTTGGGCAGTCTTGATCTAGGCTTTTTAGCCTTTTTTGAGCCAAAACTAGAAGCGTTCTAAGTTTAAACGAGCCAAGGCGCGAAAAGCTTACATCAAAGAGCTTTGATCTATAAAACTCGCCCTCGTTTAAAAATATCTCCCACTCTTTTAAAAATACGTAGTTTTCCTCATCGCTAAGATAGCTTTTAACGTTTTCATACTCTAAATTTAGAGCCTTTTGCACAAAGTAAATTAGCTCATTTGCATGCTTTTGCTCGCTTAAAAAGCCTAGAAATATGTCTAGGTCTCGCTTTTTGTTGGTTGAGTTTGCCAGAATTTTAAAATTCTCTCCAAAAAAGAGCGTCACTTTTTCATCAAAAACGCCGTTAAAAATTTTAAGTAGCGACCTAACTTTTCTTAAATTTACTCGCAGGTTGTGCAAAATTTCTTCATCGTGATCTTGCAGATAGTCGCTCTTTAGCCTCTTTATCTCTTTAAAAATGCTTAAAAACAAAGCCCTTAGCGCCTCACCGCTTTTTAAATTTGCAGCGAAATTTGGCGAAATTTCTTTGTTTTTAAAGACATTGTAGGCTCTTTTGTAGTCGATTTGTTCATTTTCATTTGCATGAATGGCAAGAAATTTGTTTTTATATCTTTTATCGCAGGTGACATCAGCTTGGCAAAACTGCTCCAAAAATGGTGGCAGTTTAAAATATACAGCCTCATTTTCATCAGCAAATTCGATCTCAAATGTGCAAAGTCCATTTAAGCTATCTTTAAAAACGTCGATGTTGCATGGGTTATTGTTTAGTCGAAAAATGTATCTATCTTTTGTGATTACGCGCCCTATGCGGTTTTTTAGAGCCTTTTTAAACTCCGCTTTTTCGCAAAATTCCTCATTTTCTTCTCTTATAAGATCTTTGCCGACCTTGATTGTTTTTATAAATTTATCCTCTTCACTTCTGAAGCGGATCTCTTCATTTTGCGTGATCTTGGTGTAAAACTGAGAAATTTCAAGGTTCTTAAAAACTAGCCCAGCCTCTTTTAGAAAATCTAGAATTTGAGAATTTTTGAGTAAAAATTTACGCTCTATCTCCAAACCCACATTTTTCTCCGAAATTTTTTGCTTATTTTAGCGAGTTAGTGCTTAAAATAATGAGAAAAAGCTAATTTCAGGCTTGTTTGAAGTGTTTTATGAAGAAAAATAAAAATTTATGTTGCATAATGCAACATAAATTTTGCCTTATCGGCAGTGTTTACAGCTTTTTACGCTAGCAACGATATTTAGGCGCTCGATGATGTTACCGATCTTTTTTTCAAGCGCTTCTTGGTATTTGCCAAGTTCTGAGTCATCATAGCTCATATCCTCGACGCTACCGCAGTTTTCGCAAACCACGTGGATGTGTGGATGCTCGTAAATGTCATATCTCGCCTTTTGATTGACGATATTTACTTCAACCACTAGACCCTCGTCTTTTAGAGTGTTTAGGTTTTTATAAACAGTTGCTAGCGAAACTGATGGATTTTCTTTCAAAATTTCATCATAAAGCTCATCGATCGTTGGATGTGTGTGACGATCAAGAATTCTCAAAACGCTAATACGCTGCGGCGTTACTTTAAGCCCAGACTGTTTTAGCAACGATACATATTGCATAATTTTCCCCTATACAAATTTTTGCTTTATGCTAGCAAAAGTAATATTAAACGTTTCTTTATTAAATGATATTAATTATTCTCTAGTAATTTTTGGGTAATTTGCTCAGCGCTTATGCCAAGGCTCTTTTCAACCTCAGCTGTCGAGCCATGCTGGATAAATTTATCGTCATATTCAAAGCTAACAACGCTTACATTTGAGATGCCATTTTCTTGTAAAAACGCACTTACGATCTCGCCAACACCGCCTTTTTTAGCGCTATCGCTAAAGATGTACCACTTTTTAGTGCGTTTTGCAAGATCCAGCAAAAGCTCTCTATCAAGCGGTTTTACAAAGACTAGATCAACAAGGATAGCTTCAAGCTTGCCAGCTAGTAAATTTCTAACCAAATTTGCCCTGCCAACGCCATTGCCATAGCCTAAAAATGCGGTCTCACTCTTTGCGTCAGCCAAAATTTCGCCCTTGCCAAACTCTAGCGGCTTAGCTTTAAACCCATCCCTTAAAATAAACGCCCCACGCGGATATCTAAACGCGCTAACGCCCTTGTAAGAGTAGGCAAATTCCATAACATTTTTCATGCTCTCTTCGCACCTTGGAGCAAAAAGAACCATGTTTGGCACAGCGTTTAAAAAACTAATGTCAAAAGCGCCCTGATGCGTTTCGCCGTCCTCGCCCACGATGCCCGCTCTATCCATCGCAAACGTGATGTTTAAATTTAAAATAGAAGCGTCGTGAATGACCTGATCGTAGGCTCTTTGCATAAAGGTCGAGTATATCGCGACAAATGGCTTAAAGCCCTCTTTTGCCATGGCTGACATTGAGGTAACTGCGTGCTGCTCGGCTATCGCCACGTCCCAAAAGCGGTCTGGAAACTCATGTATGAGCGCGTCCATGCCAGTGCCTGTTGGCATCGCAGCCGTTACGCCAACGATGTCACTGTGTTCTCTTGCCATCTTTAAAAGCTGCTCGCTAAAGATCACCGTGGCTGACTTATTTGACTGTCTTTTTATAAATTCGCCACTTTTTAGATCAAATGGCCCAACTCCGTGCCAATTTTCATAGTAACCCTCGGCAAATTCATACCCTTTGCCCTTTAGCGTCTGTACGTGTACGATGACTGGTTTTTTCATGTTTTTAGCTGTTTCAAATGTGCTAAGAAGCGCTGAAAGGTCGTGTCCATCGACTGGGCCTATGTACTCAAGTCCAAGCTCTTCAAAAAACATACCAGGAGTGATGAGCCTGATGCCCTCCTCCATGCGTCTAGCCATATAGGCTGCAGAGTCTGGCATATAGCTTAAAAAGCGCTCAACCCTGCCTTTAAATTTTTGATAAAACTGCCCAGCCATCATCTGGCTTAGATACTTGCTAAGAGCGCCTATTGGCTTGCTTATGCTCATCTCATTGTCGTTTAGGATTATAACGCAAGGATATTTTCTATCCCCCAGCTCATTTAGCGCCTCGTATGCCATGCCGCCACTTAGCGAGCCATCACCTATGACAGCTACTGGCAAACGCTCTTCATTTTTTAGCTTGATCGCCTTTGCAGCGCCAACTGCTAGCGAAATGGAAGTTGAGCTATGACCTGCTACAAAGTAGTCAAATTTGCTCTCGCTTGGCTTTGTGTAGCCACTAATACCGTTAAATTTTCTAAGCGTATCAAAGTTGTCCCAGCGCCCAGTTAGTAGCTTGTGCGTGTAGCTTTGGTGGCTCACATCAAAGATAAACGGATCTTTTGTAACGTCAAAAATTTTGTGCATCGCAACGATGATCTCGACTGCGCCGATGTTTGAGCTAAGATGGCCGCCATTTTTACTAACGGTGGATAGAATTTTATCTCTGATGTCGTGGCAAAGTGCGTTTAGCTCATCGACATTTAGGCTTTTAACGTCTTTATTCATTATTTACCAACATTTTTAGCTTCTCTAGCCTTGTTTGCATCGTCGCGTCGATGTTTCCGCCCTCGCTTATTATCACCACGCCACCTTTGCTTATGGCGTCATCAGCGCTTACTTTTACGCGTTCGTTTTTACTAAATTGCTCTTTTAGATAGTCGCTATCTTCTGGATTTACGCGAATTTCTATATTTTTTACGTCGCTTAGCTCTTTTATAAGTGAATTTGCTAGGTGATGAGCGATCTGGCTAGATGCGCTTGAAACCTCTTTTTCTATCACCTCTTTTGCGATCTTTATCGCAGTTTGCCCAAGCTCTTCCTCGCTCTTTTTCAAAAACTCATCAAATTTAACGTACTGCTCATCTAGCTTTGTGGCTGAAGCGCTAAATTTAGCCTCAAGCTCCTTTATCTTTGCCTCGTTCGCAGCATTTGTTTGAGCAATGCCTTCATTTTTGCCATCCTCTTTTGCACGAGCGATCTCAGCTTCAAGACGCTTTGCAAATTCGCTCTCTTGATTTTCTATTTGCATTTGAAGTTTTATGATGTTGCTACTTAGCTCATCTGTCTTTTTAAGCAGCTCCTCGACAAAGCTCGAGTCAAATCCATGTTGGTGAGATTGGCTATTTTGAGGCTGAGGCACAAAGTGATTTTGCATGTTTGGTTGCACTGAGTGCAGCATCTGAGGTGCAAAATTTTCACCACCTTGCTCTAAATTTTGCTCATTTAGCTCTTCGCTAAGGTTGTTCTCTTCTATCAAAACAGGCGCGCTATCTTGGGCTCTTTCGTTACTCCCAAGCACCTTAAATCTATAATTTTCTATAAAGTGAGCCGGTGAGGTCTCACTTGTTATTACGCTACTTTTCATTCTATCATCTCTTCTGCTTCGCCAACTTGGAAGACGCCTTGATCAGCTAAGGTTTGTACTACTTCTACAATGCGTCTTTGAGCCTCTTCAACATCTTTTACACGCACGGCACCAAGGTATTGCATCTCCTCTTTAAAGGCTTCGGCTGCACGCTGAGACATATTTGATAAAAATTTATCCTTAATGCCATCGCTTGAGCCCTTAAATGCAACAATAAGATCCTTTTTATCGACATTTTTGAGAATTTCTCTAATCGCAGTTGCGTTAAGATTGATAATATCTTCAAAGGTAAACATAAGCTCTTTGATCGTTGTAGCAAGCTTATCGTCGCTTTGCTCGATGCGCTCGATCGTGCTTTTGCTAGCTTTTTGACCAAGTCTGTTAAGCACTTCTGCCACAGCTCTTGGGCCGCCGACCTCGACCTTGTAAGATGTAAGGCTTTCAAGTTTACCCTCAAGCACAGTTGAAACACGTTTTATTACTGATGGGCTAATATCGCCAAGATTTGCCATCCTGATCACGACCTCACTTCTTAGCTCATCTGAAAAAAAGCTTAGTGTCTCGGCAGCACTACTTGAGTCCATGTGGGCTAGGATTAGCGCGATAGTTTGAGGGTGCTCCTTTACGATAAAGTCTGCGAGTTGCTGCGGCTTTATCTTATCAAGATAGCCAAAGCTTTTTGAGTTCTCCATGCTTTTTGCAAGCTTATCTAAAATTTTCTGTGCTGCCTCTGGACCAAAGGTGCGGTACAAGATCTCTTTTGCGTATTCTAAACCGCCACTTCTCATATATTGATTTGACTGCATTAGTGCGTAAAATTCTTCAAGCACCGCGCCTGCAACTTGTTTATCTATATTTTTTGCAGTCGCTATGTAGCCTGAAATTTCAGTGATGACATCAACATCCATATGAGAAAATATAACAGCTGTCGCCTCTTCGCCAAGTTGAATTAATAAAATAGCAATCTTTTCAGGCATTGATAGATCATCGTAGGTCATCTTTTGCTTATCATTTAACTTCATCGACATTAAATTTCCTTGCGCATGTTAAAGTCACTATCATTTTTAACCATATCTTGAAGTAATGCCGCAATCTCTTCACTACGTTCAGAGATAACCGTTCTCATTTTTTCTAGCAATACGTCGTATTTTAGCTCGTCTTCATTAAATTCACCACCAAGACCAAGTTGTTCTTCGACTTTCTTGCGAGCAGCTTTAAATTTCTCAAGTGTATCTTCAGCATCAGTCTCGATATCTTCAAACTCATTCTGAACTTGTTCTTCTTCCTCTTTTGTCTCCTCAAGCATCTTTTGCATAAATGGTACGATAACTTTTTTGTAGAAGATGTAGAGTAGCAGTGCTGCAAAGATGTATTTTAGTAGCGGCAAGAAAGGCATCACGTAGTTGTTCATAAAGCCATCCATCTTCTCGCCAGTGCTGACATCTTTACCAGTTTTAAACTCGAAGTTATCTAAGCTTACCTCATCGCCTCTATTTTGGTTGTAGCCGATTGATTGCTTGATTAAATTTGTGATTGATTCTCTTTGCTCTTTGGTAAGTGGGGCAAATTCAAGCTCGCCAGTTGGCTTGCCGTCTTTATCCTTTTTGCTTTGATAAAGTCCGTCTATAACGACAGCTGCGCTTACTCTGCTTATGCTAGCAAACTGCCCTTTGACATTTGTTACTTTCTTTGAAATTTCGTAGTTTGTCTGCTGCGAGCTTTTGTTGTACTGCTCTTTTAAAGTGCTGTCATCTAGCCCTTGAACAGGGCCTATGTTGCTAACTGCACCTGGTACGCCGCCTACTTCATTTAGAGCCGAGCCTTGGCGCTTTTCTTCGATGTTGCTCTCGCTTCTTACGACGTTATTTGGGTCATAAACCTCGCTTTTTGTATCTTTTTTATCAAAGTCAAAGTCGATATTTACCTTTGCTACGACCTTGTCCGCACCGCCCACGATAGGAGCTATGACATTTACGATCTTTTGCTCGTAATTATTTTCAAACTCGCGCTTATAGCGGATCTGCTGAGCTATGGCATCACTATCAAACTCTCCGTCTTCATCACCAAGTGCGACGCCGTCTTGATTTACTATCTTGACATTTTCGGTGCTTAAATTTGTAACAGAGGCGGCGACTAGGTTTTTAATGCCAAAAATTTGCTTCGCATTTAGACTAACGCCTGGCTTTAGCTCGACTACGATAGAAGCGGTCGGGAGTGCTTGCCTTTCAGTAAAGACGCTCTCTTTTGGTATGGCTATTCTTACGGTTGCTTTTTGGATAGATGAGAGGCTCTCGATCGTTCTAGCTAGCTCGCCCTCAAGCGCTCTTTGGAATTTAACTCTCTGCTCAGCGTCCGTTGCGCCAAATTCTTGCTTGTCAAAAATTTCAAAACCGATCTTGCTCTCTTTTGGTATGCCAAGCGTTGCAACAGCGATACGCTCTTTATATACATCGCTAGTTGGCACGAGAATAGTGCCTTCATTTGCTAGTTTATACTTGATGCCATCTTTGTTTAGCTGATCGACTATTAAGGCTGAGTCGCTTGGGCTGATATTTTCAAAAAGGACGCTATATCCTGCAAAGCTATCACTTTTGCTTTTGTAAAGCGTTAAAAATACCAAAAAAGCCACAACCAAAACGATCGAGCTGCCTGTGACGATCTTTTGTTTTAGTGAAAGCTTTTGATAAATTTGACTTATTTGATGAAGTAATGCCTTAAAATCCATATCCCTACTTTAAAATTTGCTCTAACTCTTCAAAAACTCTATCGTTTTGCCATGCCTGACCAATAGTGATTCTCACCGCATTTAAGGCATAGCTTTTTAAATCTCGTAAAATTATACCTTTTTTTAGCATCTTTTCGCATATCTGGCTTGATTTTGGCTCGTTAAATTTAAAAGTTATGAAATTTGTATAGCTTGGGATAAACTCGATGCCATTTTGCCTTGCAAACTCCTCATATCTCTTCATCTGCTCGAAGTTGTTTTGCATAGTTTTTTGCACAAATTCATCATCTCCAAGCGCCACTATCGCTGCTCTTAGGCTTGGAGTAGTGATGTTAAATGGAGCTCTTAGCTTTGAAAGAGTGCC
Organism: Campylobacter concisus; assembly: GCF_002913745.1. Classification (GTDB taxonomy): domain Bacteria; phylum Campylobacterota; class Campylobacteria; order Campylobacterales; family Campylobacteraceae; genus Campylobacter_A; species Campylobacter_A concisus_R. Next base: position 48,429 of record NZ_PPCG01000030.1, read on the forward strand.
TATGATCTCTTCATTTGCCACGCCGTATCCCACGCGCATGCCGCCAAGTGCGTAGGCCTTTGAGAAAGTGCCAAGATAGATGGCGTTTTTAAATTTCACCACTTCGCTTGGCTTTATCTCTTTTTTGCTATCTTTAAATTTAGCAAACTCGTTGTAAGCACAATCAAGCACCACAAGCGTGTTTTCATCAATGTTTTTTATAAATTTATATACCTCATCGGCATCGATGCACTCACCCAAAGGGTTGTTTGGCAAGCAAAGAAAAATGACTGAGATTTCATCTTTGTGCGCGTTATAAATTTCTAAAAACTCGCTCAAATTATGCTCCACACTCTTTGTGCGGTAAATTTTAGCCCCTGTTTGTTTTGCATAAATTTCATACATCGCAAATGTCACGCCAGCCATCAAAACGCCACTTTGCTTGTTCGCCTTTGCGTGAAGTGCAAACTCTATGATCTGGTCGCTTCCAGAGCCGATGATTAGATTTTTGCTAGTTACGCCAAATTTCTTAGCCAGCCCCTCTTTTAGCTCAAAGTAGCTATCATCTGGATAGAGATGTGCGTTTTTGGCGACCTCTTTTAACGCCTCTTCTACGCGTTTGCTCGTGCCAAAAGGGTTTTCATTGCTCGCTAGTTTTATCACATCTTTTGCATCGATGCCAAACTCTCTAACTACAAGCTCGATCGGCTTTCCAGCCTCGTAATTTACTAGATCATCTAAAAAGTCATTAAATTTCATTACTCATCTCCGTTTAAATAGCTTCCAAGCCAAGTTATCTCAGCGCCGCTCTCTTTTGCGAGTTCAAAGGCATTTTGCACCTTCTCATCGTCGATATGCCCTTCAAAGTCAAGATAAAAAATTGACTTAAATTCGCGCTGCTTGATAGGACGTGACTCAAGTTTTGTGATATTGATATTCTCATTTTTAAAGATAGAAAGCAGATCAGCAAGGCGTCCTGGACTGTGATCAGTTTTAGCTAGGATCGAAGTTTTCGAGTTTTCAACCTTGGCGTTTTTAAAATCACTTAAGATCAAAAATCTCGTTCTATTTGCCATATTATCTTCAATAGTCTCATAGACGATTGGCACGTTGTAAATTTTAGCTGCGATTTTTGAGCAAATGGCGGCTGATTCTCTGTCCATAGATGCCATATATGCAGCTGCTGCGGTTGATTTGGCTGGGATAAACTCAACCTCATTTAGCAAGTGATCTTCTAAAAATTTACGGCACTGGTTGTAGCCTTGCGGATGCGAGTAAATTCGCTTTATCTCTTTTAAATTTTCATTTATGCTAACAAAGCTGTGGTGGATATCTACGTAGAGCTCTGCCACTATCTTTATATCATCAAATTTACTCAAACAATCAAGCGTAGCTCCAACAGCGCCTTCAGTGTTGTTTTCGATAGGCACGACGCCATATTTTGCCTCTTTTTGAGCTAGCTTTGTAAAAACTGCCTCGATCGTAGCAAGTGGCAGGTAGGCACTCATCGCACCAAATCTACTTTGCGCCGCTTGATGTGTATAAGTGCCCTCAGGCCCTAGATAGACGATCTTTTGAGGCATCTCTAAATTTCTACTAACAGCAAAAATTTCAAGATAAATAGCCTCGATCGCAGCCTTATTTAAGGCTTTATCTTTGCTAAGGCTAGTTAAGCGGTTTATGATGGCTCGCTCGCGCTCAGGGCGATATATAGGCGTCCCAGTCGTTTGCTTTAGCTTGCCGATCTGCTCGACAAGCTTCATTCTTTCATTTAGTTTATTTAAGATGAGATCATCGATACTATCGATCTCTTTTCTAAGCTCATTTAGCTCTTGCATCAGTGCTCTCCAAAAACTCAATCTCAGGTGCCACGACGTCCTCAAAGCACTCACGTCTTCTTATCAGCCTATCTTTGCCATCAAGCACGCAAACTTCAGCGGCTCTGTTTCTTGTGTTGTAGTTTGAACTCATGCTAAATCCATAAGCTCCAGCCCCTTTAACCACGATGACGTCGCCACTTTCACACTCTGGTAGATTGATATCTTTTGCTAAAAAGTCGCCGCTTTCACAAACTGGACCGACCACATCGCAAGTGCCTAAATTTTCATCCTTGCCATCGACAAAAATTTTGTGATGCGCGCCATAAAGGCTTGGTCTTATGAGATCATTCATCGCTCCATCAGTGATGACAAATCTCTTTTTGCCGTTAAATTTCTCATATAAAACGCTTGCGACAAAGTAACCAGCATTGCCCACGATGAAACGTCCTGGCTCGCAAACGATGGTCACATCTTGACCCTTTATTGCGCCTAAAATTCCTTGTGCATAGTCATATAAATTTATCTCTTTTTCATCGTTATAGATGATACCAAGTCCGCCACCAACGTCAAAGAATTTGATATCGATCTCAAACGCTCTTAGCTCTCTTAAAAGCTCGCTTACGATCTTTGCAGCATCTATTATCGGGCTTAGTGAAGTTAGCTGCGAGCCGATGTGAAAGTGTATGCCAGTTGGCTCAAGAAACTCTGAAGTTTTAGCGTGGATATACATCTTTTTAGCCGTCTGCGCATCGACGCCAAATTTGTTTTCATTTAGCCCTGTCGAGATATATGGGTGTGTTTTTGCATCAACGCCAGGATTTACCCTGATGCTGATCCTTGCCTTTAAGTTTAGCCCTTTTGCGATCTCTTCAAGCCTTAAAAGTTCGGCAAAACTCTCAACATTTATCAGCAAAATTTCATTTTCTAAAGCCTCTTTTAGCTCTTCATCGCTCTTGCCAACGCCACTAAATATGATCTGATATCTCTTAGCCCCTGCAAGAAGCGCTCTTTTGACCTCGCCGATGCTAACGCAGTCAAAGCCAGCTCCAAGATCAGCCAGAAATTTTAAAACGCTTAAATTTGAGTTTGCTTTTACAGCGTAACAGACTAGAGATTTTCTAGCGTAAAATGCGTTTTTTAGCGCCTCGTAGCGCTCTTTAATGTAGTTAAAATCATAAACGTAAAGTGGGGTTTTGTATTTGCTTGCAAGCTCTTTAAAATCCATAAAATAGCCTTTTTTAAAATGGCTTGATTTTACAAAAAAGTTGCCAAAATTTGGCTTAACGATGCGATTTTATGAGATAAATGGCGTATGCAAAAAGCAAAATAACAGGGAGAACCATGCCGATCTCTGGCAAGATGACAGAGGTTTGAGCAAATTTGGTTAAGATAAAGAGAAGTCCCCAAACTACGAGTGTTATCACAACAAAGATAAATGTTGAGAGTGCGAGGTTAAAAAACCTGCCGGTCACTGGCAAATGATAGTAGAAAATAAGTAATAAAAATGGCGCAAAAAATGGCGTGATGGCAAGGTTATAAAATGCAGTCCTTGCGCTATCAAGCCCTATGCCTTCGTTTTTAAATGTCTTTATAAAATTTATCGCATCAGGTATGTTAAATTTCGAGTTTTCAACGCTTGCAGCACTCTCGATGCTCTTTGGTTTAAAGCCTCTTAACGCATCTAAATTTTCACTTTTTACCTTTCTAAAGCCATTTTCGCCAAGCTCTAAGCTTTGAGGCAAAAAGGTCTGATTTACATCTTCCAAAACCCACTCATTGTCTTTAAATTTAGCGTGGTCGGCAAAGGTTGTCGAGAGCAAGTCAGTGCCATTAATGTCAAAAATTCTCACATCATTTGCTCTTTGCTTGGCTGAGTTTAGCTCTTTTATATAGATAAATTTGCCTTCAAATTTCAAAAATGAGTCGTTTGTACTTTTTGAAAAAGCGGTGTTTTTTGCGATACTCTTTTGATAATCATGCGCATAAGCAAACGGCGTAAAATTTAGCCCAACATAAAAAATCGTCACAAAAAGTGCGATGAGAAATGGCGGTAAAATGAGCTTGTTTTTACTGATGCCAAGAGCATAAAAGCTGATTAGCTCGTTTGAGCGAACCATATTTACATGCAAAATTATTAGTGCAAAAATGAGTGAAAGTGGCAAAACGTAGCTAATGGCACTTAGTGCAGTAAGTCCAACGTATAGTAGCTGAAGGTTGGCAGATGGCGGCAGATCTTTTAAATTTGTAAGCAGATCAATGCCAACATAAAATAGCTCAAGCGCTAAAAATACGATAAGAAAAGATTTTATATAGACCCAGCCAACGTATCTGGCGTATAGTTTCATTTGATAAGACCTTTTTTTACCGTAAATTTTTGTGAAATTTCGTTGATGTCGCTCTTTAGAAGCTCACAAACCGCATTTTTTGTATAGGCTAAAATTTCATCTAAAGCCTTTTTCTCCTCGTTGCTAAACTCGCCAAGGACGAAATTTTTAGCATCGCCCTCATGTCCGATACCTACGCGCACTCTTTCGTAGTCGTTGCCTATTAGTCCGTCGATCGATTTTATGCCGTTATGTCCGCCACTACTGCCGCCTTTTTTAAATTTAACCGCGCCAAAACTAAGATCAAGATCGTCGTGGATGACGATTATCCTATCTGGCTTGTAAAAGTCTTTTACTGCTTTTACGCTTTGGCCCGAGAGGTTCATAAAGGTTGTTGGTTTTAGCAAGATAATGTCGTTAAATTTAAAAACTTCGCCTTGAAATTTGGCTGAGCTAACATCTTTGAAATTTGAGTCTTTTAGAAGATCTATAAGCATAAAGCCTATGTTGTGTCTAGTGTTTTCGTATTTGGGACCAGGATTTCCCAGCCCCGCTATTAGTGTCACAAAAGCCCTTTTTATTTAGCTTTAATAACTCCAAGTACCGCAACACGGTCAGCGTCAATGATAGTAACGCCTTTAGGAGCTGTGATATCACGAACCAAAATCGTATCATCAATGTCAAGTTTGCTTACATCAACGTCAAATGAATTTGGTAAATTTTCAGCCGTGCATTTTACGCAAAGACGTCTTTTTGACTGAATCAAAACGCCCTTATTTTTAAGACCAATAGGTGTTCCAACTGGCTTAACTGGGATCATATATTTTGATAAAACGCCTGGAAGTGCTACTTTTAGATCTACGTGTTTAAGATCGCTTGTAACAACATCTCTTTGGTAATCAACAATAACGACATTATAAACTTTTCCGCCTACTTTTACATCAAAAGCAAGGCTCTCTTTTTTGCGTGCCTCTTTTATAAAGTCATTGACTTTAAAAGCAGCTGCAACATTCTCTAATCCCTTGCCATAAATGTTGGCGATTAGATAACCATCTCTTCTCAAAGCCTTCGCAGACTTCTTACCGATACTCTCTCTAACGATTCCTTCTAACATCGTTTTCCTTTCATAAAAAATAGGTGCTGATTTTATCTAATGCTTTATAAATTTCACATAAAGCTTATTAAATTTCTTTAAGTGCGATCACTTCAGGTTGATCTTGTTTGCTTTGAGGTTTGCCAAAATTTACACCATTTTCAAAGCTAAAACCTGCCACATTTGAGCTTTTTATCTTAAGCTGCAAATCGCCCCTGTTGCTAGCATTGTCAAGCGCTACTTCGGCACTAATTATCTTATTTTCATAAAGCTCAAGCAGGTGCTGATCAAAGGTTTGCATGCCATAAGTATTTTTTGACTCAGCTATGGCAAGATCGATCTCATCAAATTTCTCTTCAGATATGAGCTCTTTTATGCGGGTATTTTTTATCATGATCTCGACTGCCGGGCGTCTTGTGCCAAAAAGCGTCTTAACTAGCCTTTGTGAGATGACGCAAGCAAGCACTGAAGAGAACATAAGGCTGACTTTATCTCGCTCGCCTTGTGGGAAGCTATTTACTATTCTATTTACGCTCTCTTTTGCATCAAGTGTGTGAAATGTCGAAAGCACCAAGTGTCCAGTCTCTGCGGCTCTAATGGCAGTCTCAATCGTCTCAAGATCTCTCATCTCGCCAACCAAAATGATGTCAGGATATTCTCTAAGTGAAGCCCTTAGCGCATCTGAGAAATTTAGCGCATCTGCCCCGATAGAGCGCTGGTTGATTATGCTTTTATCGTCGTTAAATACGTATTCAATCGGATCTTCGATAGTCACGATGTGTGATCTTTTTGTTTGGTTGATGAAATTTATCATGCTTGCAAGCGTCGTTGTCTTGCCGCTTCCAGTTGGGCCAGTCACTAGGATGATGCCACGAGTGGTCTCTGTGCAAATTTTTTCTATCACACTTGGTAAATTTAGATCTTTTATGGTTGGAATTTTCGTTGGAGTGACACAAAAGACAGCAGAAATTCCATTTATCTGCAAAAACATATTTACACGAAAGCAGTACTCATCATTTAGTTTATAAGAAAAATCTATATCTTTTTTATCCATAAACTCATCAAATTTAGCCACCAAAAGCTCTTTTGCGATAGCTACCGCGTCACTTGGGTCTAAATTTTCTTCGCTAAGTGGCATGATCTCACCATTAAATCTGCCATAAACAAGGCTTGCAGACTTTAGATGAAGGTCGCTGCCGCCTTTTTCGACTAAAGAGCACAGATATGAATCTAGGTCTTTTTTTGGTCATTAAAGTGATTTCATAATGTCGTCAAATGCTGCAACAAACTGCTTTAAGCCGTCATTTAAAAGCTCTTTATAAGTAGCATTTATATCGATCTCATTATTTTTTATGATGTGAAAAAAGCTTGAGATATTCTCTTTGCTAGGGGCATTTTTTGCCTCAGCTTTTTCTTTTATAAATTCTTTTATAGTATCTATCGGAGCTGTGTTTATAGAGTTTTTATACATTAGCTCTCTAACGTAATAATCCCCTCTTAAGCCACTACCTTTTACGCCAGTGCTTGCAAAAAGTGTCCTTACGTTTTCTAAGCCAAAATCCTCAATGATATGATAGATATTTGCAGCGTTCAATATGCCGATCTGTCCTGTTGGTAGGCTCTTTGCAGCCATCGTCTCATCAAGCTTTCTGTCAAATCTACTAACAAAAACACTGATCACACCCTTTGGCATCGTCGTATCCACAAAGCGGCTTGCATAAGCTTTGCTACCCTCTTTAAAGGCCTCTAGGCAGTTTTTAGCCTGATCAGGCGAGAAAATGAGCGTCGCATTTACGCTGATACCTCTTGCCATGAGTGCGCTCATCGCTTCATAGCCCTCTTTTGTAGCTGGAATTTTTATCATGACATTTGGCATTGAGATAAGGTTGTGAAGCCTGATGCCCTCTTCTATCGTCGCAGCTGTTTCGCCACTTAAATTTGGATCAACCTCGATGCTAACAAAGCCATCATCGCCATTTGCGTAGTTTTTTAGCATTTTACATGCGGCGATCTTGATATCTTGGGTCGCTAAAATTTCATAAAGATCTTTTGGGTGACGCTTGTTGCTGTTTTGTATGATCTGTTTGTAAGCAGGTGATGCAAAAGCTGTTTTAAAGATAGCTGGGTTGCTTGTAGCTCCGTTTATAACGCCTTTTTCTAATAAAGAGTTGAATTCGTTTTGTAAAAAATCTCTCTCTATAAAGTCACACCAAAGAGAAAATTTAGCTTCATTGTCATACATTTTTTCACCTTATAAAATTTAAAATTTCACGCAGATCCTTGACATCCACGCAATGCGTCGCCTCTTTTTTTAAAATTTCTTTCGCACAAAAGGCAATTTTTAGATCACATTTTCTAAACATAGATACGTCATTGGCTCCGTCGCCAACGCACATGATCTCACTTTTATCTAAATTTAATAGCCCCTTTAAGCGATCTATCATATCGCCTTTTGAGCTACCAAACATCATCTCTCCGCCAACTTCACCTGTTAAAATTCCATCTTTGTGGTGCAAGATATTTGCAAAATTTACATCAAATTTAAGTTTTTCTTGCATCTTATCAGTTGCGATGTGAAAACCACCACTAAAGACCACGACTTTTATATCCTTTTGCTTTAGAGCAGCTATAAGCTCGCTAGCTCCTGGCATGATGGGTAAATTTTTACAAATTTCATCTACTTTTGAAAGTGGCATTCCTTTTAAAAATTTTACTCTTGCTGTAAGACTTTCAAAAAAATCAAGTTCGCCGTTCATCGAACGCTTCGTTATGCTAGCCACCTCATTGCTGGCGTTATTAGCGGCGGCGAGGATATCAATCGTCTCGCCGTCCATTATCGTAGAGTCAAAGTCAAAAACACAAAGTTTTATCAAGCTATGCCCTAAAAATCACGCTTTAAAAGGCTCTCAACCTTTAAAATCGTAAGAATATTTTGATCGCGTTTGCCAATACCATAGATCATGCCTTTGTCTTTTACCAAAGTCTCTGGTGGCGGATCTATCCTGTTACGAACTATTCTTATAGCCTCCGTCAAGCGGTCTATCACGAAACCTGCGATATTATCCTCATCTTTCATGACGATATATCTTGTACTTGGGCTTTGTTTTGTAACATTTAGTGAAAAACGCTTACGCAAATCAATAAGCGGGATAACGTTTCCACGTAGGTTAAAGACGCCAAGAACATAGTCAGGCACGCTAGGAACACGGGTGTATTCGATAGGTTTGATTATCTCTTGGATATTTAAAATAGGTATCGCATACTCTTCCTCACCAACAACGAAGCCTACTAATTGAACTATATCTTCATTGTTTTTTGACTCAGGTCCGTCAATTTGTTGTTTTTGTTTGCTTAAAACCTGGTTTAGTTTATCGTTCATCCCTTACCCCTAAGCTAATTTTATATTTTTTCTAACAACGTTTTCAAGGTATTCTGCTGAATACGGTTTAGTAATGTATTCAGTCATACCAACCTCTACACCGCGTAATCTATCTGTTTTAGACGTCCTTGATGTAACAGCAATAAGCGGTAGATTGCGATATTTAGAGTATTTTCTAATCTCACCAGCAAGTGTATATCCATCCATCCTAGGCATCTCAATATCAATCAAAATTGCATCAAATGAATGCTCGCCCGATTTTATAACATTTAATGCCTCGACACCGTTAGTTGCTTCTATTATAGTTACTCCGGTTGGTTCAAGTGCTTTTTGCATAATGGTTCTATCCATTTTAGAGTCATCAACAATCAAGACCTTATAATCACTTGGCTTTTCCTTTGCTTTTGTGCTATCTTCTATTTCAGCTCTAATATCTACCTTGATATCTTTAGCCATCTCCATCATAGCACCAACATCTATAATAAGAGTTACACGGCCATCACCTCTAATAGTAGCTCCAGCGATGCCTGGGATATTTTGTAAATAATCACCCATTGACTTAATAACGATCTCTTCTTGACCAACTAAAGTATCTACTATGATGCCCAGTTTTGCTTCAGCAACGCCGATGATAACGACATAAGTATGATCACCGCCATCGAACACTTTTTCGACGCCAAAGACATCTGAAAGCCTAACAAGAGATAAAACCTCATCTCTTAATCTTAGAACGTTTTTACCATCAATCGTATAGATATCATCGATTGGCACACGAACAGTCTCAAGAACGCTAGCAAGTGGTATCGCATAAAATTCCTCTTGTGTTCCAACAAGAAGTGACTGAATAATCGCAAGTGTGAGTGGAATTTTAAGCTTCATGACTGTACCTTTTCCAACTTCACTCTCGATATCGATGATACCATTTAGTTTTTCAATGTTTGTCTTAACAACGTCCATACCAACGCCACGACCAGATACGTTTGTAACCTTTGCAGCAGTTGAAAATCCTGGTCTAAATATAAGACCAAATGCCTCTTTCTCACTCATCGCATCAGCTTCTCGCTCAGTGATGATGCCTTTTTCTATAGATTTAGATTTAAGCATATCAGCGTCTAAGCCCTTACCATCATCAACTATCTCAACAACGATATGATTGCCTTCGTTATAAGCTTTTAGTTGAACAAGGCCTTTTTCAGGTTTACCCATTGCCTTTCTCGTCTCAGGATCTTCGATACCGTGGTCACATGAGTTTCTGATGATGTGAACTAGTGGATCACCGATCTCTTCAACGATTGATTTATCAAGCTCTGTATCTTCACCTGAAATTTCAAGATCTATTTGCTTACCAAGGTCGCGGCTAAGATCACGTATCATACGTGGGAATTTATTAAAGACTTTTGCTATTGGAAGCATCCTTGTCTTCATAACAGCTAGCTGAATATCAGTCGTAACTAGACTTAGACTTGAGACTACTTGATTTAACTCTTCAAGGAATTTCTCGCCCTCATATCTCTCTTCTACGTCATCGTAAATTTTTAACAGGCGGTTTTTTCCAAGAACAAGCTCGCCGATTAAATTCATTAAGTGATCAAGTCTTTTTACTTCAACACGTATCGTTTGCTCCTGCGCTACTGCACCACTGCTTGCAGCTGGTACTTTTTTATCCGCATCTCTTTCTCTACTAGGAGCTGGCTTAGGTGCTGGTGCTGGTGCAGCGCTTGCAGCTGGGGCTATCTCTTCAGGAGATTTTGGAGCTATGGCTTTTGAAGCACGTCTTGCTTGATCTTCTGCTTTTCTAACTTTTAAGAGTCTCTCTATCTCAGCTTCAACCTCAGAGTCACTTAGCTTTGAAAGCTCGGCATCGCTTACTTCAGGAGCTGCTTCTTCAGCTGGTGCGGCAGGTTCTGGCTCTTTTACTGGCTCAGGAGCTGGTGTGGCTGGAGCTTCTGGGGCTGCACTTGGGGCTTCACCTTCAGAAATTTGAGTAAGTCTTATACAAATATTTTTAATATCGATACCAGCGGCTGCGTCACTACCGTTATCTCTAATGCTCTCTAGTAGTCCTTTCATCATATCAACTGACTCAAGAACAATGTCCATAATGTCTGGAGTAATCTTTAGCTCGCCTTTTCTAGCTTTGTTTAAAACATCCTCCATGTGGTGAGTAAGCTCTGTTAAAACATCAAAATTTAAAAAGCTTGAGCTACCTTTTACTGTGTGAGCAACACGGAAAATTCTATTTAAAAGCTCCAAGTCTTCAGGGTTTGCCTCTAGTTCAACAAGGTCATGATCTATCTGCTCAATAAGTTCGAAAGCCTCTATTAAAAAGTCTTCCATTATTTCTTTCATATCATCCATGCTTCACCTCATTTTGCAGATTGAGAATGTGCTTCAATTACTTTTAGCACCTCTTGATAAAATACACTAGCATCAAATTTTGTAAGATACGCAGCGCCACCAGCCTCTTTACTCTTGATCTCACTAAATTCATTACTTAATGAAGAGTTAAATACAATTGGAACCTCTTTAAACCTATCATCATTTTTAATAGTTGAAGCAAATCGGTATCCATCCATTTGTGGCATTTCGATATCACTTAAGATAACTCTAAGCTCTCTTGTTAGGTTATCCCCATATCTTTGATAAAGCTCTTCCATTCTCTCTAAACCCTCAACGCCGTTTTTAGCTTCAACTACACTAAGACCCATCTTCTCAAGTGCATCTTTTACTAGCTTTCTAGCAGTCGAGCTATCATCTAGAACAAGAGCAGAGCCTTTTAGTTTTTGATCATCTGTTACATCAAATTCGATCTTTGGCGAGTAAATTCCAAGCTCTTCAACGATGCTTTCAAGATCAAGAATGAGAAGTACTTCATCATCTTCTATTCTTGTTACACCTGTGATCTTACCTTTATCTAGAGTACCAGAACCTGAAGCAAAATTTGCTGGCTCTATGTCTTTCCAGCTTATTCGCCTAATCCTCTTGGCCTCATGGACGATAAAACCGATCAATATACCGCTAAATTCAGCGATAATGACACGTGGTTTTATGACTACGCCCTCAGTTGGCTCGACTATATTCATCCATCTTGCCAAATTTATGACAGGGATCACCACGCCTCTTAAATCAAAAATTCCCTCAATATACTCGGGAACACCAGGAAGCTCGGTAAGATTTGGCATCTTAATGATCTCCCGCACCTTTGCGACATTGACTCCGTATATTCCTTCATATACTTTGTTTTCGGCCTTTTTAAAGATACGAAAATCAACAAGTTCCATCTCGTTTGAGTCCGTTTTTAGTACGTTATCTCCAAACATCAATGTCCTTTCAAACTCATTTTGAGCAAATTCAACTTTTGCTGGGCGTATTCTACAACAAAATAACTTTGCTCGCATGCAAAACAAGGTAAATTTATATAAAATCTATCGTAAATATCAAATAGCTCACCTTGATGATAGTGTCCCTCTATCACTATACTTGCGTCAAAGCCCTGTAAATGCTTGCTCATTAGCTCCTTGAAGTTTGAAATTTTATAGTGCAGATTTTTCTTAGTAAGTTTGGCTAGTATCGCTTTTGAAATTTTAAAATCCAAAATTTTATCAAGCTCGTTCATAAATTTCAAAAACCATCTAAGCCTTAAAAACCTAAGCGCGTACTTATCTATAAAAGGTAAAAATATATCGCCATGCGCGATCTGGACGTGCTCGCCACTTATAGTTTTAAATTTCACTGGCTGAGCGCAAATGTCATAGACCTTTACCCCCTCAAAGCTTAGCCTCTCACCTTTGTCCCAAAAATCTCTAGTTTTATTAAATAAATTTGAAAGCCTAAAATCGTGGTTGCCCTCGAAATAAAAAATTTCCACCTTTTGTGAAATTTTATTTATAAGCCTTAAGTGCTCAGCGTAAAATTTTTGCGTATATTCGCCCTCGCCCGTTAAAAAATCAAATATATCGCCAAGCAAGAAAATCTGCGGTGGCTCCTTGATCTCTCCGCTATCAACGGCACGCAAGAATTTCAAAAATCCATCTCTATTTATATTTTCATGCGCATCAGCCAAAAAGATCGCGCCTTCTTTTATAACGGGGGCATATAGGTATTCGCTCAAATTTTGCCTTAATTAAAAATTAGCAGAGCCAAAAGCAGTTTTTAGCTCTTCGCCTCATCTTTTTAGTCAAATTTTATAGGTTTATAGCAGATCTTAACGATCTCAACGTCGCTTCTGCCTTTTGGTAAATTTAGCGCTACCTCATCGCCCTCAGCCTTGCCTAAAAGCTGCTTTGCAAGAGGAGAGTTTATCGAGATATAGCCCTTGTCTAGGTCACTTTCGCTCACACCAACTATCGTATAAGTATGCTCTACCTCAGTCTCTTCGTCCATTATCGTCACACTTGAACCAAATCTCACCCTATCATGCTCGTAGCTACTTGGATCGATCACTTCAGCGTTTGCTAAAAGTGCGCTAAGCTCAGCGATCCTAGCGTCTATAAAGGCTTGCTTCTCCTTTGCTGCGTGATACTCAGCGTTTTCTTTTAGATCGCCATGGCTTCTTGCGATGTCTATCTCTGTTACGATTTGTGGGCGCTGCACTAGCCTTAGATCCTTTAGCTCAGCTTCTATCTTCTCGTATCCGTGCATTGTCATTGGTTCACTCATTTTTTACTCCATATTTTTTAAAATTTTTACTACATTTTTACTGCTGCCATGCCCTAGGTAGGCTCTTAGCTCATCGCAGCCTTTTAAGAATTTTTGCCTATCGCAGCTCTTGTAGGCTCTTAGCAAATTTTCAGCCGTTGCAAACTCCTGGATAAACTCCTCATGAAGCGGCTCTTTGCCCATGAAGTCAAACATTATATTTGCAAGTCCCGCGTGCTTGATCTTTACAAATTTTCTAGCGATGAAAACATCTATCGCTTTTGCCTTATATGCTAGCACAAATGGCGTGCCAATGAGCGCTGCTTCAAGCGTAGCAGTGCCAGAGCAAACAAAGGCAAAGTCGCTCTCATACAAGGCTTCAGGCGTGTTTGAGACGACCTCAAAATCGCTCACATCGCCATAAATTTCGCCTACTTTATCAAGCAAAAATGGTGGCACGACAAGCAGCCTTTTAGCCTCTATCTTTTTAGCAAGCTCTCTATAAACTGGCATCAGCCTCGAAATCTCTGACCTTCTTGAGCCTGGCAAAAATGCCACTTTGCCACTACTACTTAGGCTAGTTTTCTTAAGCTTTATCTCATCCATCAAAGGATGGCCCACGTAGGTCGAGCGGCTATAAAGTTTAGAGTCAAATGGCAGGATCGAAGCTAGGTTGTCACAGTATCTCTCCACAACGCTTACTCTTTTTGGCTTCCACGCCCAAACTTGAGGCAAGATGTAGTATGTCACGGCTGCTTTTGCGCCGGCCTCTTTTATCGCCTTTGCAAGCGGCAGATTAAAGGCTGGACTATCTATTAGCAGCACTGCATCAGCCTCTTTTGCCATCTGGCTCATCACTTTCATCGCTTTTTTTGCTTTAAAGATGAGCGGCAAAACCTCGACAAAGCCCATCGCAGAAAACTCGCTGCTTTTCATATATGGCGTGCCAAGCTCTTCGCTAAAAATTCCCATTAGCTCAAATTCACCCTCGAAATTTTTCAAGATTTCTTTTAAATGCAAATTTGCCGATGGCTCAAGAGCGGAGACTAAAATTTTCATTTACACACTTTCATCAGGTCTTTTTTTGGGGGCATTATACGCAAAAATTCTTTAAAATTTTAAGAAAGCTGTGATAAAATCCAACCCTTTAAAGGATAAAATTTGAAAGAAATTTTGATAACAAATGACGATGGATTTGAGGCGACTGGCCTGCTTGCCTTAAAAGAAGCTTTAAGCGAGCTAGATGGCGTAAATGTCACGATCGTGGCTCCAAGCTCTGAAAAATCAGCCTGCGCTCACTCTTTGACGCTCACAAGACCGCTTAGGTTTATAAAACTTGATGATGGCTTTTTTAAACTTGACGACTCAACGCCCAGCGACTGCGTCTATCTCGCACTTCACGCACTTTATAATAAAAAACCAGATCTAGTGATAAGCGGCATAAATCACGGGGCAAATTTGGGCGAAGATATCACCTACTCTGGTACGTGTGGAGCGGCGATGGAGGGCGTTTTACAGGGCATTAGAAGCATCGCTTTTTCGCAGTTTTATGAAAACAACTCACTAAATGAACTTGGCTTTGAACTAGCAAAAGAGATCGTTAAATTTATCGTGCCAAAGGTGCTAAATGATGAAATTTCGCTAAATCAAAGAGAATTTCTAAATGTAAATATCCCAGCTAGAGCTAGCAAAAATTTCAAAGGTTACGCCGTCGTGCCAGCTGGCAGACGCACCTACGCCACGCATGCCACGCTTAATCGCAACCCAAGAGGCATCGAGTACTACTGGCTTGGAAACGCCGCACTTGAATATGAAAAAGGCGAGCCAAGCGACATCAGCAAGGTAAATGAGGGCTTTGCCACAATAACGCCCATAAAACTAAACATGACTTCATACGAGAGCTTGGAGAGCTTAAAAGGGAAATTTGATGCAAAATGATAGATTTACAAGGATAAGATGGCTCTTTGGCGAGGATGGTTTTAGCAAGCTTCAAAGCGCGAAAGTGCTAGTTTGCGGAGCTGGAGGCGTTGGTGGGATGTGCGTAGATGCGCTTGCTAGAAGCGGGGTCGGAAGCATCACGCTGATCGATAAAGACATCTTTGACGTGACAAATCAAAACCGCCAAATTTACAGCGAAAACGTAGGCGGCGTAAAGGTGGAGGAGTTTGCCAAAATTTATCCTTGCATCACGCCTATGCAGACGCTGATCACACCTGAGTTTGTCGCGGGATTTGACTTTAGCAAATTTGACGTGGTGATCGACGCGATCGATGATATCACCGCGAAGATCGCCCTTGCAAATGCGGTAGATCCTAGTAAATTTATAGCCTCGATGGGTGGGGCAAAAAGAGTTGATCCAACCAAGATCAAGGTGGCCTGCGTTTGGAAAACTTCGGTCGATCCACTAGCTAGAAAATATAGATATGAGCTCAAAAAATCAGGCTTTAGCGGTAAATTTGACGTCGTTTTTTCAACAGAAGAGCCCCTTTGCAAGCCACTTGGAAGCTTCATGGGCGTGACTGCCTGCTTTGGGCTAAATTTAGCCTCGCTAGCTGTTAAAAAAATAGTCGGGCAGAAAGCCTAAATTTGCACTCCGAGCAAAATTTAAAATTAGAGCTAACATTTTTGGATAAATTTAACAGCCAGCTCTACAACAGACAAATTTAACAATCCAAGATGAGAATTTAGCAAATTTTAAAAATTTGTGAACGAGTAATTTCGGCTCTAAAATTTGAGCTAAGCAGTAAGCGAAGCCAAATTTTAGTAGTCAATTCTTAGGGGTGAGTGAAAGTTTTAAAATTTGAAAAACGCAGTAAATTTAAAGAGTAGCTAAATTTAAATTAGCTAGCTGCAAATTTAGCAGCCAGCTAAAATTTTAGTTTTTATGGATGCGAAGGTAGCTATTTAGTGCGCCGACATAGGCCTTAGCGCTTGCCATCATCGTATCGATATCAAGTCCGTGACCCATTACGGCTGTCTTGCCCTCAAACTCGACTTTTACATCGACCTTTGCAAGAGCATCTTTACCCTGAGAAACAGCTGTGACCTTGTAATCTTTGAGCGTGCCGTTAATGCCACTAATGCGATCAACTACCTTAAATATCGCATCTGCTGTGCCATTGCCAAGGGCTGAGTCGCTAACGATCTCGTCGTTGTGCCTGATACTCATAGAGGCACTTGCTAAGCTGCCACCGCTACTTTGAAGCAAGTCTGTGATCTCGTAAGCCTGCGGGATCTTAGTGATCTCCTCTGCCACGAGCGCCCTAATATCATCGTCAAATATCTCTTTTTTCTTATCTGCCAAGTCTTTAAATTTCTCAAATGCCTTATTAAGCGCATCACTATCAAGGTCAAATCCAAGGCTAGCAAGCTTATCCTTAAACGCATGGCGACCACTGTGCTTGCCAAGAACGAGCGAGTTTTTCTCTAAGCCGATGCTCTCAGCACTGATGATCTCGTAGGTCTCTTTGTGCTTTAGTACGCCGTCTTGGTGGATGCCACTCTCGTGCGCAAAGGCGTTTTTGCCAACGATTGCTTTGTTTGGCTGTGGCTCGATGCCTGTGATGCTAGCGATCAGTCTTGAAGTCGGATAAATTTCTTTTGAGATGATGCCTGTGTAAAGTGGAGCAAAGACGTCCTGACGAGTTTTTATGGCCATCACGATCTCTTCAAGTGCAGCGTTTCCAGCGCGCTCGCCGATGCCATTTATCGTGCCTTCAACCTGCCTTGCACCAGCTTTTATAGCAGCTAGAGAATTTGCCGTAGCCATGCCTAGATCGTTGTGGTTATGCACCGAAACTACCGCTCTACCACCTATAAATTTTACTATTTCGCTAATGCGAGCTGTGATCTCCTCTGGATACAAGTAGCCAACCGTATCAGGGATGTTTATGGTTTTTGCCCCTGCGCTTATCGCTGCGTCACAAATTTCTTTTAAAAAGCTCATCTCGCTTCTGCAAGCATCCTCGCAGCTAAACTCCACGTCATCGCAAAATGTTTTTGAGTATTGCACTGCCTCAACTGCACGCCTGATCACCTCGTCTGGGCTCATTTTTAGCTTGTACTGCATGTGGATCGGACTTGTTGCTATGAAGGTGTGAATTCTTTTGTTTTTTGCTGGAGCTAATGCCTCGCCAGCTGCCTTGATGTCACGCTCAACCGCACGTGCAAGCGAGCAGACAGTGATGTTTGAAGCTTGCTTTGCGATCTGATTTACCGCGTCAAAGTCCCCTGGGCTAGCCGCTGCAAATCCAGCCTCCATCACATCTACACCAAGCCTTTCAAGCTGAAGTGCGATCTGTAGCTTTTCAGCTGTGTTCATAGAAGCTCCTGGGCTTTGCTCACCATCTCTTAAAGTCGTATCAAAGATTATAATTTTATTTTTATCCATTTTTTGTCCTTTTATGATTTTTTATATTTAAATTTAATGAGTTAAGTAAAGAAGAATTTGCTACCTAAGTAGCAGCAGTAGAGAGTTTTGGATTTCGATTTTTGGTAAAAATTTACGCGATTTTATTATGCCATTTTCGCTCATTCGCTCTCCTTTTTTTTGTGATTTTTGCTAAACATTATCGCCGCTCTAATAATACCATAAAGCATATAAACGCTCATAAAAAAGGTCGCACTCTCGTAAGGATATAGATAAAGCATAGAAAATACAACTACAAGTGCCACTAAAATTCGCATAACATGAGTTTGTTTTAAATTCATCTTTTTAAAGCTTGGGTAGCGGATGTTGCTAACCATCAAGATAGCCAAAACTGCTTCAAGCAATATCAAGCACCACTCAAAACCATATAAAAATTCATGCTTTAGATAAACACCAACCCAAAGCACTCCGATGATGGCTGCTGATGGTATAGGAAGTCCGATGAAAACATTTGGTTCGTATGTGCCAGTAGTGACATTAAAACGAGCTAGTCTAATAGCTCCAAAGACCACAAACATAGCTGCTATTAGCGCACCAAATCTACCAAATTTTGCACCAACTGTTAGATAAAATAAAATCGCTGGAGCCACACCAAATGCTACAAGGTCTGCAAGGCTATCAAACTCTACTCCAAATTTACTTGTAGTCTTTGTAAGTCTTGCCACGCGTCCATCAAGTCCATCTAAAATCAGTGAAAGAATGATGTAAATAATAGCTTTAAAATAGTTCCCCTGAATAGATGAAATAATGCTTATGACGCCCAAAAAAGCGCTTGCTGCGGTAAATAAATTTGGCAAGATATACATTAACTGCATTTTTTGTATGCTATTCATTTCATTTTTCCTCTTCAAAGTATCCAAGAAGTGAAGCAGCTTTAACACTCTCGCCAACACTTACACAAATTTTAGTATCTCTTGGCAAGTATAAAATCACTTCGCCGCTTCCTAAAAAGCCAAATTTTCTAGAGGCTTTTAGACTGGTAATGTTATAAATTTCTAAACTTCTACTAAAAACTCCAGCTATGATCTTCATAGCAAATTTGATATTTCCTTTTTCAAAACGAATTATCGCTCTTTCATTTAGCATCTCTGAAATTTTCATAGCCTGGCATAAAAAGAGCCCATGCCTTTTTTTAACTTCAGTGACGTTGGCATCGCTTATAGCCCTTAGCGTACCTACTCCAAAAAATGGCTTTGAGATAACTATCTTAGCCACCTCTTTATCATCAAAATTTGAAACGCTGATCTCTTTTATCTTACCATCCGTGGGCGAAAGTAAGGCTAGCTTATCATCAGTAAAAAGCTCTCTTTCAGGGTCTCTAAAAAAATAGAGAGTTAAAAGAAGCAGCGCTAGAAAAAATAGTGACGAAATACCAAACAATGCAGATATAGCAAATAAAATCAAAAAGAATAATATAAATTTATACCCTGCTTTTGCGATGTAGCCACTCATTTTTATTCCTCTTTTTTGCCTTTTTCCTCTTCTTCAAGCTCTACAAGCCTGCTTTCAAGACCATTTTCTTCTTCGTAGTTTTTGATGATCTCTCTAACTCGTTTTCCTTCGATAGTCTCTTCTTCATAAAGCGCTGAAACCATGTTTTCAATGGCACCTTTATAAATTTCAAGAAGACCAAGCACAGCTGTATATCTCTCATGAAGAAGAGCTTTTACAAACTCATCAACCTTTTCAGCCATTTTGTCGCTATAGTCTTTTATGCTTTGTCCGCCATTTAAAAATGTTGCGCGTTGCTTTTCAAGTACCATAAGACCGGCAACATCACTCATACCATACATGCTAACCATAGCTTTTATGATATCAGTTGCACGCTCTAGATCGTTGCTAGCTCCAGTTGATATCTCTTTTATAAAGACCTCTTCAGCAGCCCTACCAGCCAAAAGAACATCCACTTCTGCAAGTAGTTCATGCTTTTGCATCATAAATTTATTCTCTTCAGGCGTATTTAACGTATAGCCAAGCGCCGCAAGACCACGCGGCACGACTGAGACCTTTGTCACTCTTTTTGCGCCTTTTGTTAGCTCAGCTATCAAGGCATGGCCACTTTCATGATAAGTGACTATCTTTTTCTCTTTTGGATTTACGCGGCGTGATTTTTTCTCTAAACCAGCTATCGATCTCTCGACAGCCTCCACTAGATCAGCCTGCTCGACAAAAGTCTTTGACTTACGTCCTGCAAGAAGTGCCGCCTCATTTATGATATTTTCAAGATCAGCACCTGCTAAACCAGTAGTAAGCCTTGCGATATCCTCAATATTTACATCTTTGCCAATTTTCACATCTTTCATATGGACTTTTAAGATGTCGCAACGTCCTTTAAAATCAGGCTTATCAACAAGCACTTGCCTGTCAAATCTACCCGGTCTTAAAAGTGCAGCATCCAAAACTTCAGGTCTATTTGTAGCTGCTATAACGATGACTGGCGACTTGTCTGCATCAAAGCCATCCATCTCAGAAAGAAGCTGATTTAGCGTTTGCTCTCTCTCGTCATTGCCACCCATCGGACCAGAATTTCTGCTCTTACCGATCGCATCGATCTCATCTATAAATACAATCGCCGGGGCCTCTTTTTTTGCATTTTCAAAAAGATCCCTAACCCTACTTGCACCAACGCCAACAAACATCTCTATAAAGCTTGATGCCGACATAGAGAAAAATGGCACGCTAGCCTCGCCTGCAACAGCTCTTGCAAGAAGCGTTTTACCAGTACCTGGAGGGCCAACTAGCAAAATACCTTTTGGAATTTTAGCTCCAAGTCTTAGATATTTATCTGGGCTCTTTAGATAATCAACTATCTCTTGAACCTCTTCTTTTGCCTCTTCAACGCCTGCAACATCGTCAAATTTAACTTTTGGTTTTTCAGAATTTATAAGCTTTTTTGCACTTCCTATACCTAGTATGCCACCGCCGATATTCTTTTGCATACGACTAGCAATAAACATCCAAATAGCAAAAAATATAAACACCGGTATGATCCATGAAAATATAAGATCTCCAAACCAGTTATTTTCGCTATAAACGCTGTAAGTTATACCGTTTTGCTCAAGTATGCCAATGAGCGTTGAATCATTTATGCGCTTTGCTAGGTAGATGGTTTTGTCATTACCAACGCCTTTTATCGTGGTTTCAGATATCGCAACCTCATTTAGCTGCTTATTTTTTAGCATATCCTTAAATTCAGAATAAGCTATCATCTTGCTTTGAGCGTTGCTACCAAGCCCAAAAGTACCGCCTAGTCCGTCGCCACTAAAGCTTCTAAAAGCTAGAACTATAACTATCGCAAAAATAGCAAAGATAAAGATGGGATTTTTGTTAAAAAAACCGTTATTATCGCCATTATTTTGGTTATTATTTTGATTATTCATCCATTTCCTTATAAACAAAGCTAACCCAATCATTAGCCTGTTTTATCTCAACTAGCTCCAAATCCTTAAACGTATCTTTAATCCTATCTTCGTATTTATTCAAAATTCCTGACAATACTAAATAGCCGCCCTTTTTAAGCGATTTTTTCAAGTCATTTGAGAGCATAAAAATGACATCAGCAATGATATTTGCTATGACGATGTCATATTTTTGCTCTAAATTTGCAATAGATCCTGTCCAAATTTTATTAAATTTAACCTCATTTAGCTGGGCGTTACTTAGCGAGCTTTGCGTGGCCTGCTCGTCTGTATCGCAGGCATCGACCTTGCAGCCAAGCTTTGCTAAAGCTATGCTTAATATCCCGCTTCCGCATCCCACATCTAAAGCGGTATCACCACTTTTTGCATATTTTTGTAAAAGTTGCAAGCAAGAATTTGTGCTTTCATGGTGCCCTGAGCCAAAGGCTAGAGCTGGGTCTATTATGATATTTGTTACGCCACTAAGTGGCTCTTCCCAGCTAGGTCTAATATAAATTTTATCAACCAAAATAGGCTTAACTGCCTTTTTATATTCGCCTAGCCAGTCTTTATTTTCTTTTAAATTAAGAGAAATTTTTAAATTATTTGAAATTTTACGAACACTAGAGAGCCCTTTTGCATACTCTTCGACACCCCAAGCTATATCTTTTAGATCATACTCTTCCCTGATGATGATCTCATGGTCTAGCTCTTCTACACAGGTGACCCCAAAAGAGAAAACTAACTCTAAAATTTCATCATAAAAATTTGATGTTTTGATGCTTAATTCGTAAAATTTATCTTTCATTAACCAAGAACGTCTTCAAGCTTCTCTTTTAAAACTTGTGGCGTAAAAGGTTTAACGATGTAGTTATTAACACCTGCTTTTAAAGCTGTTATAACCTCGGCTTTTCCGCCCTCTGTTGTTACCATTATGATAGGCATATCAACATATTTTTGCTCAGCTCTTACCTTTTTAACAAGCTCAAGACCATTCATCTCAGGCATGTTCCAGTCAGTAATAAGAACCTCAATACCCTCGTTTTGCGTCAAGATATTCCAAGCTTCAAGACCGTGCTCAGCCTCGAGAATTTCTTGATGTCCTAACCTTTGCAAAGTATTTTTTATGATCCTTCTCATTGTTGAGCTGTCATCTACAACCAAAATCTTCACATAATATCCTTTTAGTAAAAATTGCCCTATTCTAGCTAATTAAAATTTATAAAAGCTTTAACGCTAGCCAACTTGTTTGAAAGCATCTTTCAAATCAAGTCGTCCCTCATAGTAAGCTTTACCAACGATCACGCCAGCTATCTCTTTTGTCTCTTTAAGTGCCAAAATGTCGTTTATATCGCTCACACCGCCACTTGCTATGGTCTCAAGCTTGCTGCTTCTAGCTATTTGCAAGCTAAAATCAACATTAACTCCGCCAAGCATTCCATCTTTGTTAATATCGGTGCAAATCACAGCTTCTACACCCACATCTGCAAATTTTTTTGCAAGATCGACTGCTTTTATGTTTGAAACCTCGCCCCAGCCTTGCACTGCCACATAGCCATCTTTGGCATCTATGCCAACTACAACCCTATAAATTCCAGCCATTTTTGCTGTAAATTCTGGATCACGAAGCGCAACTGAGCCAAGGATCACTCTGCTAACTCCAAGGTCCAAATAGCGCTTTATACGTTCTTCATCCCTTATGCCACCACCAACTTGCACCTTTAAATTTGTAGCTTTTACGATCTTTTCTATCGTGTTAAAATTTATAGCTTCCCCTGCAAACGCTCCGTCAAGATCGACCACATGCAGCCATTTTGCGCCGTAGCCTTCAAATCTCTTTGCAAGCTCACTTGGCTCACTGCTATAAATTTTAGCACTTTGCATGAGCCCTTTGCTAAGCCTAACTGCTTGCCCCTCTTTTAGATCTATCGCTGGGAAAATTTCCATCACAACCTCGCAAAATTTTCTAAAATTTTAAGCCCAACCTCATGACTTTTTTCTGGATGAGGCTGAAAACCAAAGAGATTTTCATGCTGCACCGCACTTGTAAATTCATATCCATAAGTTGTCTTTGCAAGTGCAAATTTATCATCGCAAACCACGTGGTAGCTGTGTACAAAATATAAATACTCAAGCTCTTTAAGTCCTAATCTTAAAGGGCTATTTTGTTTAAACTCGAGTGTGTTCCAGCCAACATGTGGGATCTTTAGTGGTTTATCAAATTTAGCTTCATCAAATTTAAAAACCTCTCCTGGCAAAAGAGAAAGCCCCTCATGCTCGCCAAATTCAAAGCTTTTTTCAAACAAAAGCTGCATACCAAGGCAAATTCCTATAAAGGCCTTGCCATTTTTTACAGCCTCTTTTATCGCTTCATCCATGCCATTAAATTTGAGCTTTTTCATCGCCTCGCCAAATGCCCCAACACCTGGTAAAACGATATGAGAGTGCTCTTTTAGGCTCCCAGGCTCACTTAGTAAAACGCACTCATGTCCAAGAAATTTAAAAGCATTTATCACGCTTTTGATATTTCCAGCACCATAATCAATAATAGCGATCATCTGTTCTCTTGTCTTTTTACGCTAAAGAGATAAAAGCTAAGTGCCGCCATCAGCATCGCCACACCGCCTATTAGATAGATAGCGTTTATGATATTTTCAGGTGCAGTGATAGCAAATTTAAAGACTAGCATGAGCGCTTCGATCGCAAGTGCGATGATGATAGAGCCGATAAATCTCACCATCGTCTTATAAATAACGCTATTTTCTTCGTGATTTTTGCCTAAAACCTCTTCTTCAAATATCGTCTTAACAAGGTCAAAAATGGCAAGAGCCAGCGTTAAAATGATGGTTGATTCAAAAATTTCTTCGACATTTATATGCTCGATGCTCTTTGAGATAAAGCTCTTTACGCCGTGCCAAAATAAAAATGCGCAGATCATAAAAAGCGATGCACAAAAGAGCGCATAGACTGTCTTCAAAAATCTACCAAAATGCTCCTCGACAAAGCCGCTATCGACCATATTTAGGATATTTTCTAGGCTTATATCGATGCAAGCGATAAATTTAAGCTCATTTTTTTCATTATAGATAGGCACGCTTGCTGTGACGCACAAACCTCCATTTAGGCTTGATGGATATGGGTCGCTTAAAACGCACCTTTTCTCGCGCACGGCTGTGTAGTAGTAGGCTTTATTTGCGCGGTTTTCGCCTTTTGGGATTTTATACTTTTCATTTAGGCTGATAGAGTCTTCGATTTGTATGCCATTTTCGTCCAAAATGTATAGTGCATCAAAATTTTCTATCTCGTGGCTGATCTTATCAAAGCCAGCTTTTATGTTTTCTAAGCACACTCCAGGCAGTCTGTTTGGTAAATTTCTACTAAACAAATAGCAGATATATGCCCTTGCCTTATATCTCGTGTCACTAAATCTCTTAATATCTTTTATAACCAAAATTAGCCTTTTAAATTTAATGCATGATTAAACTCTGGCACGATCACCTTAAGAGCAGGTGCTACCTCGTCATCTTCAAGCTGCAAAAGCCCATTTATCTGCGAATTTAAAAGGGTCAGATCATAAGGCTGCGAGTGTGTCACAAAGATCGACTCATACTTAGTTTGAACGTCATCTTTGTTGATAAGCAGCTCCTCATAAAGCTTCTCGCCAGGTCTAAGCCCTACAAATTCGATACCTAAATGCTCTTTATTTGAAAGCAGAAGCATCTTTTTAGCAAGATCTACGATCTTAACAGGCTCGCCCATATCAAGCACGAAAAGCTCTCCACCTTTTGCGATAGAGGCTGCTTGAAGGACTAGCTGGCACGCTTCAGACGTAAGCATAAAGTACCTTGTGATCTCTGGGTGAGTGACGCTTAGTGGCTTATTTGCAGCGATCTGTGCTTTAAATTTAGGTATGACTGAGCCACTTGAGCCAAGGACGTTACCAAAGCGCACACAAACTATCTCGCACACACCTGCTTCGTTTGAATTTAGTGCGTAAAGCTCGCAAACACGCTTAGTTGTGCCCATTATGTTTGTTGGGCGCACTGCCTTGTCTGATGAGATCATGACAAATTTCTTAGCACCATATTTTTTAGAAAGATCGACTGCATTTTTTGTGCCAAGGATGTTGTTTTCAACTGCTGAGCGAGGATTTAGCTCGCAAAGTGGTACGTGTTTGTAGGCTGCCGCGTGGATGACTATCTCTGGTCTAAATTCTTCAAAAACCTCTTCAAAGTCTTTTAAATTTGTGATATTTACAAGCTTGCTAACAGTTCTTTTATCTCTTGTATCTTCGCCTATTTTATAAAGGTTAAACTCGCTGTGCTCGACCATTATAAGTTCGCTTACGCCATATTTCAAGCACTGCTTACAAATTTCGCTTCCTATACTACCGCCAGCTCCAGTGACAAGCACTTTTTTATCTTTTAAGAAATTTGAAATGGCTTCTGGATTGAGGTCTTTTGGCTTTCTAGCGAGCAAATCTTCGATCGAGATATCTTTGATCGGCTCATTCTCGATAAGCGAAAAGAGCTTCATATCTCTTATGCCATATCCAGTTAGCTCATCAACTAAAGCTTGAAGCTCGTCTTGATCGAGTGCAAGCGCGATGATAGCAGTCTTTGCGTCGTA
The DNA here is from genome assembly GCF_002913745.1 of Campylobacter concisus. Lineage (GTDB taxonomy): Bacteria > Campylobacterota > Campylobacteria > Campylobacterales > Campylobacteraceae > Campylobacter_A > Campylobacter_A concisus_R. The sequence continues at coordinate 74,118 of NZ_PPCG01000030.1, forward strand.
GTCTTTTATAAGGCTTGGTATATCTTTTTTATCTTGAACTAAAAATCCATCACAATATGTGCCAACAAGATCGCTTCTGCCATCTACCACGCCAACTGCATAGTAGTCAAGATAGCCCTGCTTTAAGCCACGCAAGACGTGAAGCGCCTTTGAGGTCGCGCCTATAACGATACAAGGCTCGCCTTTGTGAGGTCTGTTTGAAAAGTCAAGCACCATACGCTTTGAAATTCTCAAAAGCCCGATGAGTAGGCACGAGATGAGAAGATCGATAAAAATGACGCTTCTTGGGTAAGGATTTAAAAAATCTTGTATGATGAAAAATACGATCGTAAATAAAATCGCCGCGCAAACGTGAGCTAGGAAAATTTTACGAGCTTCATTTAAGCCAAAAAATCTCCACGGCACCTTGTAAATTTTAAACATCCACATAAAAAAGAGCTTAAATACGATCAAAAATCCAGCCGTTACAAAAAGCCCTTGCACGTAGATATCTGGGATGTCGGCGTTAAATCTCAAAAGATAAGCCGCATATATCGAAAAAACAAATATAAAAACATCGCCAAGAAGGAACAATACGAGCCTTTTTAACTTCATTGCATGAAACATTTACGCATTATCCTTGACTATTTTTATCACTCTTTCTTGTGTCTGCTCGCTCATATCGCTGCCACTTGGCAAGCAAATTCCTCTTGAAAATAGATCTTCACTATATCCATCAACAAAGCTTAACGCACCTTTAAAGACAGGCTGCAAGTGCATAGGCTTCCAAAGTGGGCGGCTCTCGATGTTTGCGTCAGCTAGTGCTTTTATAACTTTTAAATGTGCATCTTTTTTAGCAAAAACGCCGGTTGTGAGCCATCTGTTTCCACGAGAATTTGGTAGCTCTGGCATAAATTCTAAAATATCGCCAAGCTCTTTTTCATAAATTTCAAAGACCTTTCTCTTTTGCTCGACTCTCTTTTCTAAAACCTCCATCTGAGCCACGCCAATAGCACCTAGGACGTTACTTAAACGGTAGTTGTAGCCGTAGTCTTTATGCTCGTAGTGAAGCAAAGGCTCTCTTGCTTGCGTGCTGTAAAATCTAGCTTTTTCAACAAATTCGCTATCTCCAACTAGCATGCCACCACCTGAAGTAGTGATGATCTTGTTGCCATTGAAGCTATATCCACCCATCACGCCAAATGTGCCAAGCGCCTTGCCGCCGTAAAATCCACCAAGCGCTTCAGCTGCGTCCTCGACCAAAGCGATGCCCTCGTTTTGGCAAATTTCGCAAATTTCTTTCATCTTTGAAGCTTGTCCATAAAGATGAGTGACGACTAGTGCTTTTGGCTTTTTAGGTAAATTTGAGATCGCTTTTTTAAGTAGCTCTGGGCTTAAATTCCAGCTCTCGTCGCTATCTATAAAGACTGGAGTTGCCTTTTCATAAAGTATCGGCGAGACTGAAGCCATGAAAGTAAAGCTAGAAGCTAGCACAAGATCGCCCTCTTTTACGCCAAGGACGCGAAGTGCTAGGTGAAGTGCCGCAGTTCCAGCGCATAGTGCAAGCGCATCTTTGGCGCCAGTATAAGCCTTTATGCTATCTTCAAATTTATTGACATATTCGCCAAGTGGCGCTATGTAGTTGCTTTCAAAAACTTTTTTTATATATTCTTGCTCTTTTCCACTCATATTTGGTGGAGATAAAAAAACCCTATCCATTTTCATACCTTTCGTGATTTTTTGGCGATTTTAGCACTTATTTTTAAATTTATATCTTAGCACGCTCGCATGCAGGCACGCCATACGCCTTTATGCCATCTTTTATATCTCTAATGACCACGCTTCCAGCGCCTATGATGCAGTTTTTACCGATGCTTATGCCTTGAATGATGCTTGAGCCAATGCCAACGTGCGTAAATTCGCCCACGCTCACATTTCCAGCAAGGGCTGCATTTGGGCTGATGTGAGCAAATTTACCTATCACGCACTCATGCTCTATCACTGCGCCAGAGTTTATGATAGTGCCCTCTTTTATGCGAGCTTTTGCGTTTATCACGGCATTTGGCATGACCACTACGCCTTTTTCTATCACAGCGCTCTCGCTCACGACCGCACTTTTATGGATCAAATTTACTATCTCAAAGCCAACATCCTCCACCTTTTGGCTGATCTTTTGCCTTGTTTTATTATCACCTATGGCTATTATGATGTCAGCTTTTTCAAGCTCTGGGCTAAATTTATGCTCACTAGCATCATCTAAAAAAACTATCTCATCATAGCCGTTATCTCTAGCGATGTCAGCGATCACAAGACCATGCCCACTCGCTCCGTAGATGTAAATTTTCTTAGTTTTTGCCATTAAATTTCTCCGTCGTTGCCTGCCCCTCTTTACTGACACCACTTCGTTTTAGCACCTTTTCGATGGTCTGCAAAGCGATCTTTACATCAAGCATAAAGCTTAAATTTTTAGCGTAATAGACGTCGTATTCAAATTTTTTCTCCCAACTTATGGCGTTTCTGCCATTTACCTGCGCTAGGCCCGTGATACCAGGGCGCACGTCGTGGCGGTGCTTTTGCGTTTCGTTATAGATGGGTAGATACTCAACCAAAAGCGGCCTTGGTCCGATGAAACTCATATCGCCCTTTAGCACATTAAAGAGCTGTGGCAGCTCATCGAGGCTAAGAGAGCGGATAAGTTTGCCAAATTTACCAAGACGCTGATCATCTGGCAAGAGTTCGCCATTTGCGTCACGCTCGTCACTCATCGTCTTAAATTTATAAATTTTAAAAATTTTCTCATTAAGCCCTGGTCTAGCCTGCGTAAAAATCACATCACGGCTTACTTTAAAATAGATAAAAATAGCCGTTGCTATGATGATGGGCGACGTTAAAATAAGCAAAAACAAAGCCCCCAAAATGTCAATCACCCTCTTTAAAAAATTTCTATACATCTATAAATTTCCTATAAATTTCTATATATCTTTTCGCGATTTGCTTCTCGTCAAACTCACTAACTGCCCAGTTTCTGCCATTTGCTCCAAGCTTAGCGCAAAGCTCCTCATCATCAAGCAAAGTTTTTATCTTACTAGCAAGATCACTTGCGTCTTTTACCTTGCATAAAAGTCCGTTGTAGCCATCTTTTACAGCTTCATTACAGCCTGTAACGTCACTTGCGACGACTGCTTTAGCCATGCTCATCGCCTCTAAAACCGTTCTTGGAAAGCCCTCTTTGTAGCTTGGCAAAGCTAGCAAGTAAGAAGCCTTTAAAAGCTGTGGTATGTCGTTTCTAGCGCCAAGATATCGCACTTTGCCACCTTTTAAAAAGCTCTCGTCTGCGGTTGATTTATTACCAGCAAAGCCCTCGCCCACAAAGACAAATTCGCAGTTTTTATAGCCATTTAAAATTTCTGCTGCCTCGTAAAATTCACGAACACCCTTGTGCCACATGGCTCTTGCTATCATTAAAATGACCTTTTTTTCACCAAGATCAGCTGCCTGCGTGATGGCTGGGTCAAATTTAGCAGTATCGACGCCGACACTTTTTATGCGGTACACCTTGCTTTTATCTATCAAATTTTTAGAGATCAGATAGTCTGGATCTGCGTCATTTACGAAGATACAAGCATCGGCCTTTGCAAAAGAGAGCTTATAAAGGCTCTCCATGACAAAACGCACGGCCTTTGTCTTAAGATCATCATCGATATAAAAGCTACCAAGGCCTTCAACCAAATTTATCACGTGCTTTATGCCAGCATTTTTAGCAGCAAATGTGCCAAAGACATTTGACTTGTGAGCGCCAGTTTGCAGCAGGTCTAAATTTAGCTCGCCTAAAATTTGAGATAGTTTTTTTGAGTTATTTATCACGGTTAGCGGATTTAGACTAGCCTTATCAAGCTCATAGGTGACGGTGTGAAAGCTTTTAGCAAGCTCATTAGTGAAATTTCCTTTTGGAGCGATAGCAAAAACCTCATGCTCCATATCTTTTAAAGCCTGCATTATAGGGCGTCTAAAAAAGTGTATGCTCATATCAGCGTGGCTTAAAAATCCTATCCTTGCCATCTCTACCTCTTTAGCCTATAAACTTTTGCCGCCCCATCAAGTATGACTGGCTCAAAGACCTTAGGATCGTATCTTTCGAGCACGAAAAGTTGGATGTAGGCGCTATTTAAAATACTCTCATCAAGGATGATAAATCTACCATAATCCCTCATAAAAATGACAGAAATGTTTGAGCTTTCATTATTTTTATACTCTTTTACATTTAGCTTGCCAGCCTCGTTGTAGTCGGTCTCTATGAAAGATCTTAGTGGTAAGACATTGCCATCATAGATCAAATTTGTGACATCACTTGTTAGGGTAAATCCACCACTTAGCCTAATGCCCTTTTCGCTTTGCGAGATCGCTCTAGTGGTTATGAAAAGTCCGTTGTTTAGGTTTTTACCATTTTTTAGATCGATCTTGCTAAACTGCAAAATGGTCGGAAAAATGCTAAGCATCCTATCTGGCAGGTAATAATATATCTCTCTGCTCTTTGCTGGTAGGCTAAAATTTGCCTCTTTTATCTCGCTAAAAAACTGATCAACGCTTAAATTTCTATCTTTTAAAATTTGAGCCAAGTTGCCATTAAAGTGCTCTTTGAAATTTCGCTCAGTGTATTCTACATCGAGCCTTGCCATATTTGCCGAGCTCATCTCGTCGCTTCCAAGTGCAAAGCTTACGGCAAAATTTTCACGTCCAAGGTGCTTTCCGCCGTCAATTAGCGTCTTAACATCGCTGTAATATCTAATCGGATATCCATAGTCCCACCACGCAACCACGTAGTCCTCGCGCCCTGCGATGCCTTTTAGCTTGTTTAAAATTTCAACTTCTTTATTTACAAAGACTGGCTCAGCCTTGTAGCCATAGATGTGAATGAGCGCTGGAGCAAGCACTAGGGCCGCTATGAACACTCTTATGAGATTTAGCACGGCTCCTTTTAGCTTTAAATTTGCAAGCACGAACTCCACTAAATAGCCAAAGCCAAGCGCCATGATAGGCACGGCGTAAATGGTAAATCTAAGGCCGCTTTTAAAGGCCAAAAAGCCAATTGCGAGCATGCCAAGCGAGACGGCAAATGAGCGGTGCTTGTAGCAAAAAAGAGCAACGCCAGCAAGCGAGATCAAAAATGTGATGACATTTGCGCTGATCCTCTCGCAAAATAGCGTAAAATCAACGACGCTTGACTCTTGGATAGTTTGATTGACATTAAAAAAGTGAAAGCTCATGCCGCCAACTTCAGGCACATCTCTAAAGACGTAAAATTTAAGCTGAAAGATTATCGGATTTAGCCCGCCACGGATGACAAAAATAACAAAGATAACCGCCAAAATGCCAAGAGCAATTTTTAAATTTATCACCTCTTTTTTAAATAAGCAAAGTGCATAAATAGCGATGACAACGATAAATTTAAGCGTTAGATCAAGGTTTGAGATAGCGAGTAAAAGCAGCGAAATTTCAAGGTAAAAGAGTGGATTTTTCCTATCAAAAATGAGCGTGTAAAGTAAAAATAGTCCAGTTAAAATGCTAATAAGCGAAAAGGCACTCAAATACCACCACATATAGATAAGCACGCTTAAAGGCGCTATTATCAGGCTCTTTGTGTCCTTTTTCTCAAGCACCCTAACAAGCCCCCAAACGACAAAGACACTAAGAGTGATGATGAGCATGTCGGTGTCGTAGTAACCAGCCATCGTGCGGTTGTAGTAGCTATTTGCGATCACTGCAAGAAGTGCAGCGATAAAGCCAGCCATTTTTGCTTTGTATTCATTTGCGATCAAGATAACAGGCACAGCCACAAGCGACGAGAAAAAGACACTCATATAAATCATCGCCGTCTCAAGCTTGACACCTAGAAATTTCACGATCCAGTAAGTAAGCGTCGAGAGCGGATAGCCGTAGTAGCTAAGGTCATTTTCTTGGTGAAAGCCAGCTAACATATCTCTTGCACCCTCGGCAAATGCGTAGCCGTCATTTGTGCTGATCATCAGCTCGTTGTTCCAAAAAAAGACTGGATACTCACTCGCCCAAAAGACCCAGTAAAGCCTGCAAACCATGCCAAAGATGACTGCGGCAAATATCATAAGGTATAAAGAGTAATTTTTAAAAAATAAATTTCTATTCATTAGGATTTTCCAAAAAATTTATAAGCTCGCTCGCTATATTTTCACTATCAAAAAATTTAGCCCGATTATACGCAACATTTTCAAAATTTTGCCTTATTTCACGCTCGTTAAGCACCTTTATCATCGCCTCTTTCATCGCATTTTCGTCATCAACTGGCACTAAGATGCCAAACTCGCTATCGCCCAAAAGCTCCTTTGCGCCGCTCTTGTGCTCGGTTGAGATGATAGTTTTTTCGCACGCTAGTGCTTCCAAAAGCACATTTGAAAAGCCCTCAAAACGCGAGGCACAAAGCAAGCAAGAGGCGTTTTTTATATGCCTAAAAGGATTTTTATCAGTGTCAAGAAGCTTTACCCGTTCACCCACGCCAAATTTGTCTATCAGATTTTGCAGCTCATCCTTTAAAGGCCCTTTGCCAAGGATGCCAAGCGTGGCGCGAGGGTCGTTAATCAAAGCGATTATTTTTATTAGCATGGCTTGATTTTTACCGCTATCAAGGCGGCCGATGTTTATGAAAAATGGCTTAAAGCCATCCTCAAGTGGCTCATCTTTTAGCAAATTTATAGTTTTTAGATCAAGGGCGTTATAAAGCACCTTTGTTTTTGCCTCACTCATGCCAAAATTTCGCACCAGATCCTCTTTATTGCCAGCTGCATTTGCAAGGATTAGATCAGCTTTTTTATAAAGATGAGTGAGTAAAAATTTATTAACCCTGCCGCTTAGATCGTTTTTATATAGGATCGACGGACAGCTTCGCTCGCTGATAACTAGCCTAGCCTTTAGCCCTAAAATCCTAGCAACCCCAGCGATATAGCAAGGGCGGTTCATCAGCACAAACTGCGTGTCGATGTTTAAGCTTTGACAGAGCTTTTTATACTTAAAGGCAAGCAACGGCATCGCTAAAAAGAGCCTTGCAAGCTTCTTTAGTCCGCTCTCGTAAGGATCGCTATTTTCTATAAAGTGGATCTGCACCTCGCTTGGGATCTCGTAAGCGATGACCTTGCTCATTAAGATGAGATGAACTTCATAACGTTTTACCAAAAATGGCAGCAAATTTGCCACATTTCGCTCAGCCCCACCAGGTCCCATCGAGTATAAAAAAACGGCTAATTTTTTCACTTGCTAACAACCTTTTTTATAAATTCTCGCCACTGCTTGATGATATTTTCTTTGCTAAATAAATTTGCACTTTCGCTGGCGTTTTTTGCTAGTTTTTGCCTTAAATTTTCATCTTTTAAAAGCATTTCAAGCTTATTTTTTAGATCATTTGCGTCGCCATTTTTAAAGATAAGCCCGTCTATGCCGTCATTTATAAGCTCCCTTGCGCCCACAGTGTCGCTACTTAGCCTAGCGCAGCCAAAGGCGCCTGATTCTATTAGCACATTTGAAAGCCCCTCGCTTCTTGAGCTAAGAGTGAAAATTTTTGCCTCGCTATAAAGCTTGCTAACGTCGCTCATGTGACCTAGAAATTTGACATTAAGCCCTAAATTTGACGCCATTTGCTTCAGTTGCGCTTCTTGCCTGCCACTGCCTGCGATCTTTATCTCCCAGCCATCAAGCAAGCTCTTATCCGCCTTGCTAAGCGCCTCAAAATAGATATCATAGCCCTTTACCGCCTCCAGCCTTGCCACGCTTAATATGACGTTTTGCTTCTTGCAAATTTCAGGCGCGTCGATAAAAAGTGGGTTGTGGATGACCTCGCTATTTTTGGCAAATTTATAGTAGTCGTAGTCGCTTTTACTTAGCACGCTTAAGCCATCTACAAAGCGGTAGCTAATATCACGCATAGCGCTTGCGATTTTGCTTTTTAAGTAGCTGTGTTCGTGGTGCTCAGTTGCTATTAGTTTGCTCTTTAGCCCAGCATTTGCCAGCACGCAAGCGACGTTTGTCCAGTCGATAAAGCTAATTATGAGATCAGCCCTTTGCTCTTTAAAAAGCGCTCTAAGAGCGAGAATTTTTTTAAATTTTAAAGCAAGCCCTGAGCCAGTGACGTTAAGGTTTATGATATTTATCTTTTCACTAAATTTATAAAGCCCAAGGTCCTCTTCAAGAAGAGCGATAGTGATCTCATTGTCTTTGCAAAGCCCATTTGCAAGCACGTTTAGCACTCGCTCGGCTCCACCATTTCTAAGTGCGGCTATAACAAAAAGAATTTTCACTTCACACCTCCAAGCCTTAAAAGCTCCAGCCATTTTTTATAAATTTGCTCCACACTAAACTCATCAAGTCTAGCCCTTGCGTTTTTGACAAATTCGACCATTTTTGCCTCATCTTGCAGCATTTTTGCAAGCTTTTCGCTCATCTTATCAGCGTCATTTATCTCGCAAAGCAAGCCATCAAAGCCATCTTTTATAAGCTCTTTTGCCCCGCTAGTTCTTGTCGCAACCCGCACGCAGTCGTAGTTTATCGCCTCTATCAAGGTGTTTCCAAGACCCTCGAAATTTGAGCAAGAGAGTAGCACCTTTGCCCTTTTATAAAGCGAAGCGATGTCGCTTACATTGCCTAAAAACTGGACATCAGCGCCTAAATTTTTAGCTAAATTTTCTAAATTTGCTCTTTCGCCGCCATCTCCAGCGACAGCAAATTTATAGCCGCTTTGCTTTAAGTTTGCAGCCACTCTTACAAACATTTCGCAGTTTTTTATCTTATTTAGCCTGCCAACAAAAATGACTAAATTTTCTTTAGAAAAGCTCTCACTGAGCACCTCTTCAAAGAGTGGGTTGTAAATTTTCATCACATTTTTGCAAAATTTCGAGTAATGTCCTAGATCCTCGTCGCTTAGGACGCTAAGTGCATTTGCAAATGGATAGCTTATGCGTCTTAGCACCTTAAAAATGGCTCTTTTTGGCGCAAGATAGTTTGTGTGCTCGCTTATGATTATAGGCGTTTTTAGACCGGCTGAACTAAAGAGCACCAAGGTATTTACGGCGTCTAAAAAGGATATCACAGCGTCAAATTTGCCCTCTCTTATGAGCGCTCTTAAAGCAAGCACCTTTGAAACTCTCTTTTTTAAATTTCCAACAAAGCCAAGTTCATCAGCCCCAACGCCTAAATTTATGAGCTTCACGCCACTTGCCAGCTCGTAAAATGGCTCGTCCTTGTCAAATTTAACAAGACTTACATCGTGATCCATGCTAAACCTTGATGCGATCACCGCGCAAACTCGCTCTGCACCGCCACTTCTAAGCGTTGATGTGACAAATAATATCTTCATACGCCAAACCTTTGTTTTATCTTCACTCTAAGCTTTGAAAGTGCTGGTAAAAAGCCACTTGGAAGCGGGCTAAGCAGTAAGAAGATAAGCGCTTCTTTACTAAATTTAATGCTAAGACTTTTAAAGATACACCTTAGCATAAGGCCATATTCGCCCGCTATTTTGGCGTAGTAAGCGGCGTTTTTATACTGCATAGCTAGAAATTTTGGCTCGTTTTTTATAGCGATATCGTAGTGTAAATTTGCGGTTTTAATGTAAGCGTTTGCCACGTTTAGCGCGTGTTTGCTGGCATTTAGCGTTGCACTATCACTTCTTGCGATGCGGTAGATGTAAAGTGGCTTTTTAAGATAGAAGACATTTTTTTCAAAAAAGCGGATATAAAGCTCATTTTCGCCGCCAAAACTGCTCTCATCAAACCTAAAGCCGTCTATAAATTCACGCGAAAAAAGTTTAAAATACTCGCCATTTATCCGCCCGCAGTGATAATCAACCTTGCTCATCGCCCCGCTCTTGCTATATGGGCTTCTACCAGCTATCACCTCGGTCATCACGCCATCTTTTTCGCAGATCGCGTCTGCAAAAACGCACGAATACTCACCACTTTTTAAAATTTCATAGCACTCCTTTATCGCCTCCGGCAAAAGCTCATCGTCATCATCTAGCAAGCAGACAAACTCGCCTGTTGTGTTGTCAAAGCCGTTATTTTTGTTGCCATTTGGGCTCTTTTTATGAGCGCTATTTTTTACAAACTTAATCCTAGCGTCGTTAAAACTCTTGCAAATTTCACTCGCACTCTCGTCATCGCCGTCGTCAGTTACAACTATTTCTAAATTTTTATAGCTTTGAGCTAGAGCGCTTTTTATAGCCTTTTTTAAAAGCTCTGGACGCTTGTAAGTCGCGGTTACGATGCTGATTAATGGCTCGCTCATTTAGCCCCTTTTAAAAATTCTCTCATAGCCTTGAAACTTTTCAAGTCGTGAGAAAAGTATAAATTTAAATGTTTTTATGTAGGCTTTTAAATTTGCGCTGTATCCTCTCTCAAGGCGCTCGCTCTCGATGTTTGAGCCACTTAGATCAGTTGGGTGCGCAAAAAGGTCGCAAAAATACATCTGCATATCATTAACGCCTAGCAAATAGTCCCAAACATCGGTCGTGCAAAGCGCATTTTTATGAATTTCAAGCAAATTCTTAGCACTTTTTTTAGTTAGCACATAAGCCCCTGCTCTATAAATGCATAAAAATGAGTGCTTTGAGACCTGCCAAAGTGGCTTACTTAGGCTGGCATCCACCTTTTTGCCAAAGGCACTAAACCTGCCCTCCAGCCCATCTTGCATGCCACATATCAGCACGCTCTCTTCTGGTATCTTGCTAGCTGCTAAAAATGCCTCTTTTATGGCATTATCATCTCCGATCACGTCATCTTCAAAGATGAGAGCAAATTTGGCTTCACTCGCCAAAAACGCCTCGTAAGCCTTCACGTGCGAGAGCGAACAGCCAACCTCAGCCGGGCTTAAAACCTTGCCGTAAGCTTTAAATGATGGCGAAATGATCTTGTAGTACTCCCTCGCGTTTAGCTCCCTGCCGTCTATTGCGTCTATTAGTTTAAAGCTATCATAAGAGCCAAATTTCTGCTGCAAAAACTCGCGCCTTTTGGTGTCTTTTGCCAAAGAGATCAAGTAAATTTCATTCATTTAAGACCTTTTAAATTTTTTTAAAATTTTACGCCAAACTATGCCTCGCTCGAAAGCATTAAAAAACAAAAAATATCCCAAAACATAAGCTGCGCTGGCGTATATCGCAGCAAAGATAGCAAATTTTAGCCAGTTATCTAAGCTCACAAAGTCCTTGCAGGCAAACATCGCAAGCACGCAAAGCGCAAAAACGGCTAAATTTTTAAAATAAACCCCGTAAAATGTGGTGAGCTTCACCTCTAAATTTAAAGCGGCATTTATGAGGTCAAAGCCGAGAATTCTTATGCTATAAAAAATGGCTGCGACGATGACGATACCATAAACGCCGTAGTCACTAAATTTAAGCAGTGCGATCTGCGCTATGATCGTGCTAACGCCAAGGATGGTGTTGGCAATGGCTGGGCGGCGAAGCTTGTTTGTCGCGCTATCAAGGTTAAAAAGCGAAAAAACAAAGCTTATAAATACGATCGGCACAAGCGTGATCATCGAGATATTGTAGATAAATTTAACCTCATCTGCGCTTTTAAAAGGTAGCCAAAGCGTGTAAAAATCAAGCCCAAAAACGACGAAAAATGCGGCTGGAGCGCTCATCACAAAGGCGATAACCTTCATTGAAAATTTAGCCTCTTTTATGAGGTCCATGATCAAATTTTTAGAGTAAAGCTCGACAAATTTTGGTGCAAAGATGCCGCTAAGCTGCGCTACAAAGCTCTCAAGTATGATAGGGGCGGCCTTGGCGACTGAAAGAAGGCCAGTGGCGTTTGCATTTACGAAAATGTTGCAGATAAATAGGTCCATGCCCGTTAAAAGTATGCGATTTAGCGCATTAAAGCTGTTCCAAATGCCAGAGCTTAAAAGCTCTTTTATCTTAGAAAAATCAAATTTACTAAGGCTAAATTTTAGCTCTGGCGTGATGCGAGCTGACATAAAAATGGTGCTAAAAAAGACAAAAAGGCTAGCAACTAGCGCTGAAATGGCGATGTATGAGATAAATGGCTTAAAAAAGAAAAAGAGCGCCACGATGAGGGCTGCTAGGATCGCGCTTGAGATGGCGTTTCTGATGGAGAGTAGGTAGAGCTTGTTTGTCACAAAAGCACAAACCGTCAAAACGCCGTTAAATAGCCCAACGCAGAAATTTATAAAGTAAAAAACAAGGGTCATTCTCACGTCAAAGAGTAAATTTTCAGGGACATTTAAAAAGCTTTGCAAATTTAGTATGAAAACAGAGCTAAGCACCACGACAACGGCGCAAAAGAAGATATTTACAACAAGCACTGATGAGTAGTAGGTGTTTGCAAGGCTTAGATCTTTTTTGTGCCACGCATGAGCGACAAAGCGCCCGCTGACCGAGTTGATCGCCACGCTCACGACTGCTGCGTAGCTAACGATGGCGTTGCTAAGGCCCACAAAGCCAAATGCCTCGTTGCCAAGGCTTTTTAAGATAAATGGCGTAAGAAAGAAATTTATGCCCATTGATACGACAAAAACGACGATCAAGCTTATTAGATTGATTAGCATTAGACTTTTAACCTTTGAAATTTAGCCCAAAAGCTAAATTTAAAAAGAAAAAACCATAAAATTTAGCCGCCAAGCCAGATGGCAAGGCAGCTATGTAAATTTTAAATTTAACGCTCACTTACAGCCTAGCGTCAGCCTCTGGGTAGATATTTTTTATATCATAAACCAAGTGGCCTTTTAGGTTGAGCTTTTTAAATTCATTGTGAGCTACGGCGATCACGATGCAGTCGTAGTCGTCTAGGTTATACTCTTTTACTAGATCAAAGCCGTACTCGTGTTTTACCTCGGCACTATCAGCCCAAGGATCAGTCACATCGACCTTGCAGCCAAAGTCTTTTAGCTCATCAACCACGTCTATAACGCGAGAATTTCTTATATCTGGGCAGTTTTCTTTAAATGTCATGCCAAGAACAAGCACGCGCGCTTTGTTGATAAGCACGCCTTTTCTTATCATTAGTTTTATCACTTGATCGGCTGCGTATCTGCCCATATCATCGTTGATGCGGCGACCTGCTAGGATCATTTCAGGGTTGTAGCCTACCTCTTGAGCTTTGTGAGTTAGGTAGTATGGATCTACGCCGATGCAGTGACCGCCGACTAGACCTGGGCGGAAATTTAAGAAATTCCACTTAGTACCTGCAGCCTCAAGCACGTCGATAGTGTTGATGTGAAGCTTTTCAAAGAGCATCGCAAGCTCGTTTATAAAGGCGATGTTGATGTCGCGCTGAGTATTTTCGATGACTTTTGCAGCCTCTGCTACTTTGATGCTTGAAGCTTTGTGAGTGCCAGCTGTGATGATAGAACGATAAATTTCATCGACCTTGTCAGCGATCTCTGGAGTTGAGCCACTTGTGATCTTTTTAATCTTTGTAACAGTGTGCTCTTTATCACCTGGGTTTATGCGCTCTGGAGAGTAGCCGCAGAAGAAGTCTTTGTTAAATTTAAGCCCACTCTTTTCAAGAAGTGGCACGCAAATTTCTTCTGTAACGCCTGGATAAACGGTGCTCTCATAGACAACGATGTCGCCTTTTTTAAGCACTTTTGCCACGCTCTCAGTCGCTTTTACCACTGGAGTTAGATCAGGGCGTTTGTTCTTATCTATCGGAGTTGGGACGGTTACGATGAAGAAGTTGCAACTTCTGATGTCATCTAAATTTAGACTAAATTTCATGCCATTATCGATCGCTTTTTTCATCTGCTCGTTGCTAAGCTCAAGCGTTCTGTCATAGCCACTTTTAAGCTCTTCTATACGTTTTGCATTTACGTCAAAGCCGACTACTTCGTACTTTTCACTAAAAGCCGCTGCTAGTGGAAGTCCCACATATCCAAGTCCTACTACTGCTATTTTCATTTCTCTTTCCTTTTTAAAATTTTTGGTTTTATTGTTTCTACACGTTCATAAATTCTTATCTCTGCGCCCACGTCTTGTGGGGTTACGATCTTAATGGGGCTAATGCCAGGCAAAATTTGAGTAAATTCATAATAAATTTGCCTCTTTTTATTTTTGCCATTGCAAGGCTTAAGCGGCTCATCATCTGCGCTAAATTCATAATAAACCCCGCTTTTATCCTCTTTTTTATCTAAGCCTCCGCCCTCTAGCATAGCAAATTCGCAATCCGTTTGCACCTCTTTAAAAAATGCAGCTTCATATTTAAAATAATCATTCGGCATCTTTGAGATAGGCAGCTCAAAAACCTGCTCTTGCGTCTTTGCTTCACTTTTACCTGTAGCCTCGCTAGCTAAGAGCGTAAAAGGTAGCAAACAAGCTATGAGAGATAAAATTGGCTTCACGCTTTGACGCCTATCTGAAAATATTTAAATCCATGCTCAGCTAAAGTTTTAGCGTTATACTGGTTGCGTCCGTCAAATATGACAGCGTTTTTTAGCCTCTCTTTGATCTCCATAAAATCAGGCGATCTAAACTCGCTCCACTCCGTCACAAGCACCATAGCATAGGCGTTATCAAGAGCGTCATATTTATTTTTAGCATATTTTATATCTAGATTTGACATATATTTTTTAGCTTCTTCGCTTGCTTTTGGATCGTAAGCGACCACTTTTGCGCCAGCTTCATATAAAAGCTTTATCAAAGTTAGCGAGCTAGCCTCTCTCATATCATCGGTATTTGGCTTAAATGCAAGCCCCCAAAGTGCAATTGTCTTGCACTTTAGATCGCCGCCAAAGAAGTTATAAATTTTATCAAATAAAACTCTTTTTTGAGCCTTATTTCTTGACTCGACCGCGTTTAAAAGCTCTGGCTCAAAGCCATTTTGCCTAGCTGTGTAGATTAGCGCCTCGACGTCTTTTGGAAAGCAGCTACCGCCATATCCGCAGCCTGGGTAGATGAAGCTATATCCGATCCTTGAGTCGCTGCCGATGCCTTTTCTAACTAAATTTACATCAGCGCCTACGCGTTCGCAGATATTTGCTATCTCGTTTATAAAGCTTATTTTGGTTGCCAGCATCGAATTTGCAGCGTATTTTGTCATTTCGGCTGATTTTACATCCATGCAAATGAGCCTGTCGTGATTTTTCATAAATGGCTCATAAAGCTCCCTCATCACATTAAAGCCCCACTCGCTGCTAGCTCCGATAACTACGCGATCTGGCTTTAAAAAGTCCTCAACCGCCGCACCTTCTTTTAAAAACTCTGGGTTTGAAACGACTTCAAATTTGATCTCTACATTTCTCTTTTTAAGCTCAGCCTCTATCACCTCGTGCACCTTAGCTCCAGTGCCCACTGGAACGGTTGATTTATCGACTACGATTAGCGGTTTGCTTAAATTTTCTCCGATAGACTTGGCAACCGAGAGAACATATTTTAAATCCGCCTGCCCATCAGCGCCCATAGGCGTGCCAACTGCGATAAATAACACATCTGCGTGCTCTAGCGCCTCTGTTATCTGCGTGCTAAATTTAAGCGAGCCATTTTTGTAGCACTCACTCACGATATCAGCAAGCCCTGGCTCATATATAGGCACGACGCCGTTTTTTAGTGCCTCGATCTTTTTTTCATCAACATCGACGCAGATCACGCTGTTGCCCATTTTAGCAAAGCATGCACCGCTTACTAGTCCAACATATCCGGTTCCAATTACTGCTATTTTCATATTTTTCCCTAAATTTTCTTTTCCCACTCAAGGGCGGTTTTTATGATGAGCGCTAGGTCATCTCTTTTTGGCTTCCAGCTTGTTAGCGAGCGCAGTTTGCTTGCGTTTGAGATAAGGATAGCTGGGTCGCCGTCCCTTCTTGGCGCGTTTAGCACCTTAAAATTTACCCCACTTACCTTTTTTGCGGTTTCGATCACCTCTTTTACGCTAAATCCTCTGCCATATCCCACGTTAAAAGTTTCGCTGCCATTTTGGCTAATATATTCAAGTGCGCTTATGTGGGCGTCTGCTAGGTCGCTAACGTGAATGTAATCTCTAACGCATGTACCATCTTTTGTCGCGTAGTCATCGCCAAAGATACCCATGCTATCGCGCTTGCCAAGTATAGTTTGCACAGCTACTTTGATAAGGTGCGTAGCGTTTGGATAGTTTTGGCCGATAAGCCCTTCTTCGTCTGCGCCTGCGACGTTAAAATAGCGAAGTATTGCAAATTTGAAATTTTCATTTGAAGCGGCGTAATCTTTGATGATCTGCTCGCTCATGAGTTTGCTTCTGCCGTATGGATTTATAGGGTTTGTAGGCATTGTTTCGCTAACTTCTGCCACGTCTGGCTCGCCATAAACTGCAGCAGTTGAGCTAAATATAAATTTATTTACATTGTAAGTTTTTGCATATCTTAGCACCCTTGCGACGTTTGCGGTGTTGTTTAGATAGTATTTTAGCGGCTCGCTCATACTCTCAAAGACCTCGATAAACGCTGCAAAATGAATGATCGCATCAAATTTACCATTTGCAAAAATTTCGCTTAGGTCATCCTCTAAATTTGCATTTATAAATTTAAAATTTCCTATCTTTTGGAGTGCCTCAAGTGCTTTTTGTGAGCCCTTGCAGAGATTGTCGATGATGGTTATCTCATCTTTGCCTTGCTTTAAAAGTGCTTTTACTACGTGGCTGCCGATATATCCAGCTCCACCTGTTACTAAAATCTTCAAGTTTAAGCCTTTCATAAAAAAGTGATTAATTTTATCAAAAATAGAGTAAAGCAAAAGTAAAGCAGGGTTAGTTTTTAAATTTTGCTTGAAGACTGCATGGATAGGTCTTTGCCTTTATAAATTTAAAATAGACTTACAATCTATTTTAAATTTAATCTTTATAATCCCTCATCTACAAAAAAAGGATAAAAATGAATGTTTCAATATTAAATTTACTACCGATAAAGCAAGGCAGTGACGCAAAAGAAGCCATAGATGCAGCCGTTAGACTGGCTAAATTTGCCGAGGATATCGGCATAAATCGCTACTGGGTCGCAGAGCATCACAATATGCAAAATTTAGCAAGCTCAGCCACACAGCTTATCATCACACACATCTTAGAGCACACAAAAAGCTTGCGTGTGGGCTCTGGCGGCGTGATGCTACCAAACCACAGCCCCTACTCCATCGCCGAGCAGTACGCCACTCTTGAGACACTATTTCCAAACCGCGTCGATCTTGGGCTAGGCAGAGCTCCAGGGACTGACCAAGAGACGGCTGCAGTGCTTAGACGAGGCGCAAGAGAGATAGAATTTGATATGCAAATAAACGAATTAATGGACTATTTTAACGCCAAAAGAGCCGTGAAAGCCTATCCAAAAATTGAAAAATTTCCGCCTATTTACATACTTGGTTCAAGCATATATAGCGCATATGTGGCGGCTGAGTTTGGTCTGCCTTACGCCTTTGCGTCGCACTTTGCACCACGTGCGCTAGAAAAAGCGGTAGAAATTTATCGTCAAAATTTCAAACCATCGCCCTTTTTAAAAGCACCCTATATCATCGCAGGAGCAAATGTGATAATAGCCCAAAGTGACGAGCTAGCGAAGAGTTTGGCAACCACGCAAACGCAGTTTTTCTTAAACATAGTAACTGGCGAAAAAGAGTATTTGCAGCCACCAAAAAAGGATAACGACGAGGTCTTTGCTGCGTCTTACAAAACAGGTGCCAAGGCTCCGCATTTTGGGCCGATCGACTTTAGGCAGATAGAGCTAAAAAATAGAGAAAGAAGCGTCACGGAAGAGATGATGGCGTGCTCTTTTATAGGCTCAAAGCAAAGCGTTAAAGAGCAAATTTTAGAGTTTCAAAACAGACTTGAAGTCGATGAGATCATGGCTCAAAGCTTCATTTTTGACGAGGATGCGCAGCTTGACTCTTTTAGGGCATTAAAAGAGATCGCGGACAAAATTTAATCCTCTCTAACCCTTAAAAATATAGGAAATCTTGGCTTGCCATTAGAGGTTAAATTTTGAAATTTATATGTGATAACAGAGCCTATCTTTGGTGGCTCTTGACGGTTTTTATCGCTTAGTCCTGAGCCTATTTTAAAAATAGTGCCCTTTTTTGGCTCGCTAGCTTTTTCTTTATCATCTTTGCCGCCAATCGCCTTGCAGGTAAGCGAGCCAGCAAGATTTGTGTATTTGCCGCTGCCTTTATTTACGGCGACAACCTCACACTCGGCGTCTTTAAATTTCTTAAATTTGAGCGCATTTTTGCTTCGTTTTCGCTCGTATGGCGCATTTGGCTCACGCACCACAGCTCCTTCGCCGCCTTTTGCGATAATCTCCTCTGTAAATTTTAAAAATTGAGCGTTATCGCGCATTTTTATCTGCTTTATGATGATCAAATTTTGATCTGGCTCATTTTTTAGAAATTTAGCCAAAACTTCAAGCCTATCAAGCAAGCCGCCACTTGCCTCTGGCACGTCAAAAATGTGAAATTTAAGTCTGCTCCACGCCTTTTCATCTGGCAGCTTATCCATCACGGTCGCTTGAATTTCTTCAAATTTAAGCTCCTTTGCGTAAAGCTCGCCATCAAGTGCAAATTTAGGGAAATTTTTAGTAAAACTTTGCGACGCATTTAGCTTTTTGCCCTGCCTTGAAAGCAAATTCTCCCCGTCCCAGTAGGCACGCACACCATCAAGCTTTTCGCTAGCTAGCCAGCCTGAGACGTTTTGATCTTTAAATTCGCTAAGGCGCAACAGATCAAGGGAAAATGCAAAATTTAAAAGCACCAAAAGTGCAAAAATTATTCTAATCAAGCCTTGCACTTACAAAAACAATAGTCCATATGATCATCCACCACGCCCACACTTTGCAAAAAGGCATAGGTGCTAACAGAGCCTAGAAACTTAAACCCTCGCTTTTTTAGCTCCTTTGCCACAAAGTCAGACATCGGCGTGGTTGCTGGCACTTGCTTGATATTTTGGTAGTGATTGATGATCTGTTTGCCGTCAAATTTAGGGTCAAATTTTCTTAGCAAATGTCCCCACAAATAGTCATAAAAGCTGCTAAATTCTTGCGTCACAGACAAAAATGCAAGTGCGTTTGTGGTAAGCGATTTTAGTTTTAGTCTATTGCGTATCAGCCCATCGTTTTGCATAAATTTAGCTATCTCAGCCTCGCCATAGAGCTTGATCTTTTCAGGATCAAAGCCGTCAAACGCCGCTCTCATAGCCTCTCTTTTTTGAAGTACCCCATGCCACGAAAGCCCCGCTTGAAAGCCCTCCAAAACTATCATCTCAAAAAATTTTCTATCATCTTTTATGACTTTGCCCCACTCATTATCGTGGTAGGCTATGTCAAGCTCGCTCTTGGCCCACTCGCAACGTCTCATTTAAATTTTGATCCCGTAAAACTCGCTATACCACTCGACAAATTTAGCCACACCGTCATTTACTTTTGTATTTGGCTTATAGTCAAAGTCAGCCACCAAATCGCTCACATCAGCAAATGTCGCTGGCACGTCGCCTGCTTGAAGTGGGAGAAAATTTTTCTTGATCTCACGGCCGATCTTTATCTCAACTGCTTTGATGTAGTCCATGAGCTCAACTGGGCTGTTATTGCCGATATTATAGACCTTAAACGGCGCTTTTGAGGTGGCAGGGTCTGGGTGCTTTGCGTCCCAGTTTGGATTTGGTTTAGCTGGGTTGTCGATGCACTTGATGATACCCTTTACGATGTCGTCCACGTATGTAAAGTCGCGCTTCATCTTGCCGTAGTTAAAGACATCGATGCTCTTATCTTTAAGCGCGGCATCAACGAACAAAAATAGCGCCATATCAGGGCGTCCCCATGGTCCATAAACCGTAAAAAAGCGAAGTCCGGTCGTTGGCACATTAAATAGGTGGCTATAAGTGTGCGCCATCATCTCGTTGCTCTTTTTGGTCGCTGCGTAGAGGCTTATAGGGTGATTGACCCCCTCGTGCGTAGAAAATGGCATGTTTTCATTTAGTCCATAAACCGAGCTAGAGCTTGCATAGACTAAATTTTTGATCTCATTGTGGCGGCAGCACTCGAGGATGTTCATAAAGCCTGTGATGTTGCTGTCGATGTAGGCTTTTGGATTTATGAGCGAGTAGCGAACGCCAGCTTGTGCGGCTAAATTTACCACTACGTCAAATTTTTCTTTAGCAAAAAGCTCTTTCATCGTCTTTTCATCAGCAAGGTCTGCTTTTATAAATTTTAAATTTGGATGCGTTTTTGATGTGATGAGCTTGCCGTAATCTATCTCGCTCACGTCAAAGCCAGCCGTTTTTAGGCGCGCAAGCTTTAAATTTACGTCGTAATAGTCGTTTATCACGTCATATCCAACGACCTCATCCCCACGAGCCACAAGGGCATTTGCAAGGTGAAATCCTATAAATCCAGCTGTTCCAGTTACTAAAATTTTCATATTTTTCCTTTCATTTTGACTTATTCGTCGTCTAAATTTATCTCAGGCACTTTCTCTTCAAAAAGTGTCTTGCTCTTTGGCTCTTTTGGCTTTAGATCGCTTGCTTTTTTAAGCAAACCGCCCAGCATATCGCGGTTTAGCTCCTCTTTGCTAATGGGCCTTACCTCATCAAATTCGCTAAATTCCAAAGCCTCTTTATCTATCTTTATCTCGTAGTCTAGCTGTCCGCTAAGCCTTGCTAGCTCGTCGCTTATCGCAGAGCAAAAGACCTCGCTATATCCCCTGTGAGCACAGTTTTTGGCTAAAAATTCGCTCATCACGTTTAGGTGATTTATGTAATCTTCTTGCAAGATATTTGCCTGCAAAAGCTCAAATTTCAAAAATAGCCAGTAGGTGTTGAGCACGTCGCTTTCGCAGTATTCGTTTATCTTATCAAGCTCGCCTGCATAGTATAGCTCAAGCACCTGATCGCCGTGCACGTCGTATTTACCAGGTAAATTTAAGCTAGCACAAAGCGTATCGAGCTTTAGCCCTCTTACGCTTCCAAAATCGCTTATAAAATCAAGTAGGTCAAGGTGAAATTTAGGCGAATACCTCGCTCTATAGTTTTCCCATTTGTTTTTATTTAGCTCTTTGTTTTCGCTCTCATAATATGCCGCTGCGTTTAGGTTGTAACGCATCGCACGCACCATAAGCATTGGCAGGTCAAAGCCACGTCCGTTAAAGCTAACGAGCCTTGGGTTGTAATCATTTATAAATTTTAAAAATTTAGCGATGATTTCGCGCTCGTCCTTGCCCTCCATCGTGCTAACTTTTAAAAATTTGCCGTACTCATCGGCCATCACCGCAGAGATCGCGACCACTCTATGAAACATCACAGGCAAAAACTCACTCCCACTAGCCTCTTTTTGCAATGCCATCGCCTGCACGCTCACATCTTCGTCGCTCCCGTCAATGCCGTAAATTTTTCTTATCAAATTTGCGTCAGGTATCGTCTCGCAGTCAAAGACGCAGATGTAACTTTTCGCCATTTTAGCCCTTTTTTAAGCATTTTTTTTTAAAATCATACCAAAAATTTATATTTAAAGTGTTTTATGCAAGATAAAAATCAACTAAAAATAGCCATCGTAAAGCTTTCGGCACTTGGGGACATCGTCCATGCAGCCATCGTGCTTCAGTTTATTAAAAAGCACTGCCCAAATGTTCACATCACATGGCTCGTTGATGCCCGTTTTGCAAGCCTTTTAAAAGATCATCCCCTTATCGACGAGCTAGTCGTTTTGCCGCTTAAAGAGAGCTTTAAAAAGAGCTACAAGATCTTAAAAACGCTTGGCAAATTTGACAAGATCATCGACCTGCAGGGACTTTTCAAATCAGCCGTCGTCGCAAAACTACTTGGCAAAGAAATTTATGGCTTTAGCAGAGAAAGCGTCAAAGAAAAGATCGCAGCCAGGCTTTATAGGCATAAATTTAAGATCGACTACAATGAAAATATCATAGTTAGAAACCTAAGCCTCGTTGGATACGCCTTAAATTTTAGCTTTGACAGAGATGAAATTTTAAAAAAATCACCCTGCTTTGAAATTTGCAAAAAATTTAAAAATGAAAGCGGTAAAAAACGCGTTTTAATCGCTGCCTTTGCAAGCGAAGAGAGCAAAATTTATGACAAATTTAAAGATGTGATCAGACTGCTTGAAGGTTGCGAAATTTACCTTTGCTACGGGAGTGAGAGCGAAAAGACAAGGGCTGAGGCGATCATTTCAGGCACTAAAGCAAAACTGCTTGAAAAACTAAGCATAAAAGATATGATAGATTTTATCGCGAGCTGCGATCTGGTAATCGGTAACGATAGCGGTCTAACGCACCTTGCATGGGCTGTAAATAGGCCTTCTATCACGCTTTTTGGCAACCGCCCAAGCCACCGCAATGCCTACGTCACAGACAAAAACCTTGTTGTTGATATGGGCAAGGAGATAGATGCTAGAAGTATCGATAAAAACGACTTTTGCATAAGAGAAATTTACCCTGAAACGGTTGCAAATTTCGCAAAAAGGCTACTAAATGGATAGGCTCTATCTAGCTGGCTTTTACACGTTAAAATTTCTTATATTTATATTACCAAGCTCGCTTCAAAAGATGCTTGCTAAATTTTTAGCATTTGCCTTTATGAAGCTTAAAAAAAAGCGTTTTCATGTCGTTATGACAAATTTAGACCTTGCATTTGGCGAGACAAAAACTAAAGAAGAGAAGCTAGAAATCGCCAAAAAATGCTACTACAACTTTGCAAAATATCTTGGTATAAATTTCATCCTCAATCAAAACACGACAAAGCAAAAGATACTTGAACAAGTTGTTTTTAAAAATGAGCACTTTTTGCTTGATGCGATGAAGTCTGGCAGGCCTATCATCGTCACGACTGCGCACTTTGGACAGTGGGAGATATTTGGCCTAGCAGTTGCAGCTCGCTTTGGGGCCTCTTCGGCGCTTGGCAGAAGGCTTGATAGCAGCGTCATGGATAAAATTTTAAAGGCAAATAGAGCGCAGTTTGACGTGGAGCTAATCGATAAAAATGGCGGCGCAAAAGATATCTTAAAAGCGCTGAAAGCTAGGCGAATAGTAGGAATTTTAGTCGATCAAAACACAGCGCCAAAAGATGGTATAAAGGTGCAGTTTTTTGGCAAAGATGTGCTTCATACACCAGCTGCAAGTGTGCTAGCGCAAAAGACAAATGCCCTTATCATAAATGCATTTATCTACCAAAAAGGTGAAAATTTAAATGAAATTTGCTTTGAAGAGCCAATAGACATAAGCACATTTGATAAAGAAGATGCTGTGCAAAAAGTGACGCAGATGCAGTGCAGTGCGTGCGAAGAGATGGTTAGAGCAAGGCCTGAGGAGTACTTTTGGTTTCACCAAAGGTTTAAGAGATTTTACGAAAATGAGTACAAATGCTAAGCGTTGTCATTTTGACTTTTAATAGCGAAAAATACCTAAAAGAGGTGCTAGAGAGCACTAAATTTGCTGATGAGATCATCGTGGTCGATAGCGGCTCAAAAGATGGCACAAGGCAAATTTGTGATGGCTTTAGCAACGTGAAATTTCACGAGCAAGCTTGGCTTGGATTTGGCGCGCAAAAGCAAAAGGGCGTGGATCTAGCCAAAAATGAGTGGGTCTTTGTGCTTGATAGCGACGAGGTGATTACAGACGAGCTTAAAAATGAGATCATTAGCACGCTAAAAGAGCCTAAATTTAGCGCTTATAACGTTGCTAGGCTAAATTTTTTCTTTGGCAAAGCTATAAAAAATATGGGGCTATATCCAGACTACACGGTGAGGCTTTTTAACAAAAATTTTGCCAAATTTGATGGCAGAGCTGTGCATGAAAAGGTCGTTTTAAATGACGGCTCACAAAGGCTTGGAGCGCTTAAAAATCACTTCTTGCACTACGCGTATGAGAGCATCGAGCAGTTTATCGCCAAGCAAAATCGCTACTCAAGCATGGGCGCAAAAAGAAATTTACTAAAGGCGCTTACAAGCCCGGCTTGGAAATTTTTTAAGCTTTACGTGCTAAAAGGCGGCTTTAAAGAGGGCTTTACGGGCTACGTTATAGCTAGACTTTACGCCCAGTACACATTTTGGAAATATATAAAATGAAAATACTTGTGATTAAATTTAGAAACATCGGCGATGTGCTTTTAACAACGCCGCTCATTGAAAATTTGCACCACTACTACCCAGACGCGACCATCGACTTTGCCCTAAATAAAGGCACAGAAGCAATGATAGAAGGCAATCCTTACATAAATAAAATCCACATTTACGATAGGCAAAGTGCAAATTCTGGCTTTTTTAAAAAGCTAATGACCGAGCTAAAATTTATAAGAGCGATCAAAAAAGAGAAGTACGATATGGCGGTGCAAACGACCACTGGAGACCGCGGCGTCATCATCTCAAAATACGCCAAGATCAAAAAGATAGTTGGCTTTTTAGGCAAGCACAAGGCGATAAATAAGCTTTTAAGCGTAAAGGCAAAATACTATGAAAATTTCTCTCACACGGTTGATCTAAATTTAAACGCACTAAGAGCTTTGGACTTTGAGCCGGTTAGTAAAAAAGTGAGCGTTTTTTCAGACGAGAGCGTGGAGTATCTAAATTTACCAAAACGCTTTGTGCACGTGCATCTAACAAGCCGCTGGATGTTTAAATGCGCAAACGACGAGAGCATGGCAGAGCTTATAGACTACTGCGAAAATGAGCTTGGCGTAAAGGTCGTGCTAACAAGCGACAACAAAGAAAATGAGCTAAATAAGCTTGCAAGCGTGCTAAAAATTTGCAAAAGCGAGCCTATAAATTTGGGTGGCAAACTAAGCCTAAAACAAACGATCGCCCTCTCAAAGCGCTCAAGTCTCTTTATCGGCGTCGATACTGCGATCATGCATATAGCCGCTGCAAATGACGTGCCAGTGATCGCCCTTTTTGGCCCTAGCAATGCTTTTGAATGGGGGCCTTGGGATAATAGCTTGATGCAAAATGGCTACACAGCGCAAAATGGCATCCAAAGCATGGGCAAGCACATTGTCTATCAAAAGGACTGGGACTTTGTGCCTTGCGACAAAGAGGGTATAAAAGAGCACGGCATCGAGAAGACTTTAATGGACTTTAGCGATGAAATGGGACATATAAAGGCGAAAATAAGATCAAATTTGGAGCTAGCGCAATGAACATCCTCCACACGCAAACGCTTTTTAACTGGGGTGGCGAGCAAAACAAGACGCTAAACGAGATGCGCTTTATGCGTGAAATGGGTCATGAAGTGATGCTATTTTGCAACCCAAATTCGCAGATCGAAAGCATCGCGAAAGAAGATGGATTTAAGGTCATCACGCACGAAATGAATAAGAAAAATTTTCATAAAAGCGTGCCAGCACTTTGCGAAGCGATAAGATCAAATAAGATAGATGTCGTGATCACACATGGCTCGACTGATAGCTGGGTCGGCGCCATAGCTGGGCTTTTTTACCGCAAAAGAGGCGTTAAATTTTATAAAGAAAGACACAATCTTTTCCCTATAAATGGGTTTGTTTCTAAATTTATGCATAAAAAGCTTTTTGACAAAATTTTATACATCTCAGGTAGCGTCAAAGAGTATCTCCTAAGCATCGGCGTTAGCGAAGATAGGCTCTTTTTTATGCCAAGCACGGTTAATGTCGAAAAAATTGATAGCACAAAAAGCACTTTTAGAGATGAGTTTCATATCGCCAAAGATGAGCTAGTCATCGGTACTTTTACCTCACTTTACCGCAAAAAAGGGGTCTTTGACTTTGCAAGTGCTGCAAAAGAAATTTTAAAGACAAAGGATGCGACTATTGTATTTTCTGGCAACATTAGTGACGGCACAAAAGAGCAGATCACCTCTATGTTTGATGAAAAAGATAAGATCGTCTTCACTGGCTTTAGAAATGATGCGGCAAATGTTATAAAAAGCTTTGATATCTACGTATTTGCCTCGCACTCTGAGGGACTTGGTACGGTCTTGCTTGAGGCGATGAGCTCAAAGGTGCCAGTCGTGGTCTATGATAACGCGCCGATGAACGTGCTAGTTACAGATAAAGAGCGTGGGCTTTGTGCTATAAATTTAGATGAAATTTCACTAAAAGAGTGCATTTTAGAACTGATAAATGAGCCTGATAAAGCCAAAATTTACTCTCAAAACGCCTTTAAATTTGTGGATGAAAACTTTAGCCACAAGGCGCTAAAAGAGGCTATAAGAAATTTACTGGAGCAAAAATGAACTACCCAGTTTGCGTGCTAACGATGCACCACTGCAATAACAATGAAAACGACTTTGCCATAAGGCCTGAGCTATTTAAAAAAGCGCTTTTTATGGCACTTGACGAGGGTTATAAATTTATAAATTATGGTCAGTTTAAAGATATCGTTGCTGGCAGAGCAAAGGCTCATAAAAAGAGCATTTTGCTAACTTTTGATGATGGATATTTTGATAATTACAAATTTGCATATCCCATCTTAAAAGAGCTAAATATCCCAGCTGTTTGCTTTTTGATAACAGATAAGATCAATGATTTTAAAAGGCAGGATTATGATTTTTCGTTTAAAAAACACAAAGAGATCGACTACGACAAAGACGCGGAGTATTTTTTAAATTTAGATGAGATCGGGCAGATGCAAGAGAGCGGACTCTTTGAGTTTGATAGCCACACAGCGAGCCACTTTTCTTGCAGAAGCGACGATGAGGCAAAGCTAAGAGAGGAGTTTTCTAGCTCGCTTGCCAAGATAAAAGAGCTATTTCCTGAAAAAAAAGAATTTGGCTTTTGCTTTCCAAAAGGGCATTTTAACGAGCTTTCGCAAAGGATGGTTAAAGAGTATTACAGCTTTGCTTTTAGCGTGATAGATGGCGGATTTTGCGTGGGAGATGATAAATTTAAGATAAGGCGTATCGATATCTCAAACAATGCAAAGAGTGAGAGCGACTACATTTTTAGGATCAAAAAGAAGCTTTTTATCTATTCAACACCAATAATAGGAAATTTATATTCAAATTTTAGAAATAGAGGCTATAAATAATGCTAGAAGCATTAAATTCAGCTTGCAAAGAGATATTAAAGGCAAAAAAACAGGTACTAATCACTCTTACTGGGCTTCATGGAAGCGGCAAAAGTACGCTTGGTAAAGAGCTAAGACGCAAAGGTTTTGGTGACTTTAAACCATATCAGATCGCTGTCATAGATGATGGAGTGATGAGTGTAAATCTTTTTTTTATACGCCCAAGAGTAAAAATCAAGAGTGATCAAAGAGACGAGCTAAGGCCATTTTTTAAATTTATCATGCCATTTGTAAAGGTTGTGATATACGCAAGCGCCAATCCTCTTTCGCGCATCAGCAAATGCGATATACTCTGCATTTTAAATATCAATGAAGAAGATAGGATCGCTAGAATTTACAAAAGAAATCCAGCAGAAGAACAAAACAATACACAAAGGCACATAGATAAAAAAGAGCTTGATCTAGTAGGTCTTGAATATAAAATTAAATTAGAATTTAAATCACCAATAAAACGAAATATCTAAAATTGGAGTAAAAGTGAACTATCCTATCTATATCATATCACTAAAAAGAGATGAAGAGCGAAGGCTAAATTTACAAAAACAATTTGGCAGATATGATGAATTTAAAATAATTGATGCAGTTGATGCTAAAAATTTTAGTGCTAGCGAATACTATAAAGCAATGATCGATTGCTTATTAAAATCATGCGACGAAAAGTACAAATTTAAGATACCTCCATTAGTGGCGACTCCAGGAGAGCTAGCCTGCACAATGTCACACATAAAAGTCTATGAGGATTTTTTACAAAGCGACGCAGAATTTACACTTATACTAGAAGATGATGTTATAGGTGATGATAGTTTGATAGAAAAAGCATTTTTGCTATGCCAAGATATAAGTCACGACAGCATTTTGATATGTGGCGTGCAAGATGGACTTAGCAGTAGATTTCGTGCATTTGGTAAAAAAATAAAGCCAGATTTGTATCTAGTATCACCCTATTCGTATGCTAGCATTTATAGAGCAGCAGCTTACATACTAACAAAAACCAGTGCAAAAGCTCTTTTAGAGTTTTACAAAGATGGTCTTTATGGAGCCGATAAATGGGAGGCTATCCTAAGAAATACTGAGTTAAAAATGTACTTTAGTAATATATTTTTTCATCCAGAGGAGCTTAACAACTCTAATTTAGAGATACAAAGAAAGCAAAAAGAGAAGATAAAATCTATCTTTAAAAAATATAGTAAAAACCTATCATATAAAATTTCTAGATCTTACGAAAAGCATCTAACAAAGAACGAGAAAATTTTTACTAAATAGCTTATAGCCCACTAGGACCTTATCGCCGCATATATCGAGCCCAAAAAGTCATTTTGGTAGATAAACATAGTCTTTTTAAGCCACTTTTCGTCGCGTTTTGTCACTATTCGTTTTATCTCCTCTAAGTTGCCATCGGCCTTGTTTATGCCACGCTTTGTCGTGAAGAATGCCTTGTAGCCATGCTTTTTAGCAGCATTTAGATACTCATCATTATATTTGCCTCTTGGCCAGCAAAGTGCGTCATCTTCAAAGCCAAAATTTTTCTTCATAAACTCACGACAAAGACCAAATTCTTCATCCAAGCTAAGCTGCCCAAAATATCCATCAAAATGCCCGTGCGTATGCGAATGAAAATAAAAGCAGTCTTTCATCTTCTCAATCTGCTCTAAATTTAATATCACATCTTGCGGCCTACTTGGAGCAAGCCTCTTACACTCGTTGTGATCGACGTTTAAAAAGCTAGCAGGCCTCAACTCATGGGCCTTTTGCGCTGCCTCTATCCAGCCAGTTATTATAAATATATTTGCTTTTAGTCCAAATTCTTTCACGATAGGATAGGCATAGATGTAGTTGTCCATCCAGCCGTCATCAAATGTTATGCAAACGCTCTTTTTAGGCACCTCAAGCTCGCCCTTTTTGTACGCGATAAATTCATTTATACTTAACGTTTTATAGCCATTTTCGGCTAGAAATTTCATGTGCGATCTAAACTCATCCACGCTACTAGCGATAAATCCGCTCTTTTCAAGCACGTGGTGATACATCAAAACCGGTACGCTCATTTTACAAGCTCCATATATAAATTTTGTGTGTTTTCTATCATTTTTTCGATGCTAAATATCTCTTTTACGTACTCTCTGCCAAATTCACCCATCTGCTTTCTTAAATTTTCATCCAAAATGAGCCTTTCAAGCACCTTTTTTAGCTCTTCTTTGTTGCCATTTTCAAACAAAAATCCGCTTTTGCCATTACTCACAGCCTCGCCAAGGCCGCCCACATCGCTTCCGATGGTAGCTAACTTACACGAAGATGCCTCAAGTAACGCTCCACCGATAGCCTCCATGTCTGAAGGTAGCACGCAGATATCAAGCGAGCCTAAAAAGTCGCTTACGTCGGTTCTGTTGCCAAGCATGAAGATATTTTTCTTATCTTTTATATACTCGTGTAAATTTTTATTTTGAGGACCGTCGCCCACTATAAAAAGGGCTGATTTTTCTAAATTTAATTCGCTAAATGCATCGATTAAGAGCTTATGATTTTTAGCAGCTCTTAACACTGCAACGATGCAAACGCCCACCACATCGTCACTTAGGCCAAATTCTTTTTTCATATTTATCTTAAATTCTGGCGTGTATTTTTGCGTGTCGATGCCAGTGTAGATTTTTAGCACCTTCTCTTTTCTCACACCTCTTTTGATAAGATCAGCGCAAACTGAGTTGCAAACACCAACCACTTTAATGCTTAGGTTGTAAGGTATGGGAGAACTTATAGGCAGCTGCAAATGTCTAGTGCGAACCACGCTAACGCCACAAATTTTGCCCACGATCGCGCCTATGGTGCCGTCTTTGCCTGAGTGAGTTGAGATGATTTTTATATTATTTTGCTTTACAAATTTACAGATTTTTAAAATTTCAAAGATATTAAAAGACTTTTTGAGGTTAAACTCGACAAATTCGCACTCTATCTGCTTTTCAAAGCTTTTTGAGCCAGGGTTTAGCCCATAAAAAACTTTAAATTTGCTCTTATCTAGTCCATTTATCACACGCTGTGTGCGGTGCTCTTGCCCGCCAAATCCTAAAGAGCTTTCAAGCTCAAGTATGTTTATCATTTTTCTACTCTTTAAATTCTTTCATTTTTTTATTTGATAAAAAGCCATTTATTGTATTAAAGATTTTTAAAATTTTTGATACATTTTCGTATGATTTTACATTTTTTAGCATTTTTATCAAAATTCTATGTTTTAGTCTAAGCTTTAAAAACCCAGCTGAACTTATAATGCTATCAATATCCTCATAAAAAAGATCAAGTGCCTTTACGTAGCTACTATTTTTGAGATTTGGTATCGCCGAAATAGCTGGCATATAGACACTTTTGATCTTTCTAAACTCTAGATCAGGCACCATCTCAAGAGCTAAATTTTTATTTTTTAAAATTGAGATTATGTCCTCATAGACAAATTTATGATCTACCACAGCTTTTAGCTTTTCGAAGCCACCTGTATTATTTTCTCCGATATTGTAGTTATAAAACGTCCTATTTAGCTTTACAAGAGTCTTTGAAGCGATAACATTTCTCACCACAGTGTGAAAATCTTCAGCCTGTGTGATCCCGATTGGAAACAAATTTTCTTTTAAAATTTTAGTCTTTATCGCCTTGTTTGCAGCATTGTGTAAAACTTTGTTGTGTCTTGATGCTAAAAGCCTTTTTAGATACTCATCTTTATCGATAATGCCATCCTCTTTTGTCTCAAAATCTTTAAAGAATAGCTTTTTATCACCATAAATCTTACACATATCTGTTATCACGATATCAGCATCAAATTTTTCAGCGATATCGTAAACAGATGAAGCATAGTCTTTTTCTACGTAATCATCAGCATCAACGCAGATGGTATATTTTCCGTTAGCTAGTATAATACCATCATTTCTAGCAGCACTTACACCTGCATTGCTCTTTGTTTTTAAAATTATTTTATCTTTATACTCTTTTAAAATTTTAGATGTATCGTCACTGCTTCCATCATCTACAACTATGATCTCAATATCATCCATATCTTGAGATATCAGCGAATTTAAACAATCTCTAATATGCTCCTCTTTGTTAAAAACAGGCACTATAAAGCTTATTTTCACGCCACGCACGATACTTCCTTTTAACTTTTTGTTTAATTGTATATTATTTTTAGTTCATCAATGATAAAATGCAAACTTAAATTTTAAAGGATACATATGAAAAATGAAATTGCGTCAAAACTCTACAACTTTTTTTTGCTTGCGATGCTGTTTACACTACCAGTTACCGAAGGATTAAAACAAATTTCACTCATACTTTTTGTTTTAGTTGGAATTTATATTTGCGTTAAAGAAAAAAAGCAATTTAAATTTGATGTTATCAACATCTCTCTTTTTGTTTTTGTGTTGGCCACTTTTATAAGCTGCCTTGTAAATGGGGTTTCGCCTTCAAGAGCACTTGATCCGTTAAGATGTATGTTGTTTTTCTTTGTAGCTAGAACCGTTGGAACAGAAAAAATAAATTTTAAATTTATGTTTTATGCACTATTTACTGGTTTTATTGTCGCTTTTATACCAGCTTGTGTTAAAAAAATTACATCAAACGACCCAATGGCGCTTTTTGAGCTTAAATCAATCGGTCATGTAAATCACAGCGCTATTTTTATGTTACTAGTACTTTTAGTAAGTCTTTCTTTTGTTGATAGCAAGGATAAATTTTTTAAAAGTTCGTGCTTTATTATAGCTATTATCTCTACTTGTGGAATTCTTATCGCTGGTTCTCGTGCTACTATGTATTTACTTCCGGTTGTAATATTTTCAATACTCATATATTTAACAATCAAAAAACATATAAATATAAAATTTACACTATCAGTAATCTCTATCTTTGCATTAGCTATTATTGCTGTAGCGTTTGTAATGCAAAATGATGCTAGATTTGTCTTTAAAATATCACAGGGTATTTCAAGTAATGAGACAAGATGGCCTATATTTTACTCAGCATTTTACACATGGCAAGATAATCCATTTTTTGGCATAGGTTTAGGAAATTTCAAAAATATAGATATAACTACATTTTTCCCAGGAAATTCTGAGGTTAGAGTTAGCCACGCGCACAACACCTTTTTAACATTTTTAACAGAAAAAGGCATCTTCGCACTACTTGCATATTTGGTATTTCAACTATCACTTTTTATAAAATTTATAAAAAATATCAAGACATCAAACGTTGTTTTTTGTGGATTATTGATACTATTATTTAATAATGTTATATCCCTATTTAATACGACATTTCACCATGAAAACGCATTACTTATGTTATTTATCTGGGCACTGGCTTTAGGAGTTATAGATGAAAAAAATAGTATTTTTAAGAACTAATCCAAACGCAGTTGGAGGTGCTGAAAGATACTTAAGAAGGCTTGTTAAGGTCATAAATGAGCTTGGTATCCAAACAGAAATTCGCTCATATCTTGGAGATGTTGGCATATCTTCTTGGAAAAAAGCGCTAAATTTTAACCGCCAAGTAAAACGCCAAAAAAAAGAGGACGAGTTTTACTTTAGCCTAGAGCGAGTAAGCTGCGCCGATATCTACAGGGCAGGAGACGGCGTGCATAAGGTTTATAGGACGACAAAGAGCTTTTGGTGGCTAAACCCCCTAAATTTCGTCTATCCATACTTAGAGAAAAAGTGTTTTAAAAACGCCCAAAAGATCATCACAAACTCAAATTTCATCAAAGAGCAGATTATCTCGACTTACGGCATAGAGCCAGAGAAGATCACGACCATTTATAACGGAGTAAATTTACCCCAAAAGGTGCAAAAAGCCGAGGCAAAGCTCGCACTCTGTGAGGAATTTGGACTTAAATTTGAGCTTGCGACCCTGCTTTTCGTGGGAAATGGCTTTAAAAGAAAGGGGCTAAAAGAGTTTTTACTCCTTGCTTCAAAGCTAAAAACGCCCGTAAATACGCTCATTGTAGGCAAAGACAAAAACATCTCAAGCTACAAACGCCTAGCTAAAAAACTTGGGCTAAACGCCTACTTTGTCGGCGAGCAAAAGAGCACAGCTAAATTTTATGAGGCGAGTGATATTTTCATCTTTCCAACGCACTATGAGCCGTTTTCAAATGTCGTGCTAGAGGCACTTAGCTTTAAAAACGTGGTCTTTACGACGGCTCAAAATGGCGCTAGCGAGATATTAGAAGATAAATTTGTACTTCAAAGCCCAAGTGACGAGAGCGCACTAGAGTTTATAGATGAAATTCTCACAAACCATAAGCTTTTAGCGAGCCTACAAGAGAAGTCTTACGAGCTTTCGCTAAATTTTAGCATCGAAAAAAATGCTGCTCTTACGCTTGATGTTGTAAAAGATGCCTTAAAATGAGAGTTTTTATCGAGCTTCCAACCTGGCTTGGTGATAGCGTGATGGCGAGCGCTGCGATCGAAAATTTAGTGCAAAATGAGAAGAATTTAAAAATCGTTTTTTTTGGCTCATTTGTAGCTTGCGAGCTTTACAAAAGCCATCCAAACTGCGAAAAAGTGGTCGTTGATGAGAGCAAAAAGGCTAAATTTAGATTTTTATCCCTTACTAAAAGTGCAAAAAGTCTTGGTAAATTTGATCTAGCGCTTAGCTTTAGAAGCTCGTTTGCTAGTAAATTTTTGCTGTTTTTTATAAACGCTAAGAAAAAAGTCATCTTTAAAAAGAGCAAAACCGTCCTTCATCAGGTGCTAAAATATGCAAATTTTTTAAAAAATGCCCTTGGTTTAGGCGAAATTTCCACTCAGCTAAAGCTACATTTTACACCTCAAATTTCAAGCAAAAAAACACTAGCTCTAAATCCAGGTGCGAGCTATGGAAGTGCCAAAAGATGGTACCCAGAGTATTTTGCACAGGTGGCTTTAAATTTTAAAGATGAGTTTGAGATAGTCGTCTTTGGTGGCAAAGGCGAGCAAGAAATTTGTGAAAAAATAGAGCAAATTTTAAAAGAAAATGGCGCAACTTGCCAAAATTTAGCTGGCAAAACCAGTGTCAAAGAGCTTTGCGAGCGCATAGCTGGGCTTAGTAAAAATGGCATTTTCGTCACAAACGATAGCGGTCCTATGCACGTAGCTGCCGCCTTTCTTGTGCCAACGATCGCTCTTTTTGGACCGACAAAATTTAGCGAGACCTCGCCCTGGGGTAATAAATTTGCAAAGATAGTGCATCTAAATTTAGCTTGCATGCCCTGTATGAAGCGAGTTTGCCCACTAAAAACGCACGCTTGCATGAAAGATCTCAAGCCCCAAATGGTAATAGATGAGATAGATTTACTAAGAAAAGAGCTGGGTTACTAAGCTAAGCGCCTAATAACCCAGCCAAAATATAAGCTTATAATTTCGCGGAGATATTTGTCAGTCTATTTAGATCATCAAATTTAAAACTAAGTTCATCTTTAAACTTAGCTACTATCTCATCTTTGTTTTCGCTAAATTTTATCTCGCTGCCCAGCAAAAGCCCTTTTATAAAAAGCTTGTGGTCTAGCTCATAGGCGCTTATACACTCATTTACTACGCTTACTACTTCGCTTGCTAAAACGGGCTCTTTAAAGATGGCCTCCGCCCTAAATGCCACGTATGCAGCACCTCCGTCGTAATCAACCCTATAATAGCTTAGCTCCTCGCCAAGCGCCACGCAAGCAACCATGCTGAGCGTATGACCATTTACATTTTCATCTAGCTCAAACTGCGCCGTGCTAAACACTTCAAGCCCAAATTTCTCGCCAAACTCACGCGCCCTATTTGCAAGGCCAAGCAAGCGCTCATCAAAGCCATTTACATTTTCATAGCCCCAAAGCCAAGTGTTAGACGAAAAGCTTTCAGAGCCGATAAACTGCATATCAAACTCCTGCTTGTCAAAGCAAATTTTGCCACTTTCAAAGTCAGCTTGCCACTTGCTAGCCTCAACAACTTGCTTAAATAATCTCTTTTGAAGCAGCATCGCTCTGCCAAGACAAGCGCTAAAAAGCTCACTCCAGTTACCTTTATCTATGCCAAGCTCGTCTAAAAAATGGCCCTTTTTTCTAAAAATATCAAACATTTCTTGTCCTTAAATTTACGCCGAAGCAGCGAGCTTTTCTATCTCTTCGCCCACATCGTCGCTTATGATAAACTCGGTCTTATAGATGAAAATTTCGCCAGTTGCTTCATTTTTTATCTTCAAAATTAGCCGTTTTTGATTATTTGGAGCATTTTTGCTAAAAACTAGCGAGTAAATTTGTTCCAGCTTTTGCCTGCTAAGCTCGCTAAGGTTTAAAAGCACCTCTAACTCGGCATACTCTCTTACCTTTTGATGGGCGCTCACCTCTTCATTTTTACTAAATTTAGAGTTTTGCTTTAGCTTTCTTGTCTTAAAGTCTAAATTTTGCGCATCTTCTAGGCTATAAACCTCATTTAAATTTGTCCTTACAAACTGATCGTCGCGCGAGATATTTATCCTAAAAGCATAAGGCAGATCGCGTTTTGCCTCGTCTTTTACGATATCTTCGATGTTGCCAAGCTCTCTTTCAAAGACGGCGATCTCGATGTTGCCGTGAAAGTCCAGCACATTTATAGTGCCCATTTTTTTGCCGCTTTTTGTGATCCTTGTGCTAAAGTCCTCGATCTTGCCAACCACCAAAATTTCAGCGCTTTGTGGCAAGGTCTCAAACTCCGAGCTTAGCGTGTATTTGATCTTATTTATCTCATCTTTATAGTCATCAAGCGGGTGACCTGAGAGGTAGATGCCAACGCTCTCTTGCTCAAATTTCAAGATCTGCTTGATGTCAAATTCATCATCTATAGTGACGAAATTTATCTTCACATCATTCATGCTATCATCTTCGCCAAAGAGGCTCTCAGTCGCATTTTTACGTATTTGGGCTGCATTTTTGCAAGCTTCTACGATATTTTCTACATTTTGCAAAAGCATCTTGCGACTAAAGCCAAACTCATCGAAGCAACCAGCTTTTATAAGGCTTTCAAAGACCTTTTTATTGACCTTAAATGGATCGATCCTCGAGACAAAGTCATCCATGCTCTTAAACTCGCCCTTTGTGTCACGCTCAGCGATGATGTTCTCAATAGCCGCTCCACCAACACCCTTAATCGCTCCAAGTCCAAATATAATGCCATCGTGATCACCATTTTTAACGACGCTAAATTCTTTGGTTGATTTGTTGATAGATGGTGGCAAAGTATCGATGTTTATGCGTTTTATCTCATCGATGTAGCGAACGATCTTATCGACGTTGCTCTCCTCGCTTGTTAGAAGTGCCGCCATAAATTCAGCCGGATAGTAAGCCTTCAGATAAGCCGTCTGAAATGTGACATAAGCGTAGGCTGCGGAGTGAGACTTGTTAAAGCCATATCCAGCAAATTTAACGATCAGCTCGAAAAGATCGTCCGCTTTTTGACCATTTAGCCCTTTTGCCTCAGCACCTTTTACAAACTCACCCTTTAGCCTATCCATCTCCTCTTTGATCTTTTTACCCATCGCACGGCGCACAAGGTCCGCACCACCTAAGCTAAAACCGCCTATGGCCTGCACGATCTGCATGACTTGCTCTTGATAGACGATAACGCCGTATGTTGGCGCAAGGATCGGCTCAAGCTCCTTAAATGCGTATGTTATCTCTGCCTCGCCATGTTTTCTTTTGACGAAGTCATCAAGCATACCACTTTCCATCGGTCCTGGGCGGTAGAGTGCTAGCATCGCGACGATATCCTCAAAGCAGTCTGGGCGCAAGCTGGTTCCTAGTTTTCTCATACCCTCACCCTCTATCTGAAAGATGCCGATGGCTTGGCCACTTTGTATCATTTTATAAACGCCAGAGTCGTTTTTATCGACCTGCTCCCAGATGATATCCTTGCCAGTGCGCTGTTTAACGAGCTTTATCGCATTATCGATAACCGTTAGCGTCTTTAGGCCAAGAAAGTCAAATTTTATTAAATCAACGTCTTCTAGGTATTTTAGACTATACTGCGTCACAAAGCGATCTTCTGGGCTGTTTGGCTGGCGAAATAGCGGGGTTTTGTTCCAAAGCTCTTCGTTTGAGATGACAACGCCTGCTGCGTGCTGGCCGGCATTTCTGTTTAGCCCCTCAAGATCAAGGGCAAATTTCCAAATTTTAGCCGCCTTTGGGTTTTGGCTTATTAGCTCAGCTATCTTTGGCTCTTTCTCGTAGGCGTCTTTTAGCGTGATGTTAAGCTCATCAGGGATAAGCTTTGCCATCGCATCAGCCTCAGCATAAGGCATATCGCAGACTCTAGCCACATCTCTAATGACACCCTTTGCGAGCAATTTACCAAATGTAATAACGCCAGCAACGTTAAATTTGCCGTATTTTTGCGTGACGTAGTCGATGATCTCGCCGCGTCTGCTTTGACAAAAATCCACGTCGATATCTGGCATGCTAACGCGCTCTGGATTTAGAAATCTCTCAAAAAGCAGGTTGTATGGGATAGGATCAAGGTCAGTTATTTTTAGCGAGTAAGCGACCAAGCTACCAGCCGCAGAGCCACGTCCTGGGCCAACTGGCACGCCTCTACGCTTGGCCTCGTTGATGAAGTCCCAAACGATCATCATATATCCTGGGAAATTCATCTTATTAATAATGCCGATCTCTATCTCAAGGCGCTTTCTATACTCTTCGTGTAAATTTTCAGGGACAAATTTCAGCCTCTCTTCAAGACCCTTTCTACACTCGTGTTCGAAAAATACAGCGTCATTTTTGAAGCTATATCTGTTTTCTGGCTCTGGGAGGGTCAAATTTCTCTCCTTGGCGCACTCAAGAGTAAATTTAAAATTTGGCGGAGTTGGGTTTCCAAGTTTGATCTCAAGGTTGCACTTATCCACGATCTCTTGGGTATTTTCTATCACTTCAGGGATGTCTAAAAATAGCTCATTCATCTGCTCTTTGCTTTTGACAAAAAACTCATGGACGCTGTGGCGAAGGCGGTTTGGATCATCTAAGGTTTTGTTCATCGCGATGCACATGAAAACCTCGTGCGCAGCGGCTCTTTCTTTAAAAGTGTAGTGGGTGTCGTTTGTGGCGATGACCTTGATGCCAGTCTCTTTTGCGATACGCAAGATGTCATCGTCTATGCGCCTTTGATCGCCGATGCCGTGGCGCATGATCTCAAGGTAAAAGTCATCTCCAAAAATTTCTTTATACTCAAGCGCGACCTCTTTTGCTCTCTCGTAGCCTTTAGCGCCAAATTTAACGTTGCGCTCGCTTAAATTTAGATGCCAGCTCACCTCGCCCTGCAAACAAGCAGAGCTGCAAACTAGGCCCTCGCTATGCTCTTTTAAGATTTTTTTATTGATACGAGGATAGTAGTAAAAGCCCTCAATGTAGCTCATGGAGCTTAGATACATCAGATTTTTATAGCCAGTCTCGTTTTTGGCGATTAGGATGAGGTGAAAGCGCTGCTTGGTGCTCTTATCATCAAGCTGCTCGCCGTTATGCACGTATGCTTCGATGCCAATTAGCGGTTTTATCCCATTTTTTTTCATCTTTTTGTAAAAATCAATCGCGCCAAACATGTTGCCGTGATCCGTGATCGCTGCTGCCGTGTCGCCTCTGTCATGGAGCATGTGAGCTAGCTCTTCTATCTTGTTTGCTCCGTCTAGTAGGGAGTATTCGGTGTGTAAATGTAGGTGTGTAAAGCCAGAATTTTCACTCATTTTTTATCCTTTTTAATGAGCGGATTTTACAAAATTTTGGCTAATAAGGCGCTTGATGAAAGCTTAATGGGAGCTTTAAAATTTAGAGATTTTTTAAGTCTATGGCAAGAACAAAGCGCTTGGTTAAGCTGTCACGCTGCGCTATTTAGCGTTTGAGAAATTTTAAAATTAGAGCTGGCAAATCACAACTCTAAATTTAGTGGTATATTAAGGCGAACGAGTAAGATTTTAAAATTTGCTTTGTAATGCATACATTTTATTGAAATTCCAGCAAATTTTAAAATTTCATGAACGAGTAATTTCGGCTCTAAAATTTGAGCTAAGCTGCAAGCGAAGCCAAATTTTAGTAGTCAATTCTTGCGAGTGAATGAAGTTTTAAAATTTGCAAAAGTAGATTTTTTAGAAATTTAAATATTTGCTTCTTTGTTAAGGGGGAAGAGGCTTGAATTACGAAGTCGCTCCCTTCCCCCTTAACAATCCCCTAACCCCGACAACGTTAGAGGTGCATGCTTTAGTGCTTTGCACTGCATGCGATTTATTTTAAGAAATTTCCAGCAAATTTTAAAATTTTATGAGCGAGTAATTTCGACTCTAAAATTTGAGCTAAGCTACAAGCAAAGTCAAATTTTAGTAGTCAATTCTTAGGGGTGAATGGAATTAAAAATTTACAAAATAGTGCAAACAATAGCACCAACACACTATATATCTAAATTTATATAAAATTTTTATAGTTCATCATCTTCTCAGCCATATTTTTAATCCTAAATTCATAAAGCAGGTTTGAAATTTTATCTGCTGAGTTTAAATTTAGTCCAAGATCAATTGCTAACATTTTGTAATAAATTTTAGGATTTTGGCTTAGATCTATTGGTGGTGACTTGGAGCTTTTAGAAAGCTTTTTGCCTCCGTCTAAAAGTAGCTTGTGGTGGATAAATTTAGCATTTAAAAAGCTAAAATTTAGCCTTTTTGCAAGGTATCTTTGAGCTAGCGTGCAAGGCAGCAGGTCCTCGCCTCTAACGACTAAATTTACCCCCATATCCTCATCATCTATGACGCTTGCAAAGTTATAAGCTGGGGTAAAATCCTTTTTATAAATGACAAAATCGCCCATCTGCGCTGCCACTTGCCTGCCAAGCTCATCATTTTCATCCACGATTAGTCTGATAGCGGTTTTATCTTTTATAAATTTTAGCTTTTTGTCTTTGCAAATTTTAGTGTAAATGCCGTTTTCATAGGCATCTTTGGTAGCTCTTGTGCATTCACAAATGTAAATTTCATCTAGCTTTTCAAGTGCGTTTTCATATCTTTTAGCTCTTGTTTTAAAGCTAAAATTTTGCTCAAAGTCGCTAACGTTTTTAGAACCTTTGTCGTAGCAAAGCCCCAGAAATTCTAATACGTCAAAGATATTTTGAACAAATTCGCGCCGGTATCTGCCAAGGTCGTAATCATCAATCCTTAAGTGTAAAACGCCACCCAGTGAGCGCGTCAGAAGATAAGTCAAGATGAAGTTGTAGGCGTTGCCAGCGTGCAGGTAGCCGCTTGGCGTCGGAGCTATGCGAGAGACTATGCCACCAGATGGTGGCAAATAGTCATTAATCCCTTGGTCTAGCCTCATTTACTCTTAAAGTGCGTCCGCCAAGTTCTTTTTCATTTAGTGCGTCGATCGCCTTTTGGCCCTCGTTCGCGTCGTCCATCTCAACAAAGCCAAAGCCCTTTGAGCGGTCTGTTTCTCTATCTTTTACGATCTTTGCGCGCCTTACTTCACCAAATTGTGCAAAAGCTTCCTTCAACTCTGCCTCTGTCGTTCTATACGACAAATTTCCTACATAAATGTTCACAGGAGTGTTCCTTAAAAAAATTATCGATCTGATCGATTAGAGAAATAATAGCTTATTTCCGTCAAAAAGATGTAAAAATCAAAAAAATATTACAATTTTTTAAAAAATATCCTTAAATGCAACAAATCGCAACAGCAAGGCATTATAATAT
>NZ_PPCG01000031.1 GCF_002913745.1 Campylobacter concisus
ATTTTTAGCTTCACATTCACCCTTTAAAACTTTAGAAATTTTTAATTATTTTATTTACAAATCGCTTTTAAATAGATAAAACAAGAGATAGTTTTCAAAATATCACTATTTTTTCTCTTTTTAGAATTTCGCAAACGAATTTTGGCTAAAATCAAGCAAAATTTTAAAACTAACGAGGATAAAAATGCAAAATTTAGATATAAGAAAGGCATATCTTGATTTTTTTAAATCAAAAGGTCACGAAGTAGTAGCTTCTGCACCACTCGTGCCAAACGATGCAACACTACTTTTCACAAATGCTGGTATGGTGCCATTTAAAAGCATTTTCACAGGCGAAGTGCCACGCCCAACACCACCTATCCGCACTAGCTGTCAGACCTGCATAAGAGCTGGCGGTAAGCACAACGACCTTGATAACGTAGGCTACACAGCGCGTCACCACACATTTTTTGAGATGCTTGGCAACTTTAGCTTTGGCGAATACTTCAAAAAAGAGGCGATCGCTTACGCTTGGGAATTTGTCACAGAGGTGCTAAAACTACCAAAAGATAAGCTTTATGTAACCGTTCACGAAAGCGATGATGAGGCATTTGAAATTTGGAGCACTCACATCGCAAAAGAGAGAATTTACCGCTTTGGCGACCATGATAACTTCTGGCAGATGGGCGATACTGGACCATGTGGCCCTTGCAGTGAAATTTTTTACGATCAAGGCGCTGAACACTTTAACACGCCTGAAGACTACATGGGCGGCGATGGAGATAGGTTTTTAGAGATATGGAACCTTGTCTTCATGCAGTATGAAAGAAGCGCAGATGGCAAACTAAGCCCACTACCAAAGCCAAGCATCGATACTGGCATGGGGCTAGAGCGCGTTACTGCTATCTTGCAGGGTAAATTTAGCAACTACGACAGCACACTTTTTATGCCACTCATTAACGAAGTAGCAAAGCTTTGCGGCAAGCCATACGTCTATGAAAGTGGCGCTAGCTACCGCGTCATAAGCGACCACATCCGCTCAGTCACATTTTTGCTAGCTCAAGGCACGACATTTGACAAAGAAGGTCGTGGCTACGTGCTTCGCCGTATCTTACGCCGCGCGATCCGCCATGGATACTTGCTAGGCATAAAAGAGCCATTTATGTATAAGCTTGTCGATAAAGTTTGTGAGCTTATGGGCGGACACTACACCTATCTAAACGATAAAAAAGCAGCCGTAAAAGAGCAGATCAAGCTTGAAGAAGAGAGATTTTTAGCGACTATCGCTAGTGGTTTAGAGCTATTTGAGAGTGAGCTTAAAAATACAAAAGAAATTTTTAGCGGAGAGGCTGCGTTTAAGCTCTATGATACATTTGGCTTCCCACTTGATCTAACGGCTGATATGCTTAGAGAAAAGGGCTTAAAGGTCGATGAGGCAAGGTTTGATGAGCTTATGAGTGAGCAAAAAGCACGTGCAAAAGCTGCTTGGAAAGGCAGTGGCGACAAGAGTGCGAAGGGCGACTTTAAAGAGCTACTTGAGAAATTTGGCGAGAATAAATTTATAGGCTATGAAGAGCTTAAGAGTAAAAGTAAAATTCTAGCCTTGCTTGATGAGGAATTTAAAAATATAGATAGCCTAGATGCTGGCAAAGAGGGCTGGGTGATGTTTGATATCACTCCATTTTACGCTCAAAGTGGCGGTCAGTGCGGCGATGGCGGTAAGATAGCAGGCAAAGCAAATGTGCTTGATACGCAAAAATTTCATGGGCTAAATTTATCTTTAGTAAAAACTAGCGCGGCGCTAAAAGTTGGCGACGAAGTTGAGCTTGAAGTGGGCAGCGATAGAGCAGAAACTGCACGTCATCACAGCGCTACACACTTGCTTCACGCAGCCCTTAGAAGCGTGCTTGGCACACATATCGCTCAAGCTGGCTCAAACGTCGAGGCAGATAGGCTAAGGTTTGACTTCTCTCATCCAAAGGCGCTTACTAGCGAAGAAATTTCAAAGGTCGAAAACCTTGTAAATGAGTGGATATTAACTGGTGCAAATGCAAAAACGCAGGTTATGGAGCTTGAAGAGGCCAAAAAAAGCGGAGCGATCGCGCTATTTAATGAAAAATATGCCGACAAGGTAAGAGTTGTGAGCTTTGGCGATGTCAGCAAAGAGCTTTGCGGCGGCACACACGTAAAAAATATAGATGAGATCGGATCGTTTTTCATCACAAAAGAGAGCGGCGTAAGTGCTGGAGTTAGGCGTATAGAAGCTGTTTGCTCAAGAGCTGCGCTAAATTTAGCAAGGTCATTTAGAGCTGAGCTTGAAGAGCTAAAAGATGAGCTAAAAAGCGCCGAGCCACTAAATGCTGTTAAAAAGCTAAAAGGCGAGATAAAAGGCTTAAAAGATAAGCTAAAAAATGCTAAAAGCTCTGAGGAGCTAGCCTTTATAAATATAAATGATACCAAGCTTTGTGTGGCACACATCGATGGTGGCGACATAAAAACTTTGATAGATGAGTTTAAAAACGGGCACGAAAAGGCTGCTATTTTACTGATCCAAACAGATGAAGAGGGTAAAATTTCTCTTGCAGCTGGCGTGAAAAATGCTCCACTAAAAGCTGGCGCTTGGGTTAAATTTGCGGCGCAAATTCTAGGCGGCAATGGCGGTGGAAAAGACGACTTTGCAACAGCTGGCGGCAAAAACGCTCTAGCCATCGAAGACGCCATAAAAAGCTCACTTGAGTATGCAAAACAAGCTTTAGAAAAATGATTCATCAAGAGATCGCTTTTTTTAAATTTGATCAACTAATCATCTTCTTGCACATTAGTTTCGTAGCTCTTTTTATAGGGCTACAAGCTGGTTTGGTGCTTACTGGAAGCTATTTTATAAAAAATAAATTTGAAGATAAAGAGCGCTATCACATCTTGCTTCACATCATAAGACGCTTTGGACTAGCCATCTTTGCGCTAGTTCTTGGCATCGCGCTAACTAGCCTGATAATGATCTTTTGCTTTGATGATGGCAAAATGCAAAATCCGATGGCAAGTGCCATAGTAGCGACCAAATGGGCGATAGAGCTATTTTTACTCTTAAATTTAAGCTACATCTTTTATAGATACAAAAAGGCTTTAAAAACACTAAGATCACACGAGATGATCGAGCTAAACGAGAGCCTAATCGTCATCATCTACTACTTCACGCCTCTAAATTTACTAGCCTCGCTTGCGGCTGTCTATCTTGGCGTGAGCTATATGGGCTTTTTATGATCACACTTGCTTCTAGCTCGCCAACAAGGGCAAATTTACTAAAAAACGCCGGGATAGAATTTAAACAAATTTCTTGCAGCTTTGATGAGAGCATGATAGCAAAAGAGCTAAAACCTGAAATTTACGTCCAAAACGTCGTAAAAGCTAAAAAAGAGCAGTTTTTAAAGGCAAATGGCAAGCTTACAAATTTACTCTTTGCAGATAGCTGCGTGGCTTGTGGGGATAAAATTTTAGGCAAGGCAAAGGATGAAAACGAGGCACTTGCTATGCTAAATTTACAAAGCGGCAATGAGTGTAGCGTCTATACGGCGATGATATTTTTAGGCAAATTTGAGCTTATAAATGTGAGCAGAACCACATATAAATTTACTAAATTTGGCGAGCAAGAGCTAAAAAGCTACCTAGAAAGTGGCGAGTGGCGAGGCAAGGCTGGAGCCATGACAATAGAAAATTTTAATAAAAAATACATCATCTCCCAGCACGGCGAAACAAGCACGGCAATGGGGCTAAATTTAAAAATATTAAAGGCATTTTTATGAAATATATCTTGGCATTTATCTTTGTAGTTGCCATCGCA
This sequence comes from Campylobacter concisus, assembly GCF_002913745.1. GTDB lineage: Bacteria > Campylobacterota > Campylobacteria > Campylobacterales > Campylobacteraceae > Campylobacter_A > Campylobacter_A concisus_R. The sequence continues at coordinate 3,818 of NZ_PPCG01000031.1, forward strand.
CTTGGTGGAGCGTTTTTATACTTTTATTCGCAGGTGAGATTTGACGCTTATACCATCATCGACTACAAGCCAAAGCTTGCGACACAAATTTTTGATAGAAATAACGAGCTTATCGCAAATATCTTTGAAGAAAATAGAATTTACGTAAAATATAACGATATCCCGCCACGTGTCATCGAAGCGCTCGTGGCTATCGAGGATACGAGCTACTTTGAGCATGGTGGTATCAACGTAGAAGCCATGGCAAGAGCAGCGATAAAGGATATCAAAGCTAGAAAGCTGGTAGAAGGCGCATCTACGCTAACTCAGCAGCTCATAAAAAACCTAGCCTTAAGCCGCGAGAAGAAATTTACAAGGAAGATAAAAGAGGTTGTGCTCGCTATGAAGCTTGAAAGCGAGCTTAGCAAAGAGGACATCATCGAAAGATACCTAAATCACGTATATTTTGGGCATGGCTACTACGGCATCAAAACGGCTGCAGAGGGGTACTTTAGAAAAGAGCTAAATGAGCTAAGTATAAAAGAGATAGCGATGCTAGTTGGCATGCCAAAAGCGCCAAGTACTTATGATCCTACAAAGCACCTTGACCTCTCGCTTAGCCGCGCAAACAGGGTTCTTGAGAGGATGTATAGCATCGGCTGGATAAACGAAGACGAGTACCGAAAGGGCGTGCTTGAAGAGCCAGCAGTCTTTGACGATACGCTCACACGCAACAAAGCCCCTTACGTGGTCGATGAGATCATAAAAGAGGCTTCAAAGAAATTTGACGATATAAAAACTGGCGGCTACAAGATACAAAGCACAGTCGATCTAAACGTGCAAAAGATCGCTCAGGACGCTTTAGTCTATGGCTACAATGAAATTTTAAAAAGAGATAAAAAGGCAAATCCAGAGATGCTAAATGGCGCTATCGTCGTCACTCATCCACAAAGCGGACAAATTTTAGCACTCATCGGAGGCATCGACTACGCAAAAAGTAGCTACAACAGAGCGACACAAAGCAAGCGCCAGCCAGGATCTAGCTTTAAGCCATTTATCTATCAAATAGCCCTTGATAGCGGCTACTCAGTCGTCTCTCAAGTAGCTGATATCGCTAGGACGTTTGACATGGGCAATGGCAAAGAATGGACGCCAAAAAACTATAGCGGTGGTTTTCAAGGCTACATCACGATAAAATCAGCCTTAACCCAGTCTCGCAACCTCGCAACCATAAATTTACTAAACGATCTTGGTCTTAGCTCAGTTCGCAAACAGCTTACGGATATGGGCTTTAACGACATCCCTGAAAATTTATCAATCGCACTTGGTAGCTTTGGGATTTCGCCACTTGACTTTGCGAAATTTTACTCGATGTTTCCAAACGATGGCGAAGTGGTCGAGCCTACACTCATTAAGCATATAGAAAATAGCTTTGGCGCGTCGATGGACTATGAGCCTCAAAAGAAGCAGGTGCTAAAACCTGAGCAGGCATTTTTGATGACTACCTTGCTTCAAAATGTCGTAAATAACGGCACAGGACGCAACGCAAAGGTAAATGGCATCCAGATCGCTGGCAAGACTGGCACGACAAATAACAACATCGATGCTTGGTTTTGCGGCTATTCGCCTGATATCGAGGCCATCATCTGGTACGGAAACGACGATAACAGCCCTATGAAAAAGGTCGAGGGTGGCGGCAGGACAGCTGCACCGGTCTTTAAGAAATTTATGGAGGGCTACATCAAGCTCTACCCTACCCTAAGACGCGCGTTTGAGCAGCCTGATGGCGTCTATAAAGGATACTATAACGGCGCTGATGAGTACTACACAAACGACTCACCGTTGCCGCAAAATACGCCAACAAACGACATCATTCAAGATCAAGAAAACGATGGATTATTATTTTAGGAGATAAGATGAAAAAATTAAAAATTTTACTTTGTCTAGCGCTTGCAAGCCTTGCATACGGCGCTGATCTAAACACAGCTAGTAAGAGCGAGCTAATGAGCCTTGGGCTAAACAAAAACCAGGCACTAAACGTCATAAAATATAGAAAAGCTCATAAATTTACAAGTGTCGAGGAGCTTGAGAAGGTTCAAGGCATCGGCTTTAACGACATGCAAAAGGTCAAAGAAAAGCTTAGTGTAAAAGATAGCCAAAAGGCGAAAAAGGCTGAGCCTGAAAAGAAGTCAAAAAGCAAGAAAAAGAAAAAATAGTTTTTCTCTTCTAAATTTCTAGCCATTTACATTTTAGCTCTATCATTACGCCCCTGAAAGAAGGTGGCTAGAAATGCTAAACATCGACAAAATAAGACATATAAGCTTTGTTAAATTTTTAATTTTATTTGTAGCTTATATGTTTTTCATAAACTACATATTTTTATTTAAGGGTGTATTTTTAGGATTTTTATCGGGCGACACTTTGTCTTTTTCTATACTGCTTTTGCTCTACTTAGCATATTTTTTCTTTTGCTCTTTGCTGGAGTTTTTTGCATTTTGCTTGTGCCATTTTTGCTAAAACCTCTTGCTATCTTTCTCATCATGATTAGCAGCATCTCTGCTTACTTTATGCAAACTTATGGCGTCATTATAGATAAAAGCATACTATTAAACGTCTTGCACACTGACACAAGAGAGGCATTTAGCTATTTTAATGCCAGCTTAGCTATTTGGCTTATTTTTGTAACCATCCTGCCTTGCATATATGTAGCGCTTGTAAAGATTAGCTATGGCGGTTTTAAAAATGCGCTTAGATCAAGGGTAAAAATAGCCCTTTGCACTTTAGCAAGTGCAGCTATAATCTTTACTCTCATGTCTAAAATTTTTATACCATTTTTTAAAGAGCCACAACGCCTCAACCATAAGCGTTTTACTCCCATACTATCCTATCTACTCTAGCATAAGATTAGCAAAGTCTTTGGCACAAAAACCGCTCCCTTTTACCTACGTGGCAGATGACGCAACGCTCACAAATGATAAAAAGAAAATTTTAGTTTTGATAGTTGGCGAGACACAAAGGAGCAAAAACTACTCGCTAAATGGCTACGCTAAAAACGATACAAACAAATTTACCAAGCAAAAAGATGTGGTAAGTTTTACAAATTTCTACTCATGTGGGACTGCTACAGAGACTAGTGTGCCTTGCCTATTTTCAGACTTAAAGCGAGAAAATTTTAGCAACCGCGAAGCTAAAGCTCGTGAAAATTTAGTTGATATCATCAATAAACTTGGCATAAAAACATACTTTTTTAGCAACAATAGCGGCGGATGCGAAAAAAATAGGAGTAGTGGTTTGCGACAAGCTTGATCAAAACCACACTTCAGAGCACAGAGCAGAAGGTTTTGATGAAGTGATATTTGATGAGGCAAAAAAGGTCATAAAAGATGCAAATTCCACTACCTTTATCGTGCTACATTTGCAAGGCTCACATGGCCCTATCTACTACAAAGGCTACCCAAGTAAATTTAAAGAATTTACCCCAATGCGACACTGCCGAGCTAAACAAATACATGCCAGATGAGATAGCAAACACCTATGACAACACCATTTTATATGAGGACTATCTGCAAAGCGAGCTGATAAACGCCCTTGAAGCAAGAAAAGATAAATTTGAGGTTGCCATGTTCTTTTTCTCAGATCACGGAGAGAGTCTAGGCGAAAATGGCATATATTTACACGGCCTGCCTTACTCCATCGCTCCAGATGAGCAAAAACACATCCCAGCCATCATCTTTTCAAGCGATAGCGAGCTTTTAAAAAGGCTAAAAACTAGAAAAGACGAAAGTCTTTCGCATGATTTTATCTTTAGCTCAGTTCTTGGATATTTTGGGGTAAAAACTAAGGCTTACGAGCCAGAATTTGATATTTTTAGGGAGTAAATTTAAAAGCCAGCCTAGGCAAAGCCCAAAGCTGGCGCAAATTTAAAAGCTGATCTCTTTTATATCAGCTACTTTTAGTATCTCGCTATAAATTTGACCGATGATTGCGACGCGGTTATTTCGCACTTTCTCGTTTTCAACGTTTATCATAACTTTGTCAAAAAACTCATCTATATGCGGCTTTAGTGCAAATAGCGCTTTTAGCCTTGGCTCGTATGCCAAGCTCTTATCAACCGCCTTAAATGCGTCATTTAAGGCCTTTTCAGCATCTATCTCAAAGAGGCTCTCATCGACCTTGCTAAATTTATCATCTTTTATGATGTTTGCAAGGCGCTTAAATGTCGAGAAATTCTCCCTAAAATTTGGCTCACTTGAAATTTTAGCAAGTGCCTCTATTATCTTAGTTAGCTCCAAGATGTCCTTTTCGCCGCTTTTTATGCAAGCTTTTACAATAGAAGCGTTTGCATCAAAGAAGGTGTAGAGCCTATCAAGGATGAAATTTATAAGCACTTCAACGTCAAATTTCTTATACTCTTTTGCGATATCTTCTAAAATTTCTTTTACGTTAAATTTCAAATTATGCGCCAAAATGATCTTTATAACGCCATTTGCCGCGCGCCTTAGAGCGTATGGGTCTTTCGTGCCGCTTGGGATTTTGCCGATGCTAAAGAGCCCCATTAGCGTATCAAGCTTATTTGAAAGCGCTACAACCGAGCTAAAGACCTTGCTTGGGCACTGCGCCTCCTCGCCGTCTGGCAGATACTGCTCTTTAATGGCTAAAACGACGTTTTCGTCCTCATTTTTAGCCTTTGCGTAGTAAGCGCCCATAATGCCTTGAAGCTCGGTAAATTCATAAACCATCTGCGTTGTAAGATCAGCCTTACTTAGCATCACAGCTCGCTCTAGCTTAGCCCCGTACTCACCAGCTTCTTTTTTAAGTAGCTCATCATAGTTGCTAGCTAGTTTTTTAGCCACTTTTAGCTCTCTAAGCTCTTTTTCATAGATACTTCCAAGCTCTTTTAGGTAGGTTATATTTTTTAGTTTTTCTGGGCTAAATTCGGCCTTAAGGTCGCTTTGCCAAAAGAACATCGCGTCACTTAGTCTTGCTCTTAGCACCTTTTCGTTGCCTTTAATAATGAGTGAGTAATCTTGCGTTATGGCGTTACTAACGACAACAAAGCCATTTGCGAGCTTGCCATCTTTAAAGACTGGGAAATAGCGCTGATTTTCTTTCATAGAAGTGATGATGACCTCGCTTGGCACCTCCAAAAACTCCTCTTCAAACGAGCCAAGAAGCGCTGTTGGATACTCAGTGATCGCCACTACTTCAGCTAGCAAGTCTTTATCGATCTCGATCTTTAGCCCGCTTTTTTGGCTGATCTTTTCAAATTCATCAAGGATTATCTTTTCTCTTTCGTCTGCCTCAAGCACGACGCCACGGCTCTTTGAGCCATCAAAATACTCTTTTATATTTGAAATTTTTATCTTGTCGTAGCTGATGCTTCTATGAGGATAGGTAGAGTTGCTACTCTCTACGCCAAATTTGTTAAATTTAATGACCTCATCGCCCAGCAAACACAAAAACGATCTTATCGGACGTATAAACTCAAATTCGCCGTTGCCCCAGCGCATAGACTTGCCAAAGCTAAGGCTCTTTAAAAACTCCTCGACCATGTCGCCCATTATCTTAGCAACCGGCTCGCCCTTCACCTCTTTTTCGTAGTAAAGCACCTCTTTGCCGTCTATCTCTTTAAATTTAAGCTCACTCTCGCTTATGCCACATTTATTTGCAAAGCTAAGCGCTGCCTTTGTAAAAGCTCCGTCTTTTAGCGCTACTTGCTTTGGCGCGCCAACGAAGCTAGCCACACTATCTGGCTGAGCTAATGGGAATTTCTCATGGAAAAAGACCAAACGGCGCGGCGTGTAGTAAAATTTAAACTCGCTTTTGATGTTATATTTTTCAAGCACAGCCTGCCATTTAGCGTTGATGTTTGGCAGCTCCCTTAAAAATGGTATCGCTGGGAGCTCCTCGACTCCGATCTCTAGTAATAGTTCTTTCATATCTCACTCTTTTTATTAAAATTTTCTCTTTTTTCTCTTATCATCTCTCTTGCTTTCTCCTTCTCTTGCGCCTGCAAAATGACGCCTCTTATCATAAATATCACAAACAAAACAAACGCTGCGATCATAAAAATATCTAAAATTTGCACCATCTACTCCACAACGATCTCTTTTTCGTTTTTATAAATTTTCACCCTCGCTCGCTCAAAGCTATACTCGCCATCTTTTAGCCTTTTTTTGCTATAAACCCTGATCTTACCATGTGGTGTATGCAAGTAGCCACTCTCCAGCTTGCCTGAAATTTTAGCGATCACGTCGCCACTTCTAGCCTCACTTAGTTTTGAGCTATCAAGTAAATTTTCACTCACATCTTTTGTGCCATGCTCATTTATGATCTCATAAGAGCTCACTTCAAGCGCCTCTTTGTAAAATTTCACTCGCCTAATCAAAATGTCAAGCTCATCGCCCACGCCGACACTATTTTTAGGATCAAAAACGTAAATTCCACGGCGATTTTTCGAGACGATAAAGCCATGTTTATCTTTTAAGATGACAACGGCTCTTTCAACTAGCGCTGGCACATCCTCAGGATTTGCAAAAATCGCGTCAATGTCAGCTTTTTTATAGTTTTGATCCTCTACTTTTTTAGCTTCTTTTTTCAAATTTTCATTCGCAAGCATACCACTTTTAGCGGGACTTGGTTTGGTTGAGATTTTAAATTTAAGCGCAAAGTGATCTGAGTAAAGATCGCTATTTGCAAAGCCATGCTCATCAACCACAAAGCTTGGCTTAAAGACCTCAAAACTGCCATCAATGTAGCTTAGATCGCCGTTTGCCATAAAGCTAGGCGAGAGCAAAACGTGATCAATGGCTCGCTTTTTGCCATGAACTGCATGAGAGTATCTATCTTTTGGAGCTAAAAAGCTATAAAGATCGTAAAAACCACGAGTTGCGATGATACCATTAAGGATAGATTTTTGTCCATAAGGTGAGTTAAAATCGCCCAAAACAATAGCATTTTGCTCATCGCCAAGAGCAACCCTTAGCGTTCTTTCAGCCTTTTTTTGCATATTTATGCCGTTTTTATAAGCTGGGAAGTGATTAACAAAAACGCTAAATTTCTTACCCTCCACCTCAAAAACGACCTTTAAAATGTTTCTAGTTTTTACATTTGGCACTTCAAAAATTTCACTGCCACTTGGCTTTATCTTTGACACAAGAGCCAGCCCAACTGGAGAGTTTTTTGCCTTGCTAAAGGCTATAAATTTATACTCACCGCCATCAACCAAAGCCCTTAAAACCTGCTCGTTTTCAACCTCTTCAAGTGCGATGATGTCGGTATCTATGGCATCTATAACCTGTCTTGTCCTTTTTAGTTTTGAGCTAGCCGCCTCGCAGTCCCACTTTGAAGTGCCAGATTTAAAGTCAGGATATTCGCTGCCATCATCCTTGCAGTCAAATAAATTTTGCACGTTATAAGTTGCGATGCTTATCTCACTTGCAAACGCTATCAAAACGGCGAAAACTAATGCAAAGAGCGCTCTCAAACCTCACTCCTAAAGTCAAATTTAGAGATGTTTTGTCTGATCGCCTCATACGCGATGATGCCAGCACTCATGGCTAAATTTAAGCTCCTGCCCTCTTTTCCCATCGGGATCGTTATGGCATTTTTAAAATTTATATCCATAAATTCTCTTGGCAGTCCCGTGCTCTCTCCGCCAAAAAATATAAAATCCCCTGGCTCAAATTTAGCGTCATAGTAAAGCTTATTTGTTTTTGTCGTAGCAAAGAAAAATCGCTCTTTGTGGCTTAAATTTGCCACCAAAAACTCGTCTAGGCTTCCCCAAATTTTTGGATCTAAAATTTTCCAATAATCAAGCCCTGCCCGTCTAACCGCCTTTTCGCTCAGGTCAAAGACCGTTGGCTTAACGATGTGCAGCTTTAAATTTGCATTTACGCACATTCTGCCGATAGCTCCGGTGTTTTGCGGTATCTGAGGATGGACTAGGACTATGTTAAACATAAATTTATTTTTGCCTTAAAAAGTGTTATAAACTAGCTCATTTTAGCCAAAATGGGCTTTTAAGAGTTTTAAAGATTAAGATTTCCTAAATTTGCGCTTGCTAAGATATCTTGAAATTTCAAGCTCCTGAGCACGTTTTATCTCAGCGGAGATCAACTCATTTTTAAAGCCAGCCGATAAAATCTTACTCACATCGACCTTTGCGTCAAATTTAGCCTCATAAACTCCAAGCTCTTTTGCACGCTCTATGCGCTCTTTATTATAAGCTCCAAGCCATGATTTTAAAGGCATATTTAGCGCGATTTGCATCATCTCTGCGTCACTTGGCATATCTTTAAAATATGGCTCTTTTAAGATAGAAAAATAACTCTTTGGCAGGCGCATTTTCTCTAAAATTTCCTTTGCGTCAAGCTCAAATTCTCCAAAAAGCATATACAAAAACAACCTCTCGTCATCTACAAATTTCCTAGCACTCTTTAGCTCAGCCAAAAAGTCATCACTTTCGCAAATCTCCACGCCAAAGATTTCTTTAAAAAGCTCAAGCACAAAAAGATAAAACGCCCCTTTTTCAAGCTCTTTTGCCCTAAAAAATTTAATGAGCTCTGTATTTATCCTATCACGGCTTAGATGCGCTAAATCAAGCGTTTTCATAAGCTCTAGCGTCTCGTTAGCTATGCTAAAACCAAGCCTAGCGCTAAACTGCACGCCTCTAAGCACCCTTAGCGGATCTTCTTTAAATTTCTCACTATCGATGTGCCTTAGCGTCTTGCTCGCAAGGTCCTTTTTGCCACCGTGAAAATCTAAAATTTCGCCGTTAAAGATATTCATCATCATGGCATTTACCGTAAAATCACGCCTAAGACTTGCAAGACTTGGATCATTTATGTAGCTTACGGCAAAGTCTTTGTGCGAATTTCCGGTCTTGCTCTCGCTTCGTGGCAAGCCAAGATCGTAGTTTTTGTATTTGTAGATGAAGTAGCTTTTGCCAACGCCACTAGCCTTTATGCTAGCCATCAGCTCGTCAAATTTAGCAGGCTCTATATCATAAACTTCGATGTCATAATCATAAATTTCTCGTCCCAAAAGCGCGTCTCTTACGCAGCCTCCGACTAGATAGACACGCTTGCCAAAAGGGGCAAATAGCGACCTAAAAAAGTCTAGCTCGCTATTTTTGTAAATGCTTGTACCAGTTTTTGCCTCAAATTTATTATTTTGAGAGATTTTGGAGTCTATTTTCGATGTTTGCAAGGGTAAATTCTAAAAATTTAGTCGTTAGCTCGAGCCTTTGGCTAAGCTCTTGCTCGCTAGTTTGCTTAAGCCCTTCAAAAAGCACCTCTATACGTTCAGCAAGGTTTGCCAAGAAAATTTCCTCCTCGCTTATCTCCCTGCTATTTGGCGAAATTTGCGCCACCTTTAGCTCTGGCTCGCTTTGCAAATTTACCTCTATCTCTGGCTCATCGGCCGTCTCTTGCTCCCTAGCCTCCATAGCCAAAAGCTCTTTTTTTAAATTTTCTCGCTCAAGCTCTTCTTGCTTTTTACTTTGTAACGCCTCTATCTTCTCAAGCTCGGCACTAACCTCACTAATAGCCATCCTAGCGATATCATCAAGCTTCATAATCTTATCAACCACCTTTTAAATTCATTTATCTCTTCGTCACTTTTCATCCTGATAAAAAACTCTTTCATCTGCTCATTTTTTATCGCGCGCTCTTTGCGAAGTCCGCTAAGGCGGTTTATCGCGCTAAGGGCGTCCTTGTTTGACGGGTCTTGTTTTAAGATGTTCTTGTAAATTTCAAGCGCATCGTCTTTTAGCCCTTGAGCCTCGTAGATCAGTGCTTCAGTGATTGTGTTTTTCATTTTTGATAAATCCTGCTATCACGTCGCCTATCTCGCTTGTTGAGCAAACCTCAACTGCGTTAAAAGCGGCGATATCTTTTGTTCTATATCCCTTTGCAAGAGCTGTTTTTACGGCATTTTCTATAGCATTTGCCGCCTCACTCTCGCCAAATGCGTATCTTAGCATCATCGCTGCGCTTAAAATGGTCGCGATCGGATTTGCTATGCCCTGCCCTGCGATGTCTGGAGCTGAGCCATGAATAGGCTCATAAATTCCCACTTTGCCGCCCATGCTAGCGCTTGGTAAAAGTCCTATCGAGCCACAAACCATGCTCGCTTCGTCACTTAAAATGTCGCCAAATAAATTTTCAGTCAGTATGACGTCAAAATTTGCTGGCGCCCTTACTAGCTGCATCGCTGCGTTATCGACATACATAAAGCTAAGCTCTACTTCAGGATAGCCCTTTGCCACCTCGCTAGTCACCTCGCGCCAAAGCTGGCTTGTCTCAAGGACATTTGCCTTATCGACCATGCAGACCTTTTTCTTGCGAAGCATAGCCGTCTCAAAGGCGATCTTTGCGATGCGCTCGATCTCAAATTTAGAATAAACCATCGTATTAAACGCTCTATCTTCGCCTTTTTCTCTAGGCTGTCCAAAATAAAGCCCACCAGTTAGCTCGCGAACCACGACAAAATCAACGCCCTTTAAAACCTCTGGCTTTAGCGTGCTAGCATCCACTAGCTCGTCAAAGATGATGGCTGGGCGTAAATTTGCATAAGCTTCTAGCTCTTTTCTGATCTTTAAAAGCCCGCTCTCTGGCCTTAGGTGTCTTGGTAGGCTGTCCCATTTCTCGCCGCCGATCGCTCCAAAAAGCACAGCGTCGCTACTAAGTGCTGAGCTTAGCGTCTCATCTGGCAGTGGCTCGCCAAAAACGTCGCAGGCTGCGCCGCCCATAAGCTTGTAGTCATACTCAAATTTGATACCAAACTCGGCACTTACGACATCTAAAACCTTTATCGCCTCGTCGATGATCTCAGGACCGATACCATCGCCTTTTATAACGCAAATTTTATAGTTTTTCATCGCCGCTCCTTAGTTCATCTTCGCTTTTGCGTACTCAATAAGGCCGCCAGCGTTTAAAAGCTCTTGCATAAATGGCGGGATAGCGTTAAATTTATACTCTTTTTTTGTGCTTTCATCTACGATGACACCGTTATCTACGTCGATCTTTAGCGTGTCGCCCTCGTTTATCTCATCAGTTTCTTTTATCTCAAGTATCAAAAGCCCTGTGTTAAAGCTATTTCTATAAAAAATCCTCGCAAAGCTTTTAGCCACAACAGCTGCTATGCCAGCCTCTTTTAGCGCTAATGGGGCGTGCTCTCTTGAGCTGCCGCAGCCAAAATTTTCGCCAGCTACGATGATGTCGCCTTTTGCTATTTTTGAGCTAAATTTAGGATCAGCGTCTTCCATGATGTGTTTTGCTAGTTCTTTTTCGTCTGAAGTATTTAAATATCTTGCGGCGATGATGATATCAGTGTCGATATTATCGCCAAATTTCCAAACTTTGCCTTGTTTCATTTTTAACCTTTAGTTTTGTAAATTTGGGCTGATTTTAACCAAAAGAAGCTAAATAAATAATCAAAACTCGGCAGCTATCGGTTAGTGTGGGTAAATTTAAGGTATTTTAAACGATGTGCATGAGCTAAGAATTTAAGTCTTACTAAATTTAGCGGCAAAATGGCTAAAAAGCAAAAATAAAAACATGCACCGCCTAGTTTAGCAGTTTAATGTCTATGCTCAGTTTTATCAAGCCAGCTAGCCTCCGCCAGCAGGATTGTAAATTTAAGAGCGGTTATTTTATTCGTAGTATTCGTAGCTGATTTGTAGCTTTTTGTATAGGCCGATCTCTGTTATGTCGCCGTTTTCGTAGTATTTGTCCGCTGGCTTAAATTTGACCGAGGTTTTATGCGTCAAATTTCCCCGCCCGTCCCTGCTTATATCCTTAAACTGCAAGATTTGCCAGATTTTTGCCTCAGAGCCGAAGTAATTTACCGACGTATACTCCATTTCATCGCCATTTGCGGCGTAGTAATAAACCCATTTTGAGTTCGGAGTTTGCGTGATTTTTTCGTATTCGCCGTTTGGCTTGCGCTCGAAGCTTATCTCTATGCCGTGCCGCGGCTCCATATTATCTTCTATCCGCGTTAAAGTGCCCTTTTCGTCGTAGACGTAGCTATCGTCTATCACTAGTTCCCTGCCCGAATACACAGCCCGAGCGATCATTTTGCCGTCCTTGCCGTAAGTAGTTTTCTCCGTGCGCGGGTAAAATCTATCCTCGATATACTGCTCTTTAGCCGTCGCGACTAAATTTTCGCCGTCAAATTCGTATTCGTAGAGATAAACGGCGCTATCTTGATATTTTTTGCGCACTAGTCCGTCTTTGCCATACTCAAACAAAACCGAGCTATTTGGTACGCCGTTTATATGCTCGGTTTCTTGCACTATATAGCCGTTTTCGTTAAACTCCGTCCGCTTCACGCGCGTATTTTCTAGCGTGCCAGAGCCGTCTATAGAGTATTCGTACTCCGTAGCCGTCATGCTTTTGACCTTGCCTTTTAGATCCTTTTTGCTCCAGTCGCTTTGCGGTAAAATGGCCGAATTTAGAAAGCAAATCGCTGATGCCGCCACTAAAATAGCCTTTAAAATTTTCATTTTTATCCTTTTTAAACCATGCGTATCATACTCAAAAAGCGGCATAGTCAGTAAAATTCTGGCTTTTATGAGCTTAAAAATGCACTTAAACTGGCTTAAGTTTTAAGCAAGTCTGAGGTGAATTTACATTTTTTGGGGTTTAATAAATTTAAGCCTTGGCCTTTTGTAAAATCTCTTTCATCTCATCTTCACTAAGTGGCTCAACAAGCACGTTTGCAGCGTCAATGAAGCGGTATTTCTCTTTTGGTAAATTTGCCATGAAAGCTCCATATTCGCACTCATCAAGCACGTGCGCGTCACTATCATCCACGCCCACAACTAGCGTAAGCACCCAGCGCGAGACCTTGCGATCTCCAAGCGCCTCTTGTGCCTGCCACGACGGAGATGGAGCATAAGGCAAAATGGTCGGTAAATTTTCACTAAGCGTATATGTGCCAAGAATTTCGTTGCCGTCTTTGTCTTGATAGAGGTGCTCTTTTGCGCTATATGCGTCAAGATACTGCACCTGCCTCATCATCTCATCAAATTTAGCCGCAGGGCTGGCACTAGCAAAAATTTCATCTACCATAACCGCATCAAACGCCACGTCTCGCTCAACGCCAGAGATATAAAGCGTTTGATTTTTCTCTTTTGCATCTTTTAACGCCTCAAGCCCCCACATGATGTCAGCCTCGTAGTCAAATTTTAAAATTTGCTCACTATCATAAATTTTTTCGTTGTCGCACTCTATTTTTGAGCCAGTTTGGGCTGAAAGTTTTGACAGTAGCTCAAGTGCGATCTGCCAGTCTCCGACGCCACTTGGAGTATAAACTCGCACGATATACTCGCCATCTTCGTAGTTTAGCTCAAAGCCACGAGCACTCTTTTGCCACACGCCTGCTATCATCACGTCAGCACCCAGTTCACTTGCCCTTGGCTCCTCTTGCTCACTGTTAAAAAAGAAAAGTCCCTCAACAAGAGCTGAAATTTCACGCTCACTTAGCGCCTTTGCGTATCCGCCAAGCAGCTTCTTTTTATTTTTTACACTAAATGTCAAACTCATAAATTCTCCTTTTTGCTCTAAAATGTCATCACCTGATCGCACTCTCTCACCCACTCGGACAAGATATCCATGCTGCCTTTCACCTCAGCCTCAAAATAAGGCTCTCCCACATGCAAACCGCACCTTGTTTGGCAGCTACCACAAACCTTAAGCATCGCGCCACCAGCGTATAGCTCTTTTAGCATCGCTACTAGATCAACGTCGTAGTTTTCTGGCTTTTTGGTGCTATTTCGCGCAAGATCGACTGCGTCGTTCATGAGAAAGATCCTAACATCTTCGCCCTTTTCTTTTAGCGCTCTAGCCAGCCTTAGTGCGTTGTAAGCGTTATCCGTACCGCTATATGGCTGATTTGTAAATATAAATAGAAATTTTTTCATCTATTATCCTTTTGCTAAAAATGTAGTGCAAACTGGACAAATTTTAGCCAAGCTAGGTAAAAAGGGGATAAATTTATCTAAAAAGCAAGAGCATGCCGATCGTGCAGACGATGATGGCAGTGCAAATTTCAAGTAGCCTTAGGTGTATTTGTAAAAATTTCTTTAGCATAGCTCCGCCAAGTGCGTAGATATTTAGCGCGCAAAACTCGATGAAAACGAGCGTTACGGTGATAACGCACATGCGAGTGAGACTAAAAGGGTCATCTTTATCCAAAAATGTAGGCAGCAAGGCTGAGAAAAATATCCACGCCTTTGGGTTTGAGACGCTAACGATGAGGCCATTTATAAACATCTGCTTTTTGCTTGGCAAATTTGAGACATTTGTGATGCTAAGTTCGCCCTTGCCAAAAAAGAGCATCACACCAAGATAGAGCATATAAAGGCCTGCGATGATATTTAGCGCCTTAAATGCGTATTCAAAATGATGCAGCACCGCTCCCACGCCAAGCATGCAGCTAAACGAGACAAACGTGATCGCTAAAAGCTGCCCAGCCATCACGAAAAACGAGTGCTTGTAGCCAAAGCTCATACCAACGCTCATCGCATAAGTCATGTTGATGCCTGGCATCAGAGAGATAGGTGCAAGGGTGATAAAAAATAGCAGGAAATTCATGAGATGCCTTGAAATTTTAGTCAAATGCTAAATCAAAATCTATAAATTTATGATAAAAGAAGGCTTTATTAGCAAATTTAGCTTGCTTTTGGACGTGAGAAATTTGGCTTTAGAGCTAGGACATTTTTATCTAGAAAATTTAATAAATTTAGTGCAAAAACAAAGGCGATTTTGTATCTGTTTCGCAACCTAGATGGCAAATTTATCTTTTGCCACGTAGGCACTCTATAAATTTAATTGCCTTTAAAGCTGGCTAAATTTAAACCACAAAATAGCCCACTAAAAATTTAGAAATTTAGGCTATTACTGTTATCACGCCAAGCCCTTTGTCGGCGGCATTTTGATAAAAATTTAAAAGCCCAGCGAAGTGCTCTCTTAAGCTCGCCATTATATCTTCAAATTCGCTCTCGCTCCCAAAGATATCAGGATAAGTGTTTGAACTAGCAAATTCTTTTAAATTTATATTTGCTAAAAGTGCGCTAATCTCAACATTTTTCATCGCCCTAGCTACCTCTTTTACATCCGAAACGTTAGTATAAGAGATCATCTCGCTTAGCTCTTCGTTTAAGGCACTTCGCCCAAAAATTGCCCAGCTAAAAGGCTCATTTGAGCTAAAAATATCGCCAGTCTTAAGCCTCTGCTTGAAATTTTTACCAGTTAGCATCTTACACATCGCGTCCCAAAAATTATTCAAGTCGTATTCGTCCAAAAGCTCTCCGCCGCCGCCATTTTTGATCTTTTCTATATCATCTTGCAAGTAGGCGTAGTAGTGCGCGCTGATACCCATTTTAGAGCCTTAAATTTTAGTGTGAATTTTAAAAAAGAGAGGGCGGAGCTATAAATTTAACAGCTCCGCACAATAAAAAGCGGATATCGTGAGATGATTTTAAATATTACGCGTAATTTTTCTACCAAATGAGAAAAATCAAAGCTCACTTAAAAGCACTCGCGATATCTCCGCTAAAATTAAGCTTAGTGAGTTAAGAAAAACTCTTGAATTTTAGCTTTGTCGCTTGTTTTTGTAAGAGCAAGCATCAAAAGCACCCTAGCTTTTTGAGCGTTTAGGTTGTCGCTTGTTAAAAAGCCGTATTTTGCGTCATCAACTTCGCCATTCATAGTTGTCTCGCCGCTTCCCACACGTGAGTCACGAACTACCACTACGCCAGCTTTTGAAGCCTCGCCAAGTGCGTCAAGTACGCTAAAGTAAGGGTTGCCGTTGCCAAGACCAGCGCTAACGATACCTTTTGCGCCGTTTTTAACAGCCACATTTACAAAGTCAGGGTTGTCATTTGCGTGAGAGTAGATGATATCAACCTTTGGAAGCTCTTTTACGCCAGTTAGATCAAAAGCTGAGCTTGCTGTGTGTTTTCTGATCGGATTCATATAGTATTTTACGTTGCCGTAAAAGACTGTGCCTATTTTGCCGCTGTTTGGTGATTTAAATGTATCAACGCCTGTAGTGTTAGTTTTTGTCACCTCACGAGCCGCGTGAATTTCGTCATTCATAACAACTACAACGCCCTTACCTACGCTATCTTTGCTGATAGCAACGTTTACAGCGTTAAATAAATTTAGCGGGCCATCTGCGCTTAGTGAGCCACTATTTCTCATCGCACCTACAAGCACAACTGGTTTGTCGCTTTTGACGACTAAATTTAGAAAGTAAGCTGTCTCCTCCATAGTGTCTGTGCCGTGAGTAACGACGATACCATCGGCTTTGCCGCTGTTTAGAAGCTCATTTATTCTATTTGCAAGCTTAAGCCAAACTTCGTTGTTCATATCTTGTGAGCCGATATTTGAAATTTGCTCGCCTTTTATGGTAGCGATCTTGTTGATATCTGGCACGGCTGCGATAAGTTTATCAACCGTAACAGTTCCAGAAGTATAGCTAGAGTCAAGCGAGCCTGAGCCGCTTCCTGCTATCGTTCCACCAGTAGCTAGGATGTAGATGGTTGGCTTAGCAACCGCTAAAGTAGCACCTAAAATCATGAGTAACACCGCCTTAAAAATTAAACGCATTTTAGCTCCTTTGCATTAAAATTTGCTAGAGCATTATAACGTCATATATTTAAAAAATTTATTAATTTTCAAAATTTATATTTATTTAAAAAATTCTTATCAAAAGCATATAAATTCCAGTCGAAACGACTATGCTAAGAAGGGCATTTTTGAATTTCAAATGCACCAAAACAGCCGTAAAAACCGCCACTATCTCGCTTAAGCCATATGGAAACTCACTAAATTTCGTATCTTTTAGCCCGTAACAGACCAAAACGACCATTATCATCATACCCATGTGCTTCTCAATGGCGTCTAAATAAGGGTTTGGCTTATAGTTTCTTAACGCATAAAACGGCGTCGCCCTCGTTATAAAAGTAGCCAAGGCGCTTAAAAGCACCGCTACAAAAAGCACCATCTCGCTTGAACTTACACTTATCAAATTTTATCCTTAAACAAAAGCAAAAATACAAAACAAAGCGCCATCGAGCCAACCAGCACAAATTTAGCTGGAAACAGGCTCACTCCAAGCACGCCAAAAAAGGCTGCTGCAAAGAGCACGCGGTAGTTTTTATCACTTTTAAACATCTCGATGACGACCACTATAAAAAGCGAGGTCAAACTAAACTCAAGTCCCCTTGTATCGGTCTTTATAAAATCGCCAAGTATCGCACCAAGTAGCGTTCCAGCCGCCCAGTATGACCAAGATAAAAGATTTAGCCAGGTAAAGACAAAACTTCGATCACTTGCATCTTTTAGCCCCAAATTTTTAAATATCGCAAAGGTCTCATCTGTTAGCAAAGCGATGTTTAAAAGCCTAAATTTAATCCCGCTATACTCTTTTAAAAGTGAAATTCCATAAAAAGTGTGACGCAAATTTACAAGATAGCTCACGATAAAGACCTCAACATAGCTCGTGCCCACACTAAAGAGCGAGAGCATCATAAACTGCGCTGCTCCGCCGTATCCAAGCATGCTAAGCGCCATGGCGATAAATACGCTCACTCCCATGCTCTTTGCCAGCACGCCAAAGGCGACACCAAGCGGAAAATAGCCCATAAAGATAGGAATGGATAGTTTAAAAACGTAGTTAAATGTCAAATTTTACCTTCATAAAAAGCCAAAATATTAGCAAAAATTTAAAAATTTAAATTTAAAGAGGCGTTTTTGCTTTTATAAATTTAACTAATTACTCGCATTTTAAAACTAAATTTTATAAAATAACAACAAAATTTATAAAGAAAATTTCTATGAAAAAGATAGTTTTACTAATATTTTTAACACTAAATTTAATAGCCTTAACAACAAATCCAAAGATCAAAATCCCTCAAGCAAATAGCTGTAATATCGAGGATAACTGCATTGATTTTAGTCGCAGATACAGCGATGATGAGTATAAAAGGCTATTTGGAATTTACAAAAGTGAGTGCGAGGTTAAAAATTTAGACGCATGCATCTATCTGGCTGAGTTTTATAAAAACGGACTTGGCGTAAAAAAAGACGCGACAAAATCACTAGAAATTCTTAACAAAGCTTGCGATGAGAGCAATAAATTTGCCTGCCACAACCTTGGTGTTGAGTATCAAGAGATGAAAGAATACAAAATGGCTTTAGATGCTTTTAAAAAGGGCTGCGATCTTACGCTTGTTCAAAGCTGTTTTAACATCGCAGTTTTATATAATAACGGCAGCGGAGTAAAAATAGACTACAAAAAGGCTGCTAAAATTTACAAAGAAGTTTGCGAGCAAAATTTCTATGAAGGGTGCTACAACCTAGCGGTTTTATACCACAACACCCCTGGCGTAAAGCGCGACTACAAAGAAGCGATAAAACTTTACAAAAAGGCTTGTGATAGCGACTTTAGCATCTCTTGCTACAACCTAGCGAGCTTATATCAAGAGCAAAAAGAGTATGAAAAGGCCAGTAAGCTCTATTTTAAAGCTTGCAAGCTTGACTTTGCCGATGCTTGCAATAACCTAGCCAGCCTTTACGACGACGCACTTGGCGTAGAAAAAGATGATGAAGTGGCGTTTAGATACTACAACAAAGCGTGCAGGCTAGATAGCGCAAGTGGGTGCAAACATCTTGCATACTTTTGCTATCATGGCATAGGCACAAAAAAGGATAAAAAGTTGGCAGAAAAAGAGCTTAAAAAAGCTTGCAAACTAGGCCTTAAAGAGGCTTGCGAGATCGTTAGATATTTTCACTAAAGAGCGTTTATGAAAAATTTGATTTTGTTTTTATCCCTCATTATGCTTTTAAATGCAGAAAATTTAGACGAGATGTGCCAAAGCGAGGGCGATATAAGAGCAAATTTAACGAGCTGTTACAAGGCCGCTGTAAAAATTTATAACTCATCAAGCAATGATAAAGATTTTAAAAAGCTACAAAAGATATTTTTACTAGCTTGCGAAAATGATATAAAAGAGGGTTGTTACAGCGCTGCGCTCATCTATCTAAATGGTTACAACGACGTGGGTAGCGAGCTTAATCAAACTATCATATTAAATAGATATGCAAGATTTTTAAACTACGCGCTTTTAGATAACGGCAAAAAAGAGGACAAAACGACTGCCAAAAGCTACTTTCAAAGATCATGCGAGTTAGGCTTTAAAAAGGGCTGTGATATGAGAAATTTACTAGATAAGCTTGGGTATTAAATTTGATATTTACTATAAATTTAAAGCTTTTTATCTAAACTTATTTAAATTTTTAAAAAGGCAAGCAATGAAAAAGGTCGTTTTATTTTTAGCCTCTGCGGTGCTTTTGTGGGGCGTAAATTTAGAGACAAAAACGCTTGAGTCTAGGTGCGAAAACAACGACGCTAAAAGCTGCTTTGAGCTTGGTAATAAATTTCAAGAGGGCAAAAACTACCAAAAAGCGGGCGAGTTTTACAAAAAAGCTTGCGAGCTAAAACACGCAGGCGCTTGCAGTAGCGTAGGCGTGCTATACGACATGGACTACATAAAAGATGTGAATAACAAAAATGCAGCCAAATTTTACCAAAAGGGCTGCGAGCTAAACGACGGCTTTGGCTGCGCAAGGCTTGGCTTTGTCTATACGCTAGATAAAAACTATCAAAAATCAAAAGAGCTATTTTTAAGAGCTTGCGAGCTAAAAGATGGCGACGGATACTACGGCCTTGGGCTTTTATACTATGACGGAAATGGCGTAGAGCAAGATGCCAAAAAGGCAAAAGAGCTTTTTGAAAAAAGCTGCGATCTGGGCCACCCTGCTGGCTGCAATAGCCTTGGTATGATGCTTCATAGCGGAAAATACGTAGAAAAAGATCAAAAAAGAGCTAGCAAACTCTTTGCAAAAGCTTGCGAAATGGGCTTTGCAGATGCTTGCCACAACCTTGGGGTTATCTATTTTGAAGCAAAAGGCGATAAAAATTTAGCCAAAAAGTACTTTGGCAAGTCCTGCGAGCTAGGCAACGACGAAGACTGCCAAATTTACAATGCTCTATAAATTTAATGCACCTGACTTTTGGGGCCCTTGCCCTTTGGGGTCTTATGTGAAAAGTAAAAAACATCAAGCGTAAAAGCAACGAGTATAAGTCCAACAATAGCCAAAGTCGCGTCCATATCACCTACCTTTTAAGTCCATTTACTATCTCTAACATCGAATCGCTCGTAGTTATCGCCTTTGAGTTCGCCTCGTATGCGCGCTGACCGGTGATGAGATCAGTCATCTCTTCAACAAGCTGCACGTTACTCATCTCGACAAAGCCCTGTCTAATGGTGCCAAGTCCGTCAAGACCTGCTACACCTACCACCACGTCGCCGCTAGCGCTTGTTTGAAGGTAGTTGTTATCGCCCATCGAGTGAAGACCGGCTGGGTTTATGAAATTTGCTAGCTCGATCTGACCTATCTGAGCCATATCGGTTTCGCCAGCTTGAAGCACTGAGACGGTGCCGTCTGTGCCTATTGAAATTTGCGTCGCATTTGCAGGGACTGTGATCTGAGGGATGAGCTGGTAGCCGTCGCTATTTACGATCGTGCCATTTGCGTCAAGCTTAAATGCGCCATTTCTAGTGTAAGCCGTCGTGCCATCAGGGAGTTGAATTTGAAAAAAGCCGTTGCCAGCTATGACCATATCTAGGTTGTTGCTAGTCTCTTTAAAATAGCCCTGAGAGAAAATTTTATTTATCGCTGTTGGGCGCACGCCAAGGCCTACTTCGATGCCTGTCGGGCTTGTAGTAGTTTGGCTAGTAGCCGTGCCTGCGTACTCCATGACTTGATACATAAGGTCAGCAAATTCAGCTCTATTTTTCTTATATCCATAGGTATTTACGTTTGCGATATTGTGTGAGGTTACGTCTATCTGCGTCTGCTCGGCGATCATGCCAGTGGCCGCAGTGTAAAGTGATCTCATCATAGTTTTATCCTTTTATTAAGCTTTTAGGGCTAGTTTTTGAACAGCATCTTGGTTAAGGTCAGTCATGTGGCTTGTCATAACCTTTTGATACATATCAACTAAGCGCTGGGTTTCTATTAGACCCACCATTTCTAAGACTGGATTTACGTTTGACATTTGAGCATATCCTTGCATCACGCTGTCAGCCTCGTCAAGCTCGGTTATGTCGTCAAAATTTCTACTCTCAAAGAGATTGTCGCCGACCTTTTTAAGGTCTCTTATCTCTCTTGGCTGAGCGATGTAAAATTTAGAAAATTGATTGTTATTTGAGTATAAATTTCCATTTTTATCAACAGTTAGCACCTCGCCTTGTGGCACTTGGATGCCTCTTTGACCTGGATTTTGCGCTTCATAGCCACTTGGCAGCACCCTGTAACCCTCTTTTGTGACGATATATCCGTCCGCGTCAAGGCTAAAAGAGCCATTTTTGCTAAGTTTTACGCCATTTGGAGTATCGACTAAGAAAAATGCGTCCTCTCTTTTTATCGCAAAGTCAAGCGTGTTTGAGCTATATTTAAAGCCACCAGCGCTAAAGTCAGTATATTCTTCGCTCACTTGTGGTACGCGGTCAAGCGTTCTATTTAGAAATTTAGCTCCGTCTTTTGTGTGATTTTTAAGCGGAAGCTCATCTTGCGTCTCTTTAAAAATTCTCGCAAAGTCGCCGATAACTACGTCGTTTCGCTTGTAGCCGATCGTATTTACATTTGCAAGGTTGTTTGAGATGACATTTAGTCTGTTAAACTGCGTTACCATGCCAGCAGTGGCTTGATAATAACCATTTTGCATAAATTTTCCTAATCAAAATTTGATTTTTTAGAATTACTAAGCAATCATCGTTCCAACTTTCTTTTTATACACTTTTAAAAAATTTTGGGTATAATCCACTTTCTTTTAACCAACGCTTAAATCACAATGATACGATTTGAAAGGAAATTTATGAGCGCCGCAAAAGACTCTTTTTCTCAGATAGAAGAGCTTTTTGTTGAAAATGCAAAAGGCTTTTTGACATACGAAAAATTAGTAAAATTATTAGACAAAGCTCCGACGGCTACGGTAGTAAAAAAGATAGAACAACTAGCAAAAACAAACAAAGTCCAGCTCATCACGTCTGCTGAGGCTGCAAAACTTAGAAATTTAGCTGATGCTAAAAAACGTCAAGAAAATGCTCAAAGAAGCGACCAAGATATCGACGAAGATCTCGATCTTTCAGGTGAGAGCGACCTTTTAGAGTGGTCAAGATCAGATAGTCCAGTAAGGATGTATCTACGAGAGATGGGTCAGATCGCACTTCTTACAAAAGAAGAAGAGGTCGAGATCAGCAAGAGGATCGAGCTTGGCGAAGATATCATTATCGATGCATTTTGTTCGGTGCCATTTTTGATCGATTTCATACTTGATTACAAAGAGCCACTTATCAATAGAGAGCGCCGCGTAAAAGAGCTTTTCAAAAGCTTTGAAGACGAGAGCGAAAATGAAGATGGCGAAGAGGATATAGACGAAGAGGATGAAGAGAACGAAGAGAACGAAACTCCTAAAAAATCAGCCAAAAACGACAAACGCGCAGAAAAAGTTATAGAGAGCTTTAAAGCCCTTGAAAAGGCTAAAAAAGAGTGGTTAAAGACCGCAAACAAGCAAGATAAAGTAGAAAGCGACGACACAGCTTCAAAGATGACGCTTGCGTTTAAAAAGAAAATTTTAAAAGAGAAGCTAATGGATCTTGGTCCAACAAGCAAACTCATCAGCGAGATCGTAAAATCAATGGAGACGGCTCTGAAAAGCGATGATGAATTTGACAGAGAGCTAAAACGCTTGGAGTATCGCTTGCCGATGTTTAGTGACGAGCTAAAGAAAAATCACAAAAGCATCTTAAAAGATATCATCAAGCTTAGCAAAGAAGAGATCGCAGCTCGCGTGCCTGAGGCTACGATGGTCTCAACTTACGTCGAGATCAAGAAGCTTTTTACGACAAAAGAGGCGAGCAAACAAGGCTTTGACCTTGAGCCAGCAAGACTAAAAGAAATTTTAGAGCAGATCAAACGCGGAAAGAAAATTTCAGACGAAGCAAAAGCTAGAATGGCCAAGTCAAACCTCCGTCTAGTCGTAAGTATCGCAAAACGCTACACAAACAGGGGCTTGCCGTTTCTTGACCTCATTCAAGAGGGTAACATAGGCCTTATGAAGGCGGTTGATAAATTTGAGTACCGAAAGGGCTATAAATTTTCAACCTACGCCACATGGTGGATCCGCCAGGCTATCTCGCGCGCGATCGCCGATCAGGCAAGGACGATCAGGATACCTATCCACATGATAGAGACGATAAACCGTATCAACAAAATCAACCGAAAATACCTCCAAGAAGAGGGAAAAGAGCCTGACGTAAGCGTCATCGCAAAAGAGGTCGGACTAAGCGTTGATAAGGTAAAACAGGTGATAAAGATCACAAAAGAGCCTATCAGCCTTGAAGCTCCTATCGCAAACGAAGAGGATGGTAAATTTGGAGATTTTGTTGAAGACAAAACTTCACTATCACCGATAGATCAAATTTTAAAAAGTGACCTTAGAGAGCAGATTGACGATGTGCTTTCACAGCTAAATGAGCGCGAAAAAGCGGTTATTTCGATGAGATTTGGTCTGCTTGAAGATGAGAGTGACCGCACACTTGAAGAGATCGGCAAAGCGCTAAACGTCACTCGTGAGCGCGTCCGCCAGATAGAAAGCTCGGCTATTAAAAAACTAAAACACCCAAAAGTTGGTAGAAAACTCAAAAACTACATAGAGGGCTAATAAGCCCTGTCCTTTTTGGGCGTCCGCATCTAAACTATGCAAATTTCTGAAATTTACTTTCTAGTCTATAATTAAGTTATTTTTGCGACCCAAGTGTTGTGAAAAAGGCTGGTAAGGAATTTAATGTTTTTGTATGTGTCTATACCCTATTTTGGCATATATATGCTCTTTGTTTGGATGGCTTTTTATCTTTGAGAAATTTGTTAGCGTCTATACCCTTTAAAGGACTTTCTCTTTGAAAAATTTATAGCATCTGTACCCAAAAATTGTTTTAAACATTACATATGGCTATCATCTTAAAACATAATTAATTTAACCTTCGTTTTGAGGGTACACTTGCTATAAAAATAGATAAAAAAGGGTGCACTTGCTACAAAATTTCAATCAATTTCCAAAAACAATAACCAAAAATTTTAATTTACAAATATGTTTTATAAGTTAAAAAAGTAGAAATAAAAAAAAGAGAGAGTTTTACCGGCCAAAGACCGGTAAAAATTTATTCGCCTAGAAGTTTATCTAGTTTTGCAGCCAAGCTCGTAGTGTCGTGAGCTTTAGCTAAAGAGGCAGCATGTAGCTTTAAATTTGCTTGTAAATTTTCTTCCAAGCTCTTTGCGATGTCGCTGCTATCAAGATTCTCTACGCTATTAGCATTTGCTACGCTTCTAGCAGCTAGAGCGTTCATACCTCTAAATACAGCATTTTGTGTTGAGCCGATCTCTGAGCGAAGTGAATTTATATTTTTCAAAATTTCACCTGAATTTGAGCCGTCCTCTTTCACGTCTAAAAGAGCATTTGTGCTTAAATTTATATTTTTTGTACTCTCGCCTGTGAAAAATCCAAGCTCAGCGTCAAAAACGTTTTTACCGTTAAATTTAGCCTCTTTTACGCTGTCGCTCATCGCATTTTTTAGCGCATTTATCTCGCCTCTTATGCCCTTTTGCTCGTTAGCTGAAAGAGCTGGGTTTGAAAGCTTGCTTGATAACTCACCGATCTTATCCGCACTCTCGCTTAAATTTAAAAGCGTTGAGTCAGCGATCTGGAGCATGCCGATCATATCGTTTGCATTTGCCATGCCCTCGTTTAGGACATTTGTTTGCGAAAGTAAGCTCTCTGCGATTTGCAAATTTGCACCTGATGCTTTGATCTCGCTATTTGCAGAGATGGCGTTTAGCGCCTTTTTCTCGCTATTTTTAGCTTGATCTAAATAATAGTTTCCTGAAGCCTGGTTTGCAGTATAAGTTCCTAACTTCATATCAACTCCTTTTTTAGTAGTTTCGTGATGGATTTTACTATAAATTTCATAAAAAGTTGCAAAAATATTTCTTAAAGCAAAAAATATTATAAAAAGAATTTAGAAAAAAGCCATTTTTCCTAAATTCTTTCCCCTTTTTAGTCTTCTAGTCTCACTGCGATTGATTTTTTGTGGGCTGTTAGTCCTTCGGCTTCAGCTAGCTGCATGCATGGTTTGCCAAGGTGCATGATGCCTTTTCTGCTAACTGAGATGATAGAGCTTCGCTTCATGAAATTTTCAACTCCAAGCGGTGAGTAAAATCTCGCACTTCCGCCAGTTGGCAAGGTGTGGTTTGGTCCAGCTAAATAGTCGCCCATCGCTTCAGGCGTGAAGTGTCCAAAAAATATCGCTCCAGCGTGTTTTACCTCGTCCATATAGCTCAAAGCGTCGTTTGTAGCGATCTCTAGGTGCTCCACAGCAAGCTCGTTCATCAGTTTAAAGCACTCCTGCAAATCTTTTGCAACGATGATAGCGGCTTTGTTTCTCATGCTAGCACTTGCGATAGGCTCACGTTTTAGTGTTTTTAGCTCGTCCTCTATATGTCCTTGCACTGCCCTTGCAAAGGCCTCCACTGGTGTTATCAAAAAAGCACTTGCGATCTCGTCGTGCTCGGCTTGTGAGAGCAGATCAATCGCTATGTGGCGAGGGTTCGCGCTATCATCAGCGATCACGCCTATCTCGCTTGGGCCTGCGATCATATCGATATTTACGTCGCCATAAACTAGCTTTTTAGCAGTCGCTACATAGATATTGCCAGGTCCTGTGATGACATCCACCTTTGTCACGGTTGCTGTGCCGTAAGCCATCGCTGCGATCGCACTTGCGCCGCCTATTTTAAAGGCTGTTTTGATGCCACATAGATGCATCGCAGCAAGAAGTAGAGGATTTACCTTGCCCTCTGGCGCTGGAGTGCAAACTACGATCTCTTTTACGCCTGCAACGATTGCTGGGATAGCGTTCATGAGAAGCGAGCTAGGATATGCTGCCTTGCCGCCTGGGATATAAAGGCCAGCGCGATCAACTGGAGTGTATTTAGCGCCTAGCAAGATGTCGTGCTCGTCTTTGTAAGTCCAATCGCTTGGCTTTGTGCGCTCGTGATAGCTTTTTATCCTGTCGTGGGCTAAATTTAGAGCCACCCTTAGGGCGTTATCTAGCGAGTTATAGGCTGTTTCCATCTCTTTTACGTCGATTATTATGTCGTTTTTGCTTGTGACATTAAATTTATCAAATTTGGTTATCTGCGAAAAAAGCGCGCTATCGCCATCTTTTTTTATCTCGTCTATGATGCCTGCAACCACTGGCATCACGGCACTCATGTCATTGTCGCTTCGTCTAACAAGCTGCGAAAATCTACTCTCAAAGTCAGCGTCGCTGCTGTGTAAAAATTTCATTTATGATCCTTTATTTTTAGTTTTCTCTCATATCTTTGTTTTTGTGTAATGTTACCCAAAATTCCGCCTTGGTGGATATATAAAATTTCGCTCCCAAGCTTATCTAAATTTGCAAAAAGCGTCATAAAGCCCACTGGGTCGTAAATCAGCTCAAATTCAACACCACTTTTGCACACTTCAAGCCAAATTTCATAAAGCTCTTTGTATAAATTTCCAAAATGATACTTCTTTGGGGGATTTAAAATTTGCACTTTGCTGTTTTTATCTAGCTCATAAATTTGCTTTTTGAGATAGTCGCTGTCTCCTACACAAGGAGCTGTAAAAACCCTAAGATCAGTGTGCTTTGCTAGGTAGCATGCGCTTGTGCCTGTTCCTGAGGGCAAGAAAATATCAGGACTTATGCCATTTTTTTTGCTCCACTCATTGATCTCATTTGCTTGCGTGATAAAACCAAGCTCAGCCTCACTCTGCGCCACGCCCTCGTTTATAAAGAGCGCATTTTCGCTCTTTGCTAGCTCTTTAGCAAATTTCTCACGCTCCTCTTTTACAAAAATTTCCATGCCATTTTCAAGTGCAAATTTGAAATTCCCAACTGGATCTTGCTCTAAATTTGAGCTTAGATGAGAGATGGCGTAGTAAAATTTAAGCCCTTTTAGCTTGGCAAAAAGACTTAGGCTATACATGGCATTTGACTGGCTTGAGCCGTGAGATACGATGGCTTTGACGCCGCTAAGATCGACCTTTAAAAAATACTCCAGCTTTCTTGCTTTATTGCCGTTAAACTCGCCTAGCAGATCATCTCTTAAAAGCCAAAATTCTCGCTCTCTTAAGCGAATTTTATCAATCACCCTTAAACTCCAAAAATTTCTCTATCTCGTTGATAGCCTCTTTGTTTGAGAGTGAAAATTTGATCTCTATGCGCCTTGAAGCGTCCTTGTCCTCGGCTCCGTCTTTAAAAACTAGCTCGTTGTAGCTTCGGCCACTTGCGACAAGCAACTTTCTAAGGCGCGCATCATCGCTAAATGAGTTTATAAACTCCATCACCGCGTAGGCTCTTTTTTGTGAAAGCTCTAGGTTGTAAATGTAGCTTCCGTCACTATCTGTAAAGCCCTCTATGACGATCTGATCGATGTTTGAGGCGATCTCCTTATCATTTAGAAGCACATCAAAATACTTACTAAGCGTGGCCTTTAGCTCCTCTTTGACCTCTTCTTTTAAGACCGCACTTGCCTTATCAAAAAGCACTGAGGAGCTAAGCTTTAGCGCGCCTGAGTTTGGGTCGATCTCGATGCTATTTCCTAGCCTATCTTTTAAGGCGGAGATCACTTTTACCCTTATGCCAGTTATGTTTTTGACCCTGTCACGAGTGACGTTTAAGTCCCTTAAAAGCTCGTCATATCTAGCCTCTCTTTGGCTTACTTGCTCGATTAAAAAGGCGATCTTGGCTAAATTTTTCTCGCCGCTTGCATTTGCGTCGCTAAGCGCTCTATCTTTTGATGAAATTTCATCATTTAGCACGATCATCTTTTGATTTAGATCAAAAATGCTCGCATTTAGCTCTTTTATGCTCGCATTTGCGTCCTTGTTTTCCTCTATGAGCTGGGCTAGTTTTTCTTTTAGGGCGTCTATTTGTATGACAAAAATTTCATTTGATTTTTTTAAATTTATGTTTTCGTCGCTTATCTTTGAAAGCTCGCTTTTTAGGGCGTCATTTAGCTCTTCAAGGGTGAAATTCTTGCCCTGAGCGTCTTTTAAATTTGCTAAAGCTGCGATGATGGCTTGCTCTTTATTTTCAAGGGTGTTTTGAGTTAGGACGTATTTTACGACGACAGCGCCTATTAGCAGCATAAAAACAAAGAGCAGACCCGCCATCAAGTCTGCGTACGAAACCCAAAAGCTCGATTGATCCTCGTTATTTTTGTTTATTTTCATTGCACTAGATTTTCGATTTTTTCTATTACAGAATTTGCTTCTTTATCGATCTCGTCTATGTTCTTCTTAAGCTCAGCAATGAGGCTCTCGCGCTCTTTTTCACGCTCCAAGCTCCTGCCCTCTTGCTCGTAGGCTGCCTTAAATATCGTCGCACTCTCTACAAGCGAGGCTCTAAATGCCTTTAACACCTCGTTTTGCTCTTTCATCAAAGAGAGAGAAAATTCTTTTAAAATAGCATCAAAACTCTTTATAGTCTGCTCAAATTTAAGCTGGCTCTCTTTTGTAGCGTTTAAATTTCTGCTAAAAATTTCGCCAAGTTTTGCATGCTCGGTTAAAAGCTTAACCTCCATATCTTTAAAAGCGTTAGAAAACGCGCCAACTGCCTTTAGTATATCGGAGTGGATTTTTACAAATTCATCTTGTTTTAGCCCAGATTCATTTAGCATTTTTAAACTTGCGCTAAGCTCGGCTTTGCTTTGGTTTATGATATTTTTCTCGACCTCGCAAAGCTCTTTTAGGCTGTTAAATTTCTCATTTACCTGCTCGTTTAAATTTCTTATAAATTTATCGTCAAGCACCATTTTAAAGGCATCGTGACTATCTTTAAAGTAGCCAACACTTGCTTTCATGAAATTTGCATTTAGCTCATTTCCCTGCCAGAAAAACTCACGACTAAGCTCTTTTTGCTCGCTATAAAATTTCTCAAATTTACTAATGCCGATCTTTTCAAAAAACATCCACCAAAGCGCTAAAAATATACCATAAATCGATACATAAAACGCCGTAGCTACGCCGTTTAGCAGTATAGCGATCTCTTTTTCAAGTCCGTTTGCAGTGCTTGAGCTAAAGCTTGGCATGGAGATAGCGATACTGATAAATGTGCCTAAAATTCCAAGCATAGGAAAGACTGCTTGGCCGATGTTTGCTAGGTTGTCATTTCTAAAATTTCTTGTATAGCTCTCGAAAAAGTCTTCAAATTTAGCGTTTGCCTTTTTAACGCCTGAAATTTCAAAGAGATGAGAGATGATAAATTCTTTTAGTCTTATCTTGTAGTCTTTGGCATTTGCTAAGAAATTTGAGTAAGCGACCAAGGCGCTGTGGCGTGAAAATATAAAAGCGACGAAGAGTATAATACCCATCATCACGATGGTGTGAAGCTTCATCTGAAAATTTATAACGCCAAGATACGCTAGTATTGCCAAGATGTAAATAGCTAAAGGGATAAAGATAACTTTAAAAAAGACAAAGAAAGAGTGAGCTTGGCGCTCTTTTGGCACGCTTAGCTCACTAAAATCATTTTGATTTTGCATAGGATTAGTTCCTATTTAGGCAGTTTAAGTCGCTAAAAGCAGTCTGAAGACGCTTAACCATGCTCTCCTCGCCACTTCTTAGCCATTTCCTTGGATCGTAGTATTTTTTATTTGGCTTATCATCGCCCTCTGGGTTGCCGATCTGACCTTGCAAGTATGCTCTATTTTTAGCCTCATACTCGCGTACGCCGTCCCAAAATGCCCACTGCGTATCGGTGTCAATGTTCATCTTGATAACGCCGTAGCTTACAGCATTTTTGATATCTTTTAGCTCACTGCCACTTCCGCCGTGAAATACAAAATTTACAGGCTTGTCGCTTTTTGTATTAAATTTCTTAGCGACGTAAGCTTGTGAGTTTTTAAGAATTTCTGGTCTTAGCACAACATTGCCCGGTTTATAAACGCCATGAACGTTACCAAAGCTAGCTGCGATGCTAAATTTATCGCTTATCTTACTTAGTCTTTCATAAGCAAGCGCGACGTCCTCTGGCTGGGTGTAGAGAAGCGCGTTATCAACGCTTGTGTTATCTACGCCATCTTCTTCGCCACCAGTGACGCCAAGCTCGATCTCTAGGCTGATACCAAGCTCGCTAAGCTCTTTTAGATACTTCTCGCATGTGCTTAAATTTTCGTTGATATTCTCTTCGCTAAGATCAAGCATATGAGAGCTAAAAAGTGGCACGCCGTGAGTTTTTTTATACTCATGGCTTGCTTTTACTAGCTCATCTATCCAAGGCAAAAGCTTTCTAGCGGCATGGTCAGTGTGTAAGATGACTGGCACGCCGTAAGCCTTGGCAAGCAGATGAACGTGCTTTGCTCCAGCGATCGCACCAAGAACGGCTGCGTTTTCGCAGGCTTTACCAGCGTAAAAACCTGCACCGCCATTACTAAACTGAACGATAACAGGCGAATTAGCAACCTTTGCCGCTTCTAAAACAGCATTTACTGAGTCGCTGCCTACGACATTTACAGCAGGTATTGCAAAACCTTGCTCTTTGGCATAAGCATAAAGTTTTGTTACATCATCTCCGCTTAAAACACCAGGTTTTACGATATCTAAAACGCCCATTTTATCCTCCAAATTTTATTTGTATTCTATCTTTGCTTTTTGGCGTAGAGCTTCACTTTTTTGTCTAACAGCAGCTTGGAATTTCTCCATTTTTACAGCTTGCTCGATCTCTGGTTTTGCTTGCTCAAAGCTTACAGTACCAGCAGCTTTACCATCTTCTTTTAAGATAACATGGTAGCCAAACTGAGTTTTAACTGGCTTAGTTGAAACTGTGCCATTAGCCATTGAAAATGCTGCGTCCGCAAAAGGTTTTACCATTTGGCTTTGACCAAACCAACCAAGCTCGCCACCGTGTGCTGCTGAGCCTTTGTCGATTGATTTTTGGCTTGCTAGCTCTGCAAATTTCTTAGTTAGAGCCTCACCTTTTAAATTTTTAAGTTGAGCGATGATGTCATTTGCTGTTTTTTCATCTTCAACTAAGATATGTCTTGCTCTTGCTTGAGCTGGTTGGTTCATGCTAGCTTTGTTTTTGTTATAAAAATCTCTTAAATCGCTATCACTTACTTTTATACCGTCAAATAGTTTTCTCATATAAAGCTCAACTGCGATGCCCTCTTGTGCAGCTTTTACAGCCTTGATGTAATCAACATCTTTTTCAATGCCTGTCGCTTTTGCGTCTTTTAAAAGAAGTTTTCTGTTGATTAGATCGTCGATTATACGTTTTTTCTCATTTGGTTGAAGCTTGCTAGCGTCAAATCCTGGCATAGCTGCTGATAAAAGTGCTGAGATATCGCTATCATTTATAGCATCGCCATCAACTGTTGCAACTACTGCTGCGTTTAGAGTGACAGCTGCAGCTAAACTTAAAACTGCTGGAAACAAAAATTTTTTCATATAAATCCTTTAAAAAATTGATTTTATGGGCAAGATTATATCAAATAATGCGGTAACTTTTCGTTTAACTTGTAATTTTAGGTAAAATAACCAAATGAGAACAAAAAAAGATATTTTAGAGATAAAAAGAAGACTTTTAGACGAGTTTAAGGACGCAAAAAGCGAGCTTAAATTTAGAAATTTATATGAACTTCTTGTTTGTGTCATGCTCTCAGCCCAGTGCACCGACAAAAGGGTAAATTTGATCACACCTGCCCTATTTGAGGCATATAAAGATGTTTTTGAGCTAGCAAGTGCAAATTTAGCCAGTTTAAAACTCATGATAAACTCATGCAGCTTTTTTAACAACAAGGCTCTAAATTTGATCAAGATGGCAAACAGCGTGGTTGAGCTTTATAACGGAGAAATTCCACTTGACGAAGAGAAGCTAAAAGCCCTTGCTGGAGTTGGGCAAAAGACCGCTCACGTCGTGCTTTTAGAGGCTACAAATGCAAATGTAATGGCTGTTGATACCCATGTTTTTAGAGTATCACATAGACTTGGTTTAAGCAGTGCAAAGACGCCAGAAGCGACTGAAGATGATCTAAGTCTTGCCTTTAAAACCGACCTTGGCAAGCTTCATCAAGGCATGGTGCTCTTTGGACGCTACACCTGCAAGGCTAAAAAACCGCTTTGTTTTGAGTGTATACTAAGCGATCTTTGTAAGAGCAAGGATAAGGCTATTTAGATTTTCTCAAGCTTTGCTATGAAATTTTTAGCATTTATAAAGCCGATCGTTCTAAGTGTTTTTTGCTCTTCGCCGTTTTTAAAAAGTAGAAGTGCAGGCGGATCGATGAGCCCAAAATTTCTTAACATCTCATCATTTTGCGCTCCGCCACTTGTTACGTCGATGCGAATAAGCGTAAAATTTGCTAAAGCATTTTTCACGCCAGCGTCTTTAAAAGTGATATGCTCTATCTCTTTGCAGCTTGCGCACCACTCAGCGTAAAAATCCACCAGCACTGGCTTGCTTGAGCTTTTTATCATCTCGTTTAGCTCGTTTAAATTTCTGGCTTGTTTGAAATTTAGCTCGCTCTCGTTTTTGGCTAAATTTAGCCCAGAAAGCGGCGAAAAGGCATCTTTTGAGCCCAAAAATGCGCCAATTATTAGCATGAGCGAGTAGATAAAAACTAGCACGCAAAGCGCTTTTTTAAATTTAGCCCAGCCGCTATTTGCTGCCTCAAACGCTCCAAGATAAATGGCCGCAAAGACACCTATGACGCCATAACCAAGCAGCTCAAAAAATGCTCCAAGCACGCGTGCTAAGATCCAGACAGCCATGATGAGCATCAAAAAGCCAAAGAGTTTTTTAACTTCATCCATCCAGCCACCAGGCTTTGGCAGGAGCTTGCCAGAGCTTAGCCCTATCACAAGAAGCGGCGCGCCCATGCCTAGCCCCATGACAAAGAGCATGATGCCCCCATAAATGGCATCTCCGCTTTGCGCGATGTAAAGAAGTGCGCCTGCTAGCGGTGCTGCCACGCAAGGCGAGACGATGAGCGCTGAGGCAAAGCCCATGATGAAAACGCCGATTAGGCCTGAGCTGTTTTGTGACTTTTTGCTGATTAAGTTTTCAAATTTTGACGGCAGTTTGATGTCGTAAAAGCCAAACATACTAAAACTTAAGATGACAAAAATGGCCGCAAATGCGCCAAGTACGTAGATGTTTTGCAAGGCCCCTGCAATGCCAAAGCCAAGCAGACTTGCCCCAACGCCAGCAAGCGCGTAGGCAAGGCTCATCGCGACGACATAGACTAGCGAGAGCAAGAAGCCTTTTTTGGCATTTAGGCTGCCGCCCTTTGAGACGATGATGCTTGATAAGATCGGTATCATCGGAAAGACGCAAGGCGTGAGCGAGAGTAGGAGGCCGTAGCCAAAAAATGTCGCAATCGAGATAAAAAAGTTTTTGCTGCTTAGCTCGTTTGCGATGCTTTGATCTTCTGAAAGCTCGGTAAATTCAGGATTGGTTTCATCTTTTTGCTCTTTTTCAAAGGCTATGATGCTAAATTTGCCAAATTTCTCAAAGATGTCATAAATTTTAGTTTGCGGGCGGTAACAGATGCCATTTTTAGCGCAACCTTGATAGTTTAAATTTAGCCTAGCATTGCCGTTTTTAAGATGCTCTTTTACTAAATTTAACGGGATAAATAGCGAAAAATCTTTTGGGTAAATTTCATATTCGCCGGTGTTTTCACTTTTTGGCATATTTAAGAGGCTGTTTATCTTCTCTTCGCCAAGTTTAACCTCAAAGCTATCTTTGTAAAGGTAGATATTTTCGCCAAATTTAAACTTGATCTCAACGCCTTGTTCGTCGATACTTGGGCTTAAAACAAATGCCTTGCTAACATCTAAAACCTCGGCAAAAAGTGAACTTGCAAACAAAATAAGAGAAAAAATAAATTTAAAAAACATGCTAATCCTTGCTAAATCAAAAGAGATGATTTTAGTCTAAATTCTTAAATTTATTCTATTTTATAGTAAAATCTTGAAAATTTTAGAAGGAGAGAAGATGTCAAAGGATAAAAAACACCAAAAAAGCGATAAACTTGGCTACGAAGAAGAGCTAAGACTGCTTCAGATAGAACTTTTAAAATTCCAAAATCATGTCAAAGACAAGGGACTTAGAGTGCTTATGCTAATGGAGGGGCGAGACGCAGCCGGCAAGGGCGGCACGATAAAGCGCCTAACAGAGCATTTAAATCCACGTGGTTGCCGTATCGTGGCGCTTACAAAACCAAGTGATGTCGAGAAGACGCAGTGGTACTTTCAAAGATATGTGACGCATCTGCCAAGCGCTGGCGAGATCGTCATCTTTGATAGAAGCTGGTACAACAGAGCTGGGGTTGAGCCAGTGATGGGTTTTTGCACGCAGGCTGAGCATAAGGAATTTTTGCGCGAAGTGCCAAAATTTGAAGAGATGATCATAAACTCAGGCATCATTTTTTTTAAAATTTACCTCTCGATCACAAAAGAGGAGCAAAAAAAGCGCTTTAAAGAGCGTCTAAACGACCCGCTAAAGCAGTTTAAGATCTCTCCAGTAGATCAAAAAGCACAAGAACTTTGGGATCAGTACTCCATCGCCAAATACTCGATGCTGCTAGCCTCTCACAATAGCATCTCGCCGTGGGTGATCGTCTCAAGTGACAATAAAAAAGAGGCGAGGTTAAATGTCTTTAAATTTATCCTAACTCACGTCGAATATCCAAAAAAGATAGATGAGTATCTAAAATACGACAAAAGCGTCGTAAGAGATGGAAGCGAGGAGATCAAGCGCATAGAAGAGGGGCTTAATAAAGATAAGCTAAAAAGTATCGACTGAAAATTAGACTTGGCTGCAAATTTGGGTTTAAATTTACAGCCAAATTTTACTGCTA
The DNA here is from genome assembly GCF_002913745.1 of Campylobacter concisus. Lineage (GTDB taxonomy): Bacteria > Campylobacterota > Campylobacteria > Campylobacterales > Campylobacteraceae > Campylobacter_A > Campylobacter_A concisus_R. Next base: position 38,842 of record NZ_PPCG01000031.1, read on the forward strand.
AACCCACCACATAAATTTAGCCAAAACGACCATTATCAGACAAAGTACAAGGGCTATAAGGTGTGAAAATTTATCAAATGGATCTGGCTTTTTTAAGATAGTGACATTAAAAACGGAGATGAAAGTGATAAGACACATAAGAAGCAAAACTGCGATCTTTGCTAGCAATAGCTTTTGAAAGTCGCTTTGCCACCAACCATGCTCGCCTCCAAGATAGTCCTTTGCCATATATGCCCCACTTATCAAAAGTAGTAAAAATGCCGTGCCAAAAACCTTTGCACTACCTTTTGTATAGGCTTTTTTGACAGCTTCAAGAGTTTGTGGACTTATCGTTTTTTTGGCAAATGGATATATACAAACATCAAAAAATACATATCCTATAAAGATAATGGCGCAAACTAAATGCGTAATGAGAGAAAAAAGATACATTTTTTGCCTTTTTTGTTTGGCATTATATAGATTTTATTTAAAATGATTACTGACATAAATTAAGGCATGGATGTGAGAAATTTAAAGAGCAAGGTTGACTGCCTTGCTCTAGGAGTTTTACTCGACTTCAGCGTCTATTACGTCGTCGTCTTTTTTGTTGTTGCCGCCGTTTGCGCCAGCATTTTCATCTTTTTTATACATAGCTTCTGCAAGTTTGTGGCTAGCTTTGCTTAGAGCTTCTACTTTTGCATCGATCTGCTCTTTTGAAGAGTTTTCGTCTTTTAGAACCTCTTTTAGATCATTTAGCGCAGCTTCGATGTTGCTTCTATCATCAGCTGGGACTTTCTCGCCAAGCTCGCTCATGCTCTTTTCAGTTTGATGAACTAGTGCATCGGCTTGGTTTCTAGCTTCAACTGCATCTTTGCGTTTTTTATCCTCTTCTTTGTGAAGCTCAGCGTCTTTTACCATGCTATTTATCTCATCTTCGCTAAGACCGCTTGATCCTGAGATAGTGATATTTTGGGCTTTGCCAGTCGCTTTATCTTTTGCTGAAACGGTTAAAATTCCGTTTGCGTCGATGTCAAATTCGACTTCGATTTGAGGCACGCCTCTTGGAGCTGCTGGGATGCCCTCTAAGTTGAAGTTACCAAGTGATTTGTTATCCCTTGCAAACTCACGCTCACCTTGTAAAACCATGATAGTAACGGCACTTTGGTTATCTTCTGCAGTTGAGAAAACTTGACTTTTCTTAGTTGGTATAGTTGTGCCTTTTTCGATGATCTTAGTCATCACGCCGCCAAGTGTCTCGATACCAAGGCTAAGTGGAGTAACGTCAAGAAGTAGCACGTCTTTTACGTCGCCTTTTATAACCGCACCTTGGATCGCAGCACCGATAGCTACGACTTCATCTGGATTTACGCTCTTATTTAGCTCTTTGCCAAATGCTTTTTTAACCTCTTCTTGAACAAGTGGCACACGAGTTGAACCACCGACCATTACGACCTCTTTGATGTCGCCCTTGCTTAGACCTGCATCTTTGATGACTTCATTTATCTTAGTGATAGTCTCGCCCACAAGTGAGTCGATCATGCCTTCAAATTTAGCACGAGTTAGCTTTTTGACAAGGTGTTTTGGACCAGTCGCATCAGCTGTGATAAATGGTAAATTTATCTCAGTCTCTTGAGCTGAGCTTAGCTCTTTTTTAGCATTTTCAGCGGCTTCTTTTAAGCGTTGAAGTGCCATGATATCGCCTTTTAGATCGATACCAGTTTCGTTTTTAAACTCACTTACTAGCCAGTCGATGATCTTGTTATCAAAGTCATCGCCACCTAAGAATGCGTTACCGCCAGTTGCCAAAACCTCAACGATATTATCGCCAGTTTCTAGGACTGTAACGTCAAATGTACCGCCACCTAGGTCATAAACTAAAATTTTCTCAGCCTCTTTTTTATCAAGACCATAGGCAAGTGCCGCAGCTGTCGGCTCGTTGATGATACGAAGTACGTTTAGACCAGCGATTGTTCCAGCTTCTTTTGTAGCCTTTCTTTGGCTATCGTTAAAGTATGCAGGCACAGTGATAACCGCGTCTGTCACGCTCTCGCCAAGATATGCTTCAGCATCTTCTTTTAGTTTGATAAGAATTTTTGCTGAAATTTCTTGCGGAGTATAGACCTTGCCAGCTATCTCAACCGCGCAAGCGCCATTTCTATCTACAACATGATATGGCAAGCGAGCCTTTGCCTCTTCAGCATTTTTTTCATTGCTCATCAAACCCATGATACGTTTGATAGAATATATCGTTTTTTCAGGGTTTGTAACTGCTTGACGTTTTGCAACATCACCTACTAAAATTTCACCTTTGTCTGTAAAAGCAACAACAGATGGAGTTGTGTTTTTACCCTCTTTGTTTGGGATAACCTTGCTCTCGCCGCGCTCAAAAACGCTCACACAAGAGTTTGTTGTACCTAAGTCTATACCTATAACTTTTGACATATTTTTCCTTTATTAGATTTATTTTTTAAATTTAGTTTGCCACACTGACCATGGCTGGGCGCAAAACCCTACCATTTATCATATAGCCTTTTTGTAAAGCTTGCACGATCTGACCGCTTTGCTTCTCCTCGCTATCAACCCTTAAAACGGCATTATGCACATTTGGATCAAACTCGGCATCAGTTTCGATCTCACTCACACCATGCTTTTCAAAACATTTCTTAAACTGATTTATCGTTATCAAAATGCCCTCTTTGATCTTTTTAGCAAATTCATCATCCTCTGGGTCAAAATTTGCAGCGATCTCGAGCGCATCGATGACTGGTAGCAAGTCCCTTGCAAATTTCTCATTTGCATAGCTTGCAACATCTGCTTTCTCTTTTTCATAACGCTTTTTAATATTTTCAAACTCAGCATTTGCTCTGTAATATTTATCAGTGATCTCGCCAAGCTCTTTTTCGAGCTTCTCAACTTTTGAGATATCGCCAAGTACGTCTAAATTTACGCTATCGCTAGCTGCCTCTTGCACTGGCTCGACCTCAGGTAGATTTTGCTCTTTTACTTCTTCGCTCACGCGGCCTCCTTTATTAGATTTATAAATTTCACATAATCAGTATAAACACTGCCAGCACAGATCATCTGCGCCTCGCTACCAAGGTAGTTTGCTTTAAATTTAAGCCCCATGTAATTTTCATCAAACATAGGAGAAAATGTAAGTTCTTCATCCATCTGCAAGCTAAAACTTGGGTCAAAAACCATCTTAAAGCGTCTATCCTTAAACATATCAAAGGCTAAAATTTCATTTTCTTGGAAGTAAATTTTAGTCCTTTTAAGCTCTCTTATCTTGTTTTTTAGTTCGCTTAAGCCAACTTGAGAGCAGATAAGCTCAAGCTTGTCTAAACTAACTCCAATAAGGTTGTTTAAAAATTTATACATCCTAGCATCAAACTTGATGACGATCTCATCGCCACTAAAATTTAAAACCAGATATCTATCATTTAAATTTAAAATTTCTAGCAACTCCTTGTCGATCGTGCCAAAAATCATACAATAAAGCTCAAATTCATCACAGAGCATCTTTAAGCTTCTTGGATCATTTATCTCTAAATTTATGTCGTTTTCAGTAAAAATTTCACTCCAATATCTCCTCATCGCAGCGATAGTTGGGATCCTACCGCCACTGATGTGAAGCTTTGTGATCTCGCCCTCATCTGAAAGCTTTTTGAAATAAACACGTATCGTAGACGCCGGTATCGCCATACTCATGCGAGAGCCAAGCTCGTTTGAGCCAATAGGCATATTGTTCTGCAAATAGGCTTCAATGATAGAATTTAGTATCAAATCGCGTTTATTTGTTTTACTCACTTTTAGCACTCTTTCTTTTTAATTGCTAAGCGGATTATACAACTTTAGTTTATCAATGTCAAGTATATAAGTTAAAAAAATTTATTTATATATATTTAGCCTATATAACTAAAGTTTTCTAATGCCTATAATATAAGCTTTGCGTAAAAAGAAATAAAATTTAAAACAAAATAAGAAATTTAACTTCAACATAAAAACCCGAAATTTCTAATTTTATTCAAAAATTTAAAAAATTTTTATACGTTATAACGTATATTATAAATAATTTTTAGTATATTTAATACTATAATTTGATATTTATATACTATTTTACATTATTTATATAATATTTTAGGTATATTTAATGAAATAAAACGTATAATTCTTCAATGATTGAAACAAGTGACATATTTAATTTACTTCACAATGCAGTTGAAGCAAAAAATATCGGGAAAAAAATTTCACAAGCAAAGATGGCAGAGGATCTTGGCGTGCCGATGAGGACATATCAGGAC
>NZ_PPCG01000032.1 GCF_002913745.1 Campylobacter concisus
TCTTCTGCTTTTTGACTTATTGCATTCATTGAGCTAGACATTTGTTCAACTGCAGCAGCACTTTCTTGAAGTGAGTTTGCTTGTGTGCTAGCACCTTGCGTAAGCTCTTTCATAGCTGAAGCCAAAGACTCAGCCTTTTTTTCTAACATATGAGCTTGATCTAAATTTGCCCTTAATATCTTGGCTATCTCTTCACCAAGAGCATTTATACCAACCGCCATTTTACCATCATCTTCAGTCCTTTTAGTAAAGTCTTGCTTTTTAAAGCTTTCTAGTAGATTTAACACATCATCGCCATTTTCCGCAATAGCATGTTTAAGAGCGATTTGTAAGTCTTTGAAAGTTTGTTTTAGCTGGCTAAGTGCAGGATTTGAAGTATCTGCATTAAGCTGAGCTACGTAGTTACCTTTGCCGATTTGATTTACAAAAGCATTTGCTTCTTTAATGAAATTATTTTGCTCAGACAAATTTGCCTCGATTTGTTTGATATTCTCATTTATCAGTGCACTCATCTGCCCGATCTCATCGCTACCACTACGATCTAAAAATTCAGCTTTATTAGATTTATAATTTAAAAAGTCAAAAAATCTAACTAAGCCATTTTTAGTCTGATCTATGCCAGAGATCAAATTTTTACCTATTAATGTAGATACTAGCAACATAAGTAAAATACAAATCGCAATCACTATTGAGCTAAATATAAGTTGGGTATTTGCTTCACTTTTTATGTATTGTGCATCTTTTTGCATACTATCAAGTAGTTTAAGCTCAAGCTCTCTCATCGCATCTATTGAAATGCTTATCTTTGAAAACCAACTCGCTGCGTCATAAGATGCATCTTCAGTAGTAACTACATTTTTAATAATATTCATCGCATCTATAAAGTCTGCATTTTTTCTAGCGATAGCGTCAAATTCTTCGCTAAATTCTTTTGGGTTGTATTCGTCAAAGTCCTGCATAAATTTATTTATAACGCTATTTAGTGCAACTACTTTGTTATAGTCATCTTTACTTATACTCTTTTTAGTAAAAATTCCATTTAAAGTAGCACGCAAAATACCAAAAGACTCTTTTATCTCACCAACAATAATAATACGCTTTAGATCATCTACCAAGCTAGGCTCAAGCTTATCACTATATCCATTTATGGCGATAACCTCTTTTCTTAAAATTTTTGTTATACGGCTAATTAGGTCATTGCCACTTTTTTGATCTACATTTGAGCGGATACTATTTATCTCTGAAACTATTTCATTTTTCTCTTCAAGCCTATCAAGTGCAGCATCTACTTTTTTACGCTGCTCTAATAAATTTTTATTATCTCCTCCTGCTAGCACACCCGAGCTAAATCCGCGCTCTTTTTGCATCTCATGGATAAAATTATTTTGATTGATTATTGTATCCACGATTTTCTCACTAAACTCTGCTTTTGAGCGAGTCTTTAAGATACCATTTAGCATGTATGCACTCATGATACATATGCCAATAAGACTGACGATAACTATCGCCATAATCTTTGATTTAATACCTAGATTGTTCATTTTCTCTCCTTTTAGTTTTTCTTAATATCTGCTTCAAAAATAAAGTCATACGACCTTAATGCTTAAAAATTACCAATTGAAAAATACTTTTGACTATTTTTATAAAAAATATTGATTAGTGTATTTATGTAAAAATTTAATTTATATTTAGCTTTATTAAGTAGTAGAAATTCTTTCTCTTTATATATACCAATGTAAAATTGTTTGGCAAAGTTACGATAGTGACAAATAGAAAATAGCACATTTAAAATAAATGCCGTTTTCATCATGAAAAGCTTCATTTTTCTCCTTGAAAATAATTAAGTCATTTTATTAATTTTACTTTTAAAAGATGTTAAATTTTAAAAATTAGAAAAAAGTGAGTTTTTGCAGAGAATTCTTGCTTCTCTGCAAATTTTGTATTTAGATTTATTTCTTTAATCCATATTTATCTAGCATTTTATCAAATTCGCCAGACTTTTGTAGCTCTTCGATCGCAGCATCTATCTTTTTGATAAGATCAGTGTGTTTGCCCTTATCAAATGCCATCGCAAAGCCCTCTGTACCGTCAGGAAGTCTTAAAAACTCCTCTAAGTCTGGATTTTGTTTTAAAAACTCAACACCTATTGGGCTATCAGTAAGCACAACATCGATCTTACCGGCATTTAGTGACATTATAGCTGCCGCTACGTTTTCAGCTGGAATTGACTGAGTTGTGATCTTTTTAGCTGCCTCCTCTTGGATTGTGCCAACTTGTGCTGAAATTTTCTTATCCTTAAGGTTGTCTTTATTTACATCTGAGCCTTTTTTGCGGATAAATAAATTCTCTGAAAAATAATATGGCTTAGTAAAATCAACAGACTTTCTTCTCTCATCAGTTGCGCTCATACCGCTTATCGCAATATCGATCTTGCCTGTTTTTAAAGCTGGTATTAGACCATCAAAACTCATATTTGCAACGTCAAATTTGATCCCAGTTTTTTTAGTGATCTCATTTAAAAGATCGATCTCAAAGCCAACGATTTGATTTTTATCATCAAGATACTCAAACGGAGGATAATCAGCACTTGATCCTACCTTATAAACTACCTCTTTGCTAGCTTCTGGCGCATTTGCAGCGGTTTTTTTGCCACTATCATCGCCACAACCTATAAAAAACATAACTAACCCTAATGCTAGAACTTTTAATAAATTTTTCATTTTACTCCTTATTAGTGATTTAAAATTTTACCTAAAAACTCTCGCAGACGCTCGTGCTGCGGATTTGTAAAGACATTTTTTGGTGTGTCATCAACTGCTATCTTGCCTTTATCCATAAAGAAAATTCTATTTGCCACATTTCTTGCAAAGCCCATCTCGTGAGTCACCACAAGCATCGTTATACCCTTGGCTGCGACATCTTTCATGATATCAAGCACCTCGCCGATCATCTCAGGATCTAGCGCGCTTGTTGGCTCGTCAAATAGTATCACCTCCGGCTCCATAGCTAGGCTTCTAGCGATGGCGATACGCTGCTTTTGACCGCCTGAGAGCTTGTGCGGATAGGCAAATTTCTTATCACTTAGCCCAACGCTCTTTAGCAGCTCATCTGCCCTCCTCTCAGCACTCTCTTTGTCTAATATCCCAGCTTTTATCGGAGCTAGAGTTAAATTTTGCAAGACGTTTTTGTTTGCAAAAAGGTTAAAGTGCTGAAACACCATGCTCACTTTTTGGCGAATTTTATTTATGTCTGATTTTTTATCCAAGATATCTTCGCCATTTATCTTGATATGCCCGCTATCTGGCTCTTCAAGGCGGTTTATGCAACGCAAAAATGTACTTTTTCCACCGCCACTTGGGCCAATTATCGCTATGACTTCACCTTTTTTGATATTTACGCTAATGTCATTTAAAACACGCAAATCGCCATAACTTTTGTTTAAATTTTTAATCTCAATCATGGCGATTTAGTCTCCTCTCAAGTAGTTTCACCAAAAGGGTGAAAAATTTAACGCTCACATAATATACAATGCCCGTAAAAATGACTGGCTCTGGGCTGTAAAATACCGCTTGAAGGCTCTTACTTTGCATCGTAATATCAACGACGCTTATGTAGCCAACGACTGAGGTCTCTTTAAAAAGCGATATAAACTCATTTGCAAGCGCTGGCAAGATATTTTTAGTAGCTTGCGGAAAGACTATCTCACGCATCGAAACGTAGTAGTTTAGCCCCATCGCCCTAGCTGCCTCCATCTGACCTTTATCGACGCTATTTATGCCACTTCTTACGATCTCGGCGACGTATGCTGAGCTATTTAGTCCAAGTGCGATCACAGCGACGTAGAAGTTATCACTCCAAGTGGCAAAAATCACCACAGAAAATATTAGAAGTTGAAGTATTACAGGCGTTCCACGCAAGATGTCGATATACTCGTCTATGACGAAATTTAAAACCTTGATATCTAAAAATTTAATAAAAGCTAAAATAAATCCAAGTGTGATACCTATAGCGATACCGCCTATCGTAAGGCCAAGTGTTACTCCGTAACTTTTGATATATGCGATCTCTTGCGCCTCACTAAGATCTCTTGGATAGAAAAAATATGTTCCAAGTGAGACAATTATTATAAAAAATAGAAATTTGGCTAAATTTTGAGCGTTCAACTTCATCCTTTCTTTAAAATGTAGCCTTAAATGATACGAAAAAAAATATATCATTTTGCTTAAAATTTTTTAAGGAATAAGCCCACTCATTGAAATTTAAATGATTTTATAATAACATAAGCGTTTTATTTTATTTGAAAGGAATTTTATGAGCTTTGGGTCTTATTTAGCCATCGCCATCTATTTTGGTTTCTTGCTCTTTATCGGACGATATTTCTACGATAAAAACGCAAGTATGAACGAGTATCTACTGGATAACCGCCAAATGGGTCCAGTCGTCACCGCACTTAGCGCTGGCGCTTCTGATATGAGTGGTTGGATGCTACTTGGCGTGCCCGGGGCCTTATACGCAACTGGCGTTGCAAATGTCTGGATGATAGCTGGTCTTATCGTGGGAGCTTACTGCAACTACTTATTTCTAGCAAAAAGGCTTAGGGTCTATACCGAGATTGCAAGCGACAGCATCACGATACCTGATTTTTTAGAAAACCGCTTTAAGGATAGGACGAAAATTTTAAGGATCATCTCAGGTCTTATCATATTGATATTTTTCACACTTTACGTAAGTAGTGGCATCATCGCTGGTGGCAAGACATTTGAGAGCTTTTTTGGCTTAAAATTTGCATACGGAGCGGTCTTTACGCTCATAATCGTAGTCTTTTATACATTTTTTGGTGGATTTAAGGCTGTTAGCATAACTGACGCATTTCAGGGTCTTTTGATGTTTTGTGTCCTAGTCTCGATCCCAGTCGTGGCATATCTAAATTTAGACCTGCCAAGCGATACAAATTTGATAAAAGAGATAAGCAGGCTTGATGCAAATCACCTAAACCCATTTAGAGACCAGACTTTCTGGGGCATTTTGGGCCTTCTAGCTTGGGGTTTTGGCTACTTTGGGCAGCCACATATAATCGTTAGATTTATGGCGATACGCGACTCAAAAGAGCTTGCAAAGGCAAGAAGGATCGGCATCGGCTGGATGACGATCGGCCTATTTGGTGCAATTATGAGCGGACTTATTGGCTTTGTCTATTTTAGCCAAAGAGGCGGACTAAGCGATCCTGAAACCGTGTTTTTAAAACTTGGTGAGCTACTTTTTCCACCATTTTTTATAGGTATCATCATCTCAGCCGTGCTTTCAGCGATCATGAGCACCATCTCAAGCCAGCTTTTAGTCACATCAAGCTCGGTCACAAAAGATTTTATCTTTGCCTTTTATAAAAAAGAGGTGAGCCAAAGCACACAAACAGCGATCAGCCGCTATGCAGTCGTGGTTGTAGCGATAATTGCCACAGTACTTGCCTTTATCTCGACAGATAACGTTCTAAACGTCGTTGGCAACGCTTGGGCTGGATTTGGTGCGAGCTTTGGACCAGTACTTCTTTTTAGCCTTTACTGGAAACGCATGAGCGCACTTGGAGCACTTGCTGGCATGATAGCTGGGGGTGCGACCGTGATATTTTGGATAACATCAGGGCTAAATGCCTATGTTTATGAAATTTTACCAGGCATTTTAACCTCAAGCCTAGCCATCATCATGGTCAGTATCTGGGGCGACGCGATAAATAAAATGACCAGCGAGCCACACGAACAAGTGATAAAAGATGAATTTGAAAAGATGAAGACAAGGCTTTAAATTTAAGCAAGGTGGCTAGCTTTAGCCACCATCAAATTTACTCTAATTTCTTAAAACTAACCCTTGGATTTATAGTTAGCTTATCATGAGAGATAAACTCTTGTTTTAAGTATTTCTCACGTCCAGCTCTTGCTATCATCAGCGCATTATCGAGCAAAACGCAAGTGGAGCTAGCAAAAGCTCACATCCATTTTTTAGCAAAGCGTTTCAAGCCTTTTTCTTAAATTTAAATTTGCACTTGCTCCGCCAACCACGCCAAAACGCTTGAAATTTCTATGAGATCGAACTTGCTAATTTTATACACTTAGTCCTTTTTTTAACTTTCTTATCAAAAATCTAGCAGGATGAAGCTCGTAAAATAGCGATCTTTCTATGCAAAGTGGGCGATCAAGCACAAGATTGGTTATCAAATTTGCTCCAAGTATCGCTGTACCAAGGCCGCGCGAGCCGTGAGCGAAATTTACAAAGAGATTTCTTTCGTAGCTTGCTTTTGGATTATTATCTTTATTTTTACTCCAAAATAGCCCTTTGTAGTTTTGCTTGTAAAACTCCTCATCGTGTAAGGCGCCAATTATCGGAAGCCTATCTCCGCTATAACTTCTATATCCTACACGTGAGCCGATAATGGTGGCTTTTGTGGTGTCAAAAAACTCGCTCACCACCCCCCTAAACAATACAAATTTGACTAAGAAATTTATAAACAAAAAGCCAGTTAAAATGAAATTTTATGGGGAATATTTTTAAGAGATTAAATTTACAAGTTTAAAGGAGTTAAAGGTGGTAAACCACCTTTAAATTTACTCCCACTCGATAGTTGCAGGTGGCTTGCTTGAGATGTCATAAACTACGCGGTTTATGCCATTTACCTCATTTATGATGCGGCGGCTTACATTTTCAAGCAGGTCATAAGGAAGCCTTGAAAAGCTTGCAGTCATGCCGTCGCTCGCATCTACCACACGCACGCAAACAGCGTTTTCGTAGGTGCGGTTATCGCCCATAACGCCAACAGAATTTACATTTAAAAGTACGCAAAATGCCTGCCAAGTTTTGTTATACCAGCCACTACTTTTTAGCTCATCGCGCAAGATCACGTCAGCTTTGCGAAGCAGCTCAAGGCTTGGTTTATTTACCTCGCCCATGATGCGGATAGCAAGGCCAGGTCCAGGGAAAGGATGGCGGAAGACTAGCTCGCGGCTTAGTCCAAGCTCAAGTCCTAGCTTTCTAACCTCGTCTTTAAAAATTTCTCTTAAAGGCTCTATCAGCTCAAATGTCATCCAATCAGGCAAGCCTCCAACGTTGTGGTGGCTCTTTATAGTCTTGCTTGAGCCAACGACTGAGCTTTCGATGATATCAGTATAAAGAGTGCCTTGAGCTAGAAATTTCACATCGCCATGTTTCTTAGCCTCTTTTTCAAAAATTTCTATAAATGTCTCGCCTATGATCTTGCGTTTTTTCTCAGGATCAACGACACCAGCCAAGCGGCTAAGAAAGATCTCGCTCGCATCTATGCTAACTAGCTCAACACCAAGCTTTGTTCTAAATGTAGCCTCAACTTGCTCTTTTTCGTTTATTCTAAGAAGTCCGTTATCAACAAAGACAAGGATCAAATTTTCAGGCACAGCGGCTGCTAAAAGTGCCGCGGTCACAGAGCTATCCACGCCACCGCTAACTGCACAAAGCACCTTGTGCGTGCCAACCGTTTTTCTTATCTCGTCTATCTTGTTTTTAGCAAAGCTTCCCATATTCCATGTGCTCTCGCAGCCGCAGATATATTTGGCAAAATTCTTTAAAATTTGCGTGCCATGCTCGCTGTGCTGCACCTCTGCATGAAACTGGATCGCATAAAATTTACGTTTATCATCACCAAAGGCACAATAAGGCGAATTTTCGCTGACCGCAATCGCCTCAAAGCCCTTTGGTAGGTCTTTTACATAGTCGCTATGGCTCATCCATACGATTTGTTTTGAAGGTGTATCTTTAAAAAGATCGTGCTCTTTTACGACGCTAAGTTCAGCCTTGCCGTACTCTTTGTGATCAGCTGCCAAAACTTCAGCTCCGTGCGTGTGAGCAAGGAGCTGCATGCCGTAGCAAACGCCAAGTATAGGGATATTTAGCTCAAAGACGCCGTTATCGCAAAAGTAGGCATCTTTAGCATAAACGCTAGCTGGACCACCACTTAGAATGATACCTTTTGGATCTTTCGCCTTTATATCGCTTAGTTTTGCGTTAAATGGCAAAATTTCAGTATAAACTCCTTCTTCTCTTAGCCTTCTAGCTATTAGCTGAGTATACTGCGAACCAAAGTCCAAAACTATAATCGTATTGTTCATTTATAACCTTTTAAAAGTAGATGTGAAAAATTTCAAACTGCACATACCAAACAATGAGTGATACGATGTATCCTAAAACTACCATCCATGCATATTTCATATGCGCACCAAAGGTATAAATTCCTTTTAATTTACCCATTACTCCAACGCCAGCTGCTGAGCCAAAGCTGATCATCGAACCGCCGATGCCAGCTGTAAGTGTCACTAGTAGCCACTGACTCATAGCCTCGCCCGCATCAGCTCCCATAGCTGGATTTGCTTTTAGCACAGCTGACATAACAGGGACGTTATCAACGACTGCTGAGAGGAAGCCAACACCGATATTTACAGGTGTTGAGCCAAATTTATCATAAAGTGACACAGCGTAATTTAAAAATCCAGCAAAGTGAAGAGCGCCAACTGCAGCTAAAATTCCAAAGAAGAAAAATAGCGTGTTGTTCTCGATCTTTGACATATAGTGAAAGACGTTCATAGGCTCTTCGTCTTTGTGAGCTTTTTTGAAATAGTAAGTGTAAAGGCTAAGTAGTGAGAAGCCAAACATCATGCCCCACATCGCTGGTAAGTGAAATAGCTGGTGCATCATAACTGCACAAAAGATAGTAAATGCGCCTATAAAGATGACCGCTTTACCACCCTTTTTCATAACCACTTTTGGCTCATTTGCCACGTCAAAATGAGGCGCAGTATTTGGCACGATGCGTGAAAGTAAAAATGCTGTCACAAACCAGCCGATAAATGAAGCTGGGAAAAGTGCAAAAAAGTCTAAAAATGGTGACTTGCCAGCTGCCCAAACCATAAGTGTAGTGATATCGCCAAATGGACTCCACGCTCCGCCTGCATTTGCTGCTACGACGATGTTTATCGCACCTGCGACTAGGAAATTTGTATTATTTCTATCTATCGTTAAAAGAACGGTTGATAGGATAAGCGCTGTTGTTAGGTTATCAGCCACTGGGCTAATGAAAAATGCCAAAATACCAGTTAGCCAAAATAGCTTTCTGTAGGTGTAGCCTTTTGAAACTAGGTTGTATTTAAGCGCGTTAAATACGTCCCTTTCAACAAGTGCTTCGATAAATGTCATCGCTACCATTAAGAAAAATACGATCTGAGCTATCTCTAAGATCAGGTGATTTACCTCGTGCTCTAGCAAATGCACATCCATGCCGTTTATAAGCATATAAACGCCGATTAGCAAAAACATAAAAGTGCCGATAAAGATGGCAGGTTTTGCCTTGTCGATGTGAAAATTCTCTTCTGCTGCTATGAAAAAGTATCCAACAACAAAAATGATAAGCGATAAAATTCCCGCCCATGTAGTAGTTAAGTCAATAGCCGCAGCTTCTCCGTCAGCACCAAAGGCTATAGCAAAAAACAAGCCTAGAAGTCCAAATAACCTCATATACTCTCCTTGTAAGATAAAAATTTGCGTATTTTACTTAAATGAGCCTAAAATTTAGGTTAGTTAAATTTATTAAGCTTGCATTACATTTTTATCTTACGCCAAATTTAAGATCAAATTTTATTGATCTTATCTGTTTTTTTCTCTTTCACAGGTGCATCGCCATAAAATGGATCGTCCTTGTAGCCGCAACCACTAAGTGCAAAAAGAGCGAAAATTAAAATAAAAGATGATAAGATTGCCTTATGAAAGACGCTAAATTTATGATAGATGCTATCCACGAAAATCCTTTGTATAAAGAAAAATTAAGCATGGCAGACGAGTGCCAAGAGCTTCTTCGCCTCATGGGTAAAGCAAAGCGATTTTACATAGCTTTTTGCTACGTTAGAGAAGGTATATTAACCTTCGTTCTCACTCATCCCTCAGGGCTTTTGGAGCTTAGACGTGATAGTAGTATAAATGATATAAAAGGGTTATTAAAAACCTTTTGCAAATTTAATAAAAATAGCATTTTTGCAAGCGTCATCGAGCCAAAACCTCTTAGCGAGATCAACTATATAAAAAACAAAAAAGAAGAAAATATAAGATTTATCGTGAGCAAATATCTAAAATTTTTCACGCCGCAACCTACGCAAAGGTCAAATTTCATCACGCCAGCAAGCAAGGGTGAGTTTAAAAATTTAGCCACAAATGAGCAAATTTATAAGAAATTTGAAGAGCTAAGAGAAATTTTACTAAAGAAAAACGAGCAGGCAAGATGCTAATAGACGAGATAAGAACGCTTCCAAACGAGCCTGGCGTATATCAATATTTTGACGCTCAAAACAGACTTTTATATGTCGGCAAGGCTAAAATTTTAAAAAACAGGGTCAAAAGCTACTTTAAATTTACCCCAAGCCTAGCTCCAGCTGAAAAGCTAAGCCCAAGAATTTCAAAGATGATAAGCGAGGCCGTGCATCTTGAATACATCGTCACGCCAAGCGAGGCAGACGCGCTCATACTTGAAAATTCATTTATCAAGCAGCTTAAGCCAAAATACAACATCTTGCTTCGTGACGACAAGACCTACCCTTATATCTTTATAAATTTAAACGATGAATTTCCAAGATTTGAGATCACCAGAAAGGTTGTAAAAGGCTCAAATATACGCTATTTTGGGCCATATTTTAGTGGAGCAGGAGAGCTACTTGAAGCGCTTTATCTAAATTTCAACCTAGTTCAAAAAAAGTCTTGCATCAAAGGCAAAAAAGCCTGCCTTTTTTACCAGCTAAAACGCTGCTACGCCCCATGTGAGGGCAAAATTTCAAAAGAAAACTACGCTAAGATAGTTGCCGATGCCACAGCCGCTTTGCAAAATCCAAATTTGCTAATCGCTCGCCTTGAAGAGCTCATGCTAAACTACGCCAAGGCCGAAGACTACGAACAAGCAGCCGCGACTAGAGATAAGATGCAAACGCTTAAAAATATGCAAACAAAGGTTGAAGTTGATCTTGCCAAGCTTGAGGACTTTGAGGCCTACTCGGTCGCTTGCGTGCATGATATGATCTGCGCGGTGAGATTTAGCGTGCAAAGCGGCAAGATAACAGGCGTAAAAACCGATATCACGCAGGCTAAAAACGCTCAAAAAGATGAGATAAACGAGGCTTATAAGCAGGCCATTTTAAAAAGCTTTATCGCTGGTCAGCCAATAATCAGCACCAAAATTTACGTCAATGAAAGCTTTGAAGATAGCGAGCTGGTGGAGGAAATTTTAAACGAGAGGTTTGGGCGTAAATTTAGCATCACTTGCCCAAAAATAGGCGATAAGCGTAAAATTTGCGAGATCGCTACAAAAAACGCTGAAGTTAGCATCGAAAAATACCTAAAAACGCACGATAATGAGCTGCTAAACGAGATAAAAGAGTATTTTAATCTAGCTCACACGCCTTACGTGGTCGAAGCCTACGACAACTCGCACCTTTTTGGCGAGGCGAGTGTCGGAGCGATGGTGCGCTATGAGCATGGCGAGTGGGCGAAGCAAAACTACCGCCACATGCATCTTGGCTCCAAAAACGACTACGATCAGATGAGAGAGAGCCTCACTGCTAGAGCACTTAGGTTTGACAAGCTTAGTCCGCCTGATCTTTGGGTCATTGATGGTGGCGAAGCGCTTTTAAGCTTAGCCTGCGAAATTTTAGCAAGCAGTGGGGCAAACGTCGATGTGATCGCCATCTCAAAAGAAAAAATAGACGCCAAAGCTCACCGCGCAAAAGGCGAGGCGAAAGATAAAATTTATACAAAAAATGGCAGTTTTAGCCTAAGCACGAGCGATAAAAAGCTGCAGTTTTTTCAAAAAATGCGCGATGAGAGCCATAGATTTGTCATCAGTTTTCACAGAAAAACAAGGCAGAAAAACGATATGCAAAGATCAGTGCTAAGACAAGCTGGCGTATCTGAGGGCAGTATCGCGAAATTAATCAGCTTTTACGGAAGTTTTGATAAAATCAGCGAAGCAAATTTAGACGAAGTGGCAAAAATAACAAACAAAAGCGTAGCAGCAAAGCTTTTAACGCTCAAAGAAGGAAATTTGAAGTGATAATATACGACAAAAACGGTCAAATTTTAGCGATGGGAGATATCTCTCTTGGTTTGCTTGAATTTAAAGATATAAGTGAATTTTTAAGCGAGCATAAAGACATTGACGAGCTAGTTTTAGACTACAAAGAGTCTGGAGTTTTTATAGACTATCTAGCTAAAAGACCAAATTTAAGAGTAAATTTAAAGACCAAAAACGGCAAAATTTTAAATGTGATGCTTAAGTTTTCAAAGATCAGCTCAGTAAAAAACGAAGAGTATTTTGAGCTTTTGATCCTCGATCAAACAGAAATTTACAGCCAAAACCAGCAAGCTGCGATAAAAGCAAAGACAAAGCTTCGCTTGCCAAATTTAAAGGTCGATGAAAAAGAGCTTTTGGATAAAGAAGAAGAGGTCTTAAACGAGAGCTGGTTTAGCGAGACGGCTAGCTTTTTAAATTTAAGCAAAAGCGAGTTTGCGACCTACCTTGGTATATTTTTAAGCAAGGCAAAAGATAAGATGATCTTTATCCAAAGTGCGGTGCAAGCGCGAGATACTAAATTTTTAGAAGAGAGCATAAAGATATTAAAAGAGCCAGCGCTAAATTTAAAGATCACTCCGCTTGTGGCAAATTTCGATGCGCTACTTACCAGACCAAACAAGATTAAAAAGATCGCTCAGATAAACAAAAGACTAAGCGAAATAAGCACGCTTTGCAATAAATTTTCAAAAAGGCTTGTCAATGAGGGTTAATAAATTTTTGGTTCTTTTGCCGATATTTTTGGCGACTTTCGCTTGCTTTTATGGTGGCGTGCTCTACTTTGATAAATTTAGGATCTCTTATAACATAAATAATGAGATAACAAGAGAAAATTTAATAAGAAGCGCCATAGATTATATCATCTCAGAAAGAAAAGCCTATGAGAGATATAGTCAAACTATGTTACCACAAGATGAAATAACGCTAAGGAAGGCAAACACTGCTAAAAATTTGGTAGTAAAAAGCTTATCAAATAGCCTTTCTAACACACCATATGACATGAGGATGAGAGATAGGCTAAACGAAGTTTTAAAAAATGCAAATGCAAGCTGGGAGAGCTTTAACCTCTCGTTTTATAGCTTTGTTGAGCTGGCAAATCCTACGATAACAAGTGGGCAAGTTGCATTTAAAGATTTAACCATAGATGCAGATATCAAGCGCTATATCATCTCTTTAATCAGAACCTATGATCTACTACAAAACGTAAATACTGCAAAAGAGCACATCTTGGCCGTGCTTATGGGTAAAGAAAAAATTACTGAAGGTTCGTTAAAACAAACTCTAAATGGCCTTAAATATAACGACATAAATGCAAATTTACTCCCAAATGGCGAGATAAAAGACAATATAACAAAAGAAATAGATAGGCTTGATAATATAGAGACCACGCAGGGATATGACGAGCTCCGCTTTAAGCTAAAGCTAAAAAATGAGCTAACACGTGATGAAATTTTACAGATCAATAAATTTGAAAATAATAGAGCTGATCTTTTTCGTAAGATAGCAAATACCCTAACTAAAGAGCTAAAGAGGCTAAATGACAACTTTAGAATCAAGGCACTTTCTCTAGCATTTTTGATGTTTTTACTATCGCTTTGGCTATTTTACGCTGGATATAAAACATATATCTGGCTAAAAGATCTAGAAAATTTAAACCAAAAGATAAGGCTTGTAAGAGACGAAATTTTAAAAGAAGGCGACAGAAATCCACAAAAATTAATAGAAAACTTCATCGCGCTATATAAAGAGCTACTTCAAAAATATGAGCAAGAAAAAAGCTTTACAGCGATAAAAGATAGGCTGCTTGTTAGACTAAGTAAGAAATTTTACCAAGCAAAAGAGCAGATCTTTAGCTCGGTCGCTACACTAAAAAAAGATGAAAACATGGTAAAAAATGAGCTAGTTTTTGAAAATTTAGAAAAAAATAGCCAGATAATCGCGATAAATTACAGCAATATAAAAGGCTTGCTTGATAGCAAAAATGGCGAGATAAGCCTAAATTTAAAGCCATTTAACCCACAAATTTTGTTTTCAAACATCCTTGAAGCGCAGATACCTTTCACGCAAGAGAAAAAGCTAAATTTCTTAACCTATCTTGATGCAAACATTAGCGACGAGCTAGAGGGCGATAGCGAGAAGATAAGCGTCGTCTTTGGCTCTATTATGCAAGCTGTCGTGACAAAATGCGATAAATTTGCCAACTTGATAGTAGAGATAAAAAATGTCAGCGACGCCCTTAGTCAAAGTGGTCTTTTGTTTATTGAAACAAAGATAAGGACAAATCAAATTTTCATAAATGAAGAGCAGATAAAAGCTTTAAACGCAGAAGATGAAAATGAGATAAATGACGAAGAGAGCGAGTTTTATCTAAGACTTGCCAGCTTTTATCTAAAGCTTTTTAACTCAAGCCTTGATATAAGCACACTTGGTGGAGCTGGCAATGAGTTTAAATTTATCCTTAGTCTAAAAAAGGTGCAAAAACTGCAAAATTTCAGCCTAAATCACGAGCTAAGGATCGCGTATCTGCCTGATATAAATGCAAAATATAATGAATTTTTCGCAGCCACTTTAGAAGATATGGGGCTTAGGTTTCAAAACATCATCTCAAACAACCAAGCACAAGCTAAAAACTACGATATCGTCTTTGCAAGACAGAGTGCTAGTAAAAATATAAATATAAAAAATGCGATCTTGCTAAAAGATCCGCTCACGCCACTTAGCGTTGCAAGGCTTGTCTATATGGAGAAAAATAGGGGCGAGAGCTTGGCTGAAGAGAAGGTGCTCTTTTTGCTTTGCGATAAAAACCCACTTAGCCTTGAGATGTTTTCGCGTGCTTTTAGCTTCTTAGACTGCGAAGTCATAGGCGTTAGCAGCCACAAAGAGCTTAAACAAGCACTTCTTTTAAATAGATTTAACGCAGTCTTTATCGATGCTTCATTTTTTGAAAATGGCATGGCAAATTTTGTAAAAGAGATAAGATCGCTTCAAGAAGAGAAGCTAAATTTAGTCGCCGTGGTCTCAAACACCTCAAATATCCCTGAAAGAGAGCTGCTACCTGCCTTTGATGAGAAGATCAGAAAGCCTTTTAGCAAAGATGAGCTAAATCAAATTTTGCCTAAATTTATAAAAAACTATAAGCCAAGCAAAGAAAATAGATACTTTAGTAAAAATGAAAATATAGTGATTTACAAGAGCACAAAGCTTGAAAATAAGATATTTGCTGGCGCTCTTGGCGAGTTTCAAAACACGCTTGAGATCGCAAATAGCTTTAGCGAGCTTTTGATAAAGATAAAGACAAAACCTTGCTCGCTAGCACTTGTGGATGAAGCAGCGGAGGGCTTTGATATAAAAGAGCTTTTAGCTACGATATCTGAGCTTAGAGCTGGGCTAAAGCTGGATGCTAGAGTGCTTCTTTTTAGCAACAACTTAGAGCTTAAAAATCAAAAAGAGTATATAAAAATCCTATCTCCAAGCGTGAGCAAGAT
>NZ_PPCG01000033.1 GCF_002913745.1 Campylobacter concisus
ATATTATTCTGAAAGTAAATATCAACTATAATTTTTAATGATTTTTAAAAATTTAGCATATTTAAGGCGAGAGAAATTTTTGAGATATGAATTTTTAAAAGCCCAAATGGATGAAATTTAGGCTTTTAAAGTTGCATTAAAATGGCCAGATAGCCTCCATAAGCCTTGTGCCCCAAGGTTTTTTGGTAGATTTGTCTAGCTCGCCCTCAGTTTTATACAAAATTTTAGCGTCAGCTATATATTTTGAGTCGATTTCGTTATTTTGTGAGATGTCGTAAGGTCTGATAACACCACTTACTTGCATGATCTGCTTTTCGCCATTTATAAGTAGCTCGCGGCTACCTTCTATGAAGTAATTGCCGTTATTTAGTATTTTTATGATCCTAGCTGAAATGGTTGCGGTAAATTTCTCGCTTCTATTGCTCGTGCCACTTCCTGTAAATTTATTGCCACCACCTGCTTTAAAGCTGATATCGCCGTATTTGTTTAGATTATCAGCCACAGTTGAAAGCGGTGCAGCCCCAGCTGTGAAAACACCGCCACCAAGCGAGATGGTGCTATCTTTGTTGGTACTTTTGCTACCAGTTGAAGTTTGGCTTGCATTTTCTGAGATGACGATAGTCACGATGTCATTTACATTCATCGCTTTTCTATCTGAAAAAAGAGGATTTTCGCCCTTTCCAAAGAGGCTGCCAGCGTTGCTTTGTCCGGTTCCACTATCTTTTGAAGGGAGTTGCTCGACATAAACCGGGGGTTTCATATTGATATGAGGATCAGCACTTGGTGTGCAGCCAGTGCAAATAATGCCCGCAGATAAGACGAGCCAAATCGTTTTATGATTCATAAAAAATGCCTTAAAATAAGTATCTTTGTGCTAAAATTAAGCAATTTAAGTTCCTAAAAAGGTCGCAAATGAAAAGTTGTTACGTTTTTACAGACAAAAATTTAGCACATCTGCAAGAAATTATAGCTACAAAATTCAAAAAAGTTGAGATTTTTAAGATAATCCCAGATGAAAACGATAAAAATAACTTAATAAATTCAAATGAAAAAGAATTTTTTCTAAAATTTATTGATAAATTTGAAGAGCTAAAAGCCAAAAGCGACTTTGTCATAGTCCTTGGCTGTGAGAGCTTTAGTGTCTTTGGCAAAAGCGAGCTAAATTTAAAGCTAGCTAGAAATTTAAACACGCCAGTCTTTGATGAAAATGCAAGCGAGCTAAAAGCACTAAATCCAAACTCAAAGCTTCTAATCACCGATAATTTTGATGAAATTTTGAGCTACAAAGCAGATATCATCACACCATTTAAATTTCAAAGCTTGCTTCTAAAAAGAGCCAAAGCGGCAAACAAAACAGTCGTTTTGCCTGAAAGTGATGACGAGAGAATTTTAAAAGCAGCTCACATCGTGCTAGAAAAAGGTGCGGCAAATATCATCTTGCTTGGACTTGAGAGTGAAATTTCAAAAAAGGCAGCCACTTTGGGGCTAAATTTAAGCAAAGCCAAAGTGCTAAACTTTGCGCAAAACGAGCTAACAGACGAATTTGCAAAGAAAATTTATGAGCTTAGAAAACATAAAGGCGTGGATGAAGCCAAGGCAAACGCACTTGCAAAAGATAAAATTTACTTTGCCACGATGCTAATTCATGAAGGCATAGCTGATGCTTTGGTAAGTGGCGCTACGATGAGCACGGCTGATACGATCCGCCCAGCCCTTCAGATCATAAAAACAAAGCCAAATGTAAGCGTGGTAAGCGGGGCATTTTTCATGGCGCTTGAAGAAGAGATTTTACTCTTTGCAGACTGCGCCGTCACGCCAAATCCAAGCAGCGATGAGCTAGCTAGCATCACGCTAAGTAGCGCTCAAACGGCAAGTGCCTTTGGACTTAGCCCAAAGATCGCCATGCTAAGCTACTCAACTGCTGATAGTGGTAGCGGGGCTGACGTGGAGTTTGTAAAAGAGGCTGCCAAAAAGGCAAGCGAGCTTGATGTGAATTTAAAGATCGCAGCACCAATTCAGTTTGACGCGGCGGTTGATCTAAGCGTGGCTAGCAAAAAGATGCCAAATTCCGATGTCGCTGGGCAGGCAAATGTATTTATATTTCCAAATTTAAACTGCGGAAACATCTGCTACAAGGCAGTTCAGCGAAGCGCAAACGCCCTAGCAGTGGGTCCGATACTTCAAGGGCTAAAAAAACCAGTAAATGACCTAAGCCGCGGCTGCCTCGTCGAGGACGTCGTAAATACCATCTTAATAAGTGCGATACAAGCAGGAGAGTGATATGAGAATTTTAGTTTTAAACTCAGGTAGCAGCTCGATAAAATTTCAACTTTTTGAAATGCAGACAAAAACAAGCCTAGCAAGCGGTCTAGTCGAGCAGATCGGTAGCTCTAGCTCAAGGGCGGTGTTAAAGGCAAATGGCGAAGTTTATGAGATAAAACGCTTCATAAAAGACCACCACGACGGACTTGAGGCGATGAACGAACTCTTTACCACCTCGCATACGCTGCACGATCTAAGCGAGCTTGACGGCATCGGACACAGGATAGTTCATGGCGGAGAGAGCTTTTTTAGCTCGATGATCGTTGATGAGAGCGTCATCAAAAAGATCGAGGAGATAAGCCCTCTTGCCCCACTTCACAACCCAGGGCACCTTGCTGGCATCAAAAACGCGATGAAAGAGAGCAAAAACGTGCCTCACGTGGTCGTTTTTGACACTGTATTTCATCAAAGCATGCCAGAGTACGCCTACCGCTACGCCCTACCCTACGACGTTTGCAAGACCCATCACATCAGAAAATACGGCTTTCACGGCACTTCACACAGATATGTTTGCAAGCAAGCAGCAAAAATGCTTGGCATAGAGTTTGATAAATTTAACGCTATCTCGCTTCATCTAGGCAACGGCGCGTCAGCTTGTGCTGTGCAAAATGGCAAAAGTATCGACACTTCGATGGGTCTTAGCCCGCTTGAAGGGCTCATAATGGGTACAAGAAGCGGCGATATGGACCCAGCCGTGGTTATATATCTGCTAAATATCGGCGTTTTAAAGTGGAACGAGATCGATAACTTCTTAAACAAAAAGAGCGGACTTTTTGGAATTTGTGGCTCAAGCGACATGAGAGAGGTCGTAGCCAGGATGCAAAACGACGAGCGCGCAAAGCTTGCGTTTGAGATGTTTTGCTACCGAGTGAAAAAGTATATCGGCTCATACTACGCTATTTTAGGGCGTGTTGATGCGCTCATATTTACTGGCGGTATCGGCGAAAATGCGCCAAATACAAGGCAAAAAATTTGTGATGATCTAAAACATCTTGGCATCCACATCAACCACGAGCTAAATTTCTCTGACGCGAGAGGCGAGAGGTGCATAGATGAAGAAGGTGCTAAGATAAAAACTCTCATCATCCCAACCAACGAAGAGCTAGAGATCGCCATAGAGACAGCCAGAGTGATAAAAGAGAGAACGTTTTAAGCATGAAATTTCCACTTGACTGCAAAGATAGTTTTGAAAGCTCATTTATATTTTGGCTAACAAGATATGTCAAATTTAAACTTAGCTCGCTTTCAAACAAGGAGCTAAGAGATCCAAAGGCACTTGCAAGTGTAAATTTCGCCCTAAGCCGCGAGATAAAAAACATAGAGCAGCTTGATGGGCTGGTAAAAAGCGCAAGAAATGCAGGGCTAACTGGTATAAATACCTACTTTAACCCGCTTAAAAAGATATATGAGACGATGAAATTTTATGAGCTTAGCAGCCTAAAGCAGATTGATGAAGAGCTATTAAGTGAAATTCTAGCAAGCACCACTGGCGGACTAAGCGATGCGAGCAAGAAAAACTACAGAATTTCAGTGATAAATTTCTTTGCCTTTTTAGACAAACAAAACGAAGAGGACGGCAAGGCTCATGTTTTTGATATAAATTTAAAAAACTGGGGCGGCGTTAGTGGCAATAAAGGGCAAAAGCTACCTGAGTTTATGGGCGAGGAGGAGGTCAAGAAATTTCTTGAAGCGATCGAGGAAAGCGACTTTAAGCAAAACTCAAACCGCAACAAGCTCATCATCAAAGTCATTATCTTTACCGGGATTCGTGTGAGCGAGGCGCTAAATTTAAAGAGAAAAGATATTACTGAAGATGGCGATCTTTTTATCATTAGGATCCGTGGCAAAGGCAACAAATACCGCATCGTAATGATAAAGCGCCACCTAATCGAAGCTCATCTAAACGCAATCGCTATAAACTACATAAACAAAGAGGGCTATCTTTTTATAAATAAAAAAGGCACAAGGCTCACGCAGGCTTATGTTAGCCGTATCGTGGAGCAAATTTTGTTTAAAGCTGGCATCAGAAAAGAGAAAAACGGCGCTCACATGCTGCGCCACACCTTTGCAACTATGCTTTATAAAAAGCAAAAAGACCTCGTGCTAGTGCAAGAAGCCCTTGGGCATGCGAGCCTAAATACCTCGCGAATTTACACGCACTTTGATAGTGACAAGCTAAAACTAGCCGCCAAAGTTGCTGAGGATCTGGCAAACTAGCTTAAATTTAGATCAAAATTTATTCATTAATAGCGAGAAAAACATAAATTCTATCGTTTCGTCTTTGCAAGACAAGCTTTGCTCTGCTAAAAATGCTAGAAATTTGAAGATAAAAGACTTGATGAGCTAGCGTAAAAAAGATAGCGATCTTAAATTTACTTTGTCTTTTGGGTGGGGAGCTTCATCTTTGGTGCGCTTGACATAAATCGCTTTATGATAGGAGACAAATTTAGCTTAAAGCCCAAGCAATCCAAAGGCAAATGCCTATACACTCTCAACTTTACAACAAAGCAAATTTGGCTTGGAGCGCTAAAACTAGCCATTTTTCTAGCTCACGCCGCCCTTTTTGTTTTCATAATTAGTGCGACACTTGACGCAGTTACAAACGCCACCACCAAAGATCTGCAAAATGCCTTTAGACTAATCTGGACAAATAATTTTATAGTTGGTATCTTGGGTGTTGTCGCAACTATTTGATGATTACCTATCGTTCTAACCAGTAGAGCCGTGAGAAAGCAAAATTTAGAAAAATTTAAAATCCACAGGCGAAGCAAGCCTAAATACTACTTTGCCTTGCGCTATAAATTTAACCCTGCTTATATAAAAAGTGCGTAGTTTTATAACGCAAGATACGGCTTGTCTTTACAACTCTTTTAAATGAGCCACCTTCGTAAAGGTAGCAAAATACTAGGGTTTTAATTTTGAAATTTGATGAGAAAATTTAGCCTGCTTGCAAAGTCAAATTTGACTATTTTTTAGCCTTTGGCTCCTCTTCTTCAATCGTTTTATTCGCCTCTTGCTCTTTAAACTCTTCAAAAAGCTCGTCATATCTAGCCTTAGCGTTTTCGTATACGCCAGATGGCAAGGTGATATTTAGATCGTCCTTTAGGCTTATGACGTCATCGCAGGCGTTTTGATAGCCAAGGTCGCAGCTTTTCATAAAATAACTCACGCCAAGCTCGATATTTGAGTGCTTTTTTAGATCACTATCCATCTGCTCGTTTATCTCTTCATTTACAAACATATCGCCCAAAGCCTCACACGAAAGCACGTCTTTTTGCTCGCAACCATCGTAAAAAATTTCATACGCAGTTGCGTAGTCTCCGGCGCTTCTAGCCTCATTGCCCCTGTCATAGTCATCGATGTCAAAGCCTGAGGCTAAGCTTAAGATTAGAGCTAAAAAAACTATCTTTTTCATATAAAACTCGGTGCGTCGTTTGAAAATAGTATAAGATCGCCAGCACGCGTGTTTTGGGCTAAAATTTCTTGCATTTTGTTCTTGTCCTTTAGGATGATGATCTTTGGCTTTACGATATGTTTTAGCAGAGTTTGGGCGTTTAGCGAGCTTGTGATGATGACGAGGTCAAAAATTTCATTTATCACTTTGGCTAAATTTGCATTTTGCTCTGCATCGCTCTCGACGATACCAGGTGTAAGCAGTACTTTTCTACCAGCGTAGGTGCTCACTAGCTCGTAGCTTGCGCTCATGCCTGAGAAATTTCCATTAAAGCTATCGTCTATTATCAGCTTGCCGCCAGCCTCGATCTTGCTTAGGCGGTGCTCGACGTTTTTCATCTTAGATAGCGCACCATTTATCGCTTCATCGCTCATTTTTAGATATCTTGCCACCTTGATGCAAACGGCTAAATTTGTAGCGTTAAATTTGCCAAGTAGCGACGAAGCATAGTTTTTGCCATCAAGCGTAAATGAAATTCCATCTAAATTTGCGTTTATATCTTTTAGGTTCTCATCGTAAATTTCTAAATTTTGGCTTGGCTCTTTTTTTGTCGAGCTATGTAAAAATGCCCTTTGCAAGCGAGCGCTTTGCAACGCCTCGAGCTTTGTCGCGCGGATGTTATCAAGCGTTTTAAAGTATTCAATGTGCTGAGCGCCGATCTCGCCTACGATGACTATTTGTGGATTTAGAAATTTAGTGATCTCTAGGATGTCGCCCTTTAGTCTAGCGCCTGCTTCAGCGATGTAAATTTGCGTTTGCTCGCTTAAGTTTTCGTTGATATCTTTGATGATGCCAGCCATTGTATTTACGCTGCGAGGCGTTTTATAGCAGGCAAAGCTATCTTTTAAAATTTCAAATAAGAAATTTTTGATACTCGTTTTGCCGTAGCTTGCGGTGATTAGGATGATCTTTAGCTCTTTGTTTGCGCCAAGTTTTTTAAGCGCATTGTTTTTAAAGCCTTGAAATTTGATCTTTTCTAAAATTTCACTAAAAAATAGGCTCACAACCAAGACAAAAAGTGGCATAGGAGCCAAAAACGCCTTGTGGATGATGAAATTTAAAGCGTAGTTTAAGATGATAGCGCAAGCAAGGATGGCAAAAAAGTGCTTGATCCTGCCAGTAAAGACTAGCTTTTTATCAAGTTTTTTATGCCAAAGATAAAGAGCTGGCAAAAGCGCAAAGTAAAAATAGATAAAAAACCACTTGCCAGTCGTGTAAAATAGCACCAACGGCACGATGAAGAAAAAGACGTGCCAAGCGGGCTTTGTGAAGTGAAAGAGCACGCGCTCAGGCCTATATGAAAACCACTGAAAGCAAGTGATCACATAAAAAGCAAGCGCAAAGATAAATAAAACTGTGCTTATGCTTAAAAATATACTCATCTTATCTCCTCGATCCCGCTCTCATCGTCATCTAGCACGACATTTTTTGCCTCATTTGGCTCAAAATTTATCCCTTTTTCTATCTCGTCGCTTATAAATTTAGCGTGAAGCAAAAAGAAAAAATGATCGCCACTAAGCGGGAAAAATGAGCTATTTTTGATAAGTCTATCTATGCTCTCGCCGCTTGTTACAGGCGTTGCCTTGTCATTTTCACCCCAAAATATAAAAGCCCTGCCCCCAAAGTCAGCAAAATGCTTTGTAAAATCCTCATCAACGACATTTTTTAGGGTTTCATACATCACTCTGCTCATGCCGCTCACATCTTTTGTGGCAAAGAGTTTGTAAAATTTACCAAAGCCAAATATCTTTAAAATTTTAAAAATTGCTATCTTTGCTCGCACGATAAATGACTTTTTGACGACTATACCAGCTGAGCTTAAAAGCACTAGATATGGTGGTTTTAGAAGTGTTGCGACCTTGCCGCCAAAGCTATGCCCTGCGATAATGTCTGGTTTTATGCCAAGCTCAGCGCAAAAATTTGCAACGATCTTTGCGTAGTCACTTGTTCTTAAAGGCTTAAAAATGGAGCTTTTGCCAAAGCCTGGCATGTCGATATAGACGTGGCAAAAGTCATTTAGATAGTGCCCAAAGGCCTTTTTCATTATCTCTTTATTTGCACCCCAGCCGTGCAAGAAGAGCACTATTTTTTTGCATTTTGGATTTACTACTTCGTAGCTGATCTCGTACTCGTCTGAGCCGTATTCGACTGCCCTACTCGCCATCGTTTTCTCTCTTTTTAGCAGCGTAAATGCTCTCAAGCACGCTTACTGCCTCGCAAAGGCGCTCATACTCCTCCATATTTAAAAGGACTGCTTCAAATTTATTGTTTTTAACGATGACAGCGCGCTTTAGCTCGCTAGCTCCCACGCGTGAAAGCACTGAGCTAAAATTTCTAACCACCTCGGTTGCTGTATAAATTTCATCTTTTGTAAAAGTTACCATTTTCACTCTTTATGTAAAATTTTACGTAAAATATCACAAACTACTTTATATATCGCTAAATAAACTAGAGCTTGCTGCTACCTTTTACCGAAGTGATCGAGTTTATAAATTTATAATCAATCTTTATATCACGCTCTTTTGGAAGTGAGTTTGCAAGGGCATTTAGCGTGCTTTCAAAGTCCTCAAACAGATAGTTTGCAAGGCTGCCTGGGTTTGGATTGATCTCATTTAGATAGACCTCGTCATCTATCACGAAAAAGTCGCATCTAATGATCGCTCCGTCAAATCCACAATCATAAATTTTAGAAAAGTTAAATTTAAGCTTTTGCTTTAGCTCTTCTGAAATTTCCGCCTCTTTTACCTTGTTTTCGTTTGAAAAACTAAGATACTTTTGCTCGTAGTCAAGAAATTCTTTCTTTTTTGGCTCTTCGATGATAGAAAATTTGATCTTTCCATCGATCCTGCAGCCAGCTAAGTTGTACTCTTTGACGCCTTTTATAAATGGCTCTACCAAAACATCTTTGTCAAATTCAAACGCCACGTCTTTTGCGTAGGCAAGCTCGCTATCATCATGCACGACGCTCACGCCAATGCTGCTGCCTAGCCTTGCTGGCTTTAATATAATAGGATAGTGAAAATTTGGCTCGCTTTGACGAGTTAGCGTCTCATAGTCAAGCGCCTTTACACCAGCCTTTTGCGCTAGAAATTTAGTAAGCTCTTTGTTATAGCTAAGTGCGCTTGCTTCAAGCCTTGGACCTATGTATTTGACTCCGTAAAAGTCAAAAAGTGCCGCTATCTTGCCATCTTCGCCGTCCATGCCGTGGATCAAATTTATAATGACATCGCATTCAACTTTGTTTGCGCCAAAAAGCGAGTGCGTGTAAAAGCCACCCTTTGCTAAAGATAGCTTCTTTGAGTTTTTATATTTGCCAGAGCTAAAGAAATTTGCCCTCATATCTTTTTGCTCGATCAGGTAAAAGTCCCTATTTGCATCGCAAAATATAAATTTTAGCTCCTGTTTTAGGACGTTTTTTAAAACTATCGCGCTTACTATGCTTATCTCATGCTCAAAACTCTTTGCCCCAAATATCACGCCTAAATTCATCTTTTTTATCCTTATCCTAGTTTTTTAAGTGCCTCTTTTATAAGATCGCTCGTGTTTTCACTCTTACAATCAGGCAAAATTTTCACTATCTTCTCACGCTTAAAGCCAAGCGCCTCAAGTGCCAAAAGCGCCTCATTTTGGTAGCTTGGCACGCTCTCATCGCTTATAAGCTTAGCATCACTTAGCTCGGCTATTATGCGCCTAGCCGTCTTTGGTCCGATGCCTGGCACGCTTTTAAAAGTGTCAGCGTCGCCGCTTATTATGGCGTTTGTAAATGCTTGCGAGCTAAGGCTTGAGCAAACCGCCATCGCTGTGCTAGCGCCTATGCCATTTAGCTTGATGAGCATCTCAAACATCTTTTGCTCGTTTGCGTCTAAAAAGCCGTAGAGTAAATTTGCATCCTCTCTTATGATCTGCGTTATGGCGAGCTCGGCCTTTTCTCCTTTACTAAGTTTTGCTGAGCAAAAAAGCGAGATGAAAATCCCATAACTTACGCCGCTATTTGTCTTAAGTATGGCAAATGCAGGCTCTTTTTTTGTAACGACGCCTTCGATTGCTTTTATCATCATTTAACCTTTTGTTCCATGAAATTTATATCCGCGTAGTCTTCAAGTTTGTTTGACTTTTTGATCTTGTATTCGATCTCGCCGCCGTTATCAAATTTATCTAGCGTGATGACGTGAGCGGTCTCGTTTTGTTTTGAGACGTAGGTGACATTTTGCGGAGGATCGACTATGACAAATCTTATCTCATTTAGCTCGATCCAGTTGCCTCTGTTTATCACTTTGGCTGAGAATATGCCATTTTGCATGATCTCAAGCTCATCTTTTAGATCAGCCAAAAGCTCCTTTTTCTCTTTAAATATCCTAAGCAAGGTGTTGTACTCATTAACTAGCCCTTGATACTCTTTTAGCTTTTTCATAAATGTCACTGGCGGTATCACCTTGGCTTTTGAGAGCTCCTCGATCTTAGCTTTTATCGTATAGATCGAGTCTTTGTTCTCGTTGATGACATTTTTCTTGCTCTCTATATTTTTAAGAAGTGTTGAGAGTTCAAGCTTGGTGCTCTCTATCTTGCTTAGCTGATCTTGCGTAGCCTCCGCACTTTCTGGCATCTTGCTGGCGTCAATGATAAATTTATTATCAGTGCCTCTTAGATATCTAACGTCGATTAGGTGCGAGGCTGTGATGGTGCAGTTTGAGCCAAGCGTGTCTATCTGGATATTTTGAGCTGTTATAGAGCCACCAACTACGCTATTAATTTTTACTCTTTTTGCTATGACAGTGCCACCTTCAAGCCTATCTATCTCGACGCTTTCAGCCTCCACCTTGCCGATGTGGATAGAAATTTTGGCGTGTTTGGCGTAAATTTTAGCCTTTTGGTGAGTTTGACCGCCGATATTTACATCGTTTGCCTTGACCATCGCATTTGCGCCGACGTTTCCTTTTACCTCGATCTCATCAGCCTCCACGATGATGCCAGTGCCGATAGCGTCTTTGATCGTGTCAGTCTCACGAACTACCAAAGTGACATTTGTGTCGGTGCCTGCTTGGATAGAGCCAGTCGTTTTAAAATTTGCTTCATTTATCTCTATGCGCTCTTCTATATTAAAAGAGCCGTTTTTCTCGACCACGTAGCCTGATTTTTTAGCGAAATATTTTACACTCTCATCATTTTCCACGCGCTCGATATTTTCGCTTATGCTTATCTCTTTTTCAGTATCCTCTTTTGGCTTTGGCACCTCTATAAGTTTGCCTCTCACGTCGCGTCCATTTGCCCCTTCGTGAGACTTTTTCTCCTCCATGATAAGCTCATCTTTTGCCACGCCAAAGACAAAGCCCCTATCGGCGTAATCAACCTTATCCTCGTCTTTTAACCCATCAAGCTTATCTTTATAATAGTATATGATCTTTGCGTCGATCGCTTTTTTAGGGTTGATGCCCTGGGTTAAATTTAGCGTATAGTCCTTGTCAAGCTCGCCTTTTACGTGAATTATTGAGGCGATTTGTTTTAGCTCCTCTTTTAGCTTGCCGATCCTTATGCCTATTAAAATTTGAGCCTTCATAAGCTGCTTTGCGATGTATTCATAAAGCTTGTCTTCGTAGTGTTGCTCGTATTCGCACTCTTTGCTCGCTCTAACCTTTGCGATGACCTTTGTGATGGTTGAATTTACGCCGATATCGATCTTTGGTAGCTTTGACGTGGCATTTAGCCTCACGTCAAAAAACTCCACGTCATAGACCTGCTCGATCTCTAGCGTCTCGTCAAGATAAAATGTGTTGTCATCAAAAAAGCTTAAATTTTCTTCAGGGACAAAAACTGGCTCGACGTTGTCTTTATTTTTGTAGTAAGTTAAAATATTTGAGAGTTTGTAATCTATAAATTCTACCGGCACGCTATATTGTTTGCTTAGCTCTTTAAGCGATAGATAAGGTGTTGAAGTTTGAATTTGCGTTGGCGGTAAAAATCTCTCGTTTTCTTGCACGTTCTCGCTCAAATTTGATCCATTTCACATAAAATTTTGGCTCTTATTATCTCTAAAACTTTATTAAATTTGGGTTATGTAAGCTTTAAAGCATCTTTTGTTACTATTGCGTTTTAAATTTACTAGGTGGGCGATGTTTATAAAAGGCTTTTTTTCAAACTCAGTTGGCATCATGACTTCAAGGATTTTAGGGCTTATAAGAGATCTTTTAACGGCTTCTATCCTTGGCGCTGGCATATTTAGCGACCTCTTTTTCATAGCATTTAAGATACCAAATTTATTTCGCCGTATCTTTGGCGAGGGTGCCTTTACACAGGCATTTTTGCCAAATTTTGCAAATAGCAAGAAAAAAGCGATCTTTCAAGCTGAAATTTTCATCAAATTTCTACTTTTTATAGGCATTTTGACGCTTCTTGTAAATTTATTTACGCCCTACTTTATAAAGATCATCGCAAGCGGCTTGAGCGAGCAAAATATCACAGACGCAGTGCCACTTGTGCGTATAAATTTCTACTATCTAGCCCTTGTCTATATCGTCACTTTCATGGGTGCGTTGCTTCAGTATAAGGGGCACTTTGCCACAACTGCGTTTTCTACTGCGCTACTAAATTTAGCCATGATCGCTTCACTACTTTTGGCTCGTGGCAAGAGCGAGAGCGTGGTCGCACTTTATTTTAGCTTTGGCGTCGTTGCAGGCGGCATCTTGCAGGTTTTAGTGCATCTAATCGCTATGAAATTTAACGCCTTAAATAAAATTTTCTGGGGCGGTCTAAGCGGATATTTTAAGGGCAAAAGAGCGCAGAGCAAAGGCTTTTTTATAAATTTCTACCACGGCTTACTTGGCTCAAGTGCGATGCAGATAAGCGCATTTATGGACACTTGGCTGGCTAGTTTTTTGGTAAGTGGCTCGATAAGCTATCTTTTTTATGCAAATAGAATTTTTCAGCTCCCGCTTGCCATCTTTGCGATCGCACTCTCTCAGGCACTCTTTCCAAAGATCACTAGACTTTTAAAGCAAAAAGATGAGGCAAATGCCCTAGTTTGGACAAAAAAGAGCTTTTACCTGCTACTTTGCGCCCTGCTAGCAGCCACGATCACAGGCGTCGTGCTAAGCGAGTTTATCATCTGGCTCTTGTTTGAGAGAGGGAATTTTGTAAGGGCAAACACCATTGAATGCGCCAAAGTGCTAAGTGCTTATTTGGTGGGGCTTACGCCATTTGGACTGGCTAAAATTTTCTCACTTTGGCTTTATGCAAATATGAAGCAAAAAGAGGCGGCCAAAATTTCTATCATCTGCCTTATGATAAATTTGATCCTAGCTGTCATTTTGATGCAGAAATTTGGAGCTGCTGGCCTTGCATTTGCAAGCTCGCTCGGGGGATTTTTACAGCTTATTTTATATATAAGAGCCTTTGGAGCTAAGCGATTTTTAGCTATAATCGAGCCTAAATTTATAGCCGCTATCGCACTTTTGGCGGTTTTGCTTTATTTTGGTTTAACATTTTTAAAGGATATATTTAATGCGAATTTTTGATACTTCTAAAAGAGAAAAGGTTGAGTTTAGCCCTATTAAAGATGGTGAAGTTAGCATCTATCTGTGCGGTCCAACGGTCTATGACGACGCGCATTTGGGACATGCAAAGTCAGCCGTTAGCTTTGATCTTTTAAGAAGGGTCTTAAAAGCGCTTGGCTACAAGGTCAAATTTGCAAGAAACTACACCGATATCGATGATAAAATTTTAAACAAAATGGCGCAGACCGGTCAAAGCCTAGAGGAGATCACAAACAAATATATAGCGCACTACGAGAGCGACATGGACGCTTTAAACGTGCTTGATCCAGACTTTAAACCAAAGGCTACGCAGTGCTTGGAGGCGATCATTAGCTACATCAAGGTGCTTATGGATAGAGGTGTGGCATATAAGACGAGCGATGGAATTTACTTTGATACGAGTAAGGATAGTGGCTATTTTAGTATCAGCGGTAAGGATAATAACACCGATCTTATCGCGCGCGTGGCAAGTTTTAGCGAGAAAAGAGATGAAAAAGACTTCGTGCTTTGGAAATTTGACGAGAAATGGTACGAGAGTCCGTTTGGCAAGGGTCGCCCTGGCTGGCACACCGAGTGCGTAGCGATGATAAGAGAGTTTTTAAGCGACAAAGAAAATGATAAATTTGAGATCGACATCCACGCTGGTGGCATCGACCTGCTCTTTCCGCACCACGAAAATGAGGCAAGTCAGTGCAGATGCGCCTATCATAAAAATTTGAGTAAATACTGGATGCATAACGGCTTTATAAAAGTAAATAACGAAAAGATGAGCAAGAGCCTAAATAATAGCTTTTTTGTAAAAGACGCCCTAAAAAACGTTCATGGTGAGGTGCTTAGATTTTATCTGCTTACAAGCCATTATAGGGCTCATTTTAATTATTCAGATGAAGACTTAGTGGCTTCAAAAAAGAGGCTTGATAAAATTTACCGCCTCAAAAAAAGAGTTGATGGCGTGCAAGCTGGCATGGCAAATGAGAGCTTTAAAAATGAGCTACTTGAGGCGCTAAGTGATGATCTAAACGCTTCAAAAGCGCTTGCAAGCGTCGATGAGTTTGTAAAAACGGCAAATGAAAGACTTGATAATAATCCAAAAGATAAAGCATATAAGGCCGAAGTGGTGGCAAATTTAGAGTTAATAGGCGAAATTTTAGGCATTGCTATCACAAACTATGTGGAGTATTTTCAGTTTGGTGTAAGTGACGAGCAAAAAGAGCATATCCAAAAACTTCTTGATGAGCGCGCGGTAGCTAAAAAAGAGAGAAATTTTGCAAGGGCTGATGAGATAAGAGATGAGCTAGCAAAAATGAATATCTCTATCATGGACACACCAAATGGCGCAGTTTGGGAGAGAAATAATGAATAATTTTGGCTTAAAAGATGTGCTAAAGCGCTTTGGTCCATATTTTAAAGACTACATCCCACACTTCATCTTTGCCATCATCGGCATGGGGCTTGCAAGTGGCGGAACGGCAGTAAGTGCCTATCTAGTGGAGCCTGTGCTAAATAAAATTTTCGTTGAGAAAAACGAAAAACTGCTCTACATCTTGCCTTGCGCCATCATCGCGATCTACGTTATAAAAAACATCGGAACCTTTATGCAGGCCTATTTTACGGCATATATCGGGCAAGATACGATTAGAAAATTTCGCGAAAAGATGGTTGCAAACCTTTTAAATTTAGATATGGATTTTTTCAATGAATTTAGAACCGGCGAACTAATCAGCAGAACGACAAACGACATCGACCGCATAAGATCGATAGTCTCAAGCATCATACCTGAGCTAACAAGAGAGTCAGTCACCATTATAGGACTTCTTTGCGTCGTCATCTATCAAAGTCCAAAGCTGGCGTTTTTCGCCCTTGTCGTCATGCCAGTGGCGATCTATCCGATCTCGCGCCTTGCTAAAAGGATGAAGAAAATTTCAAAGCAGTCACAAGAAAAAACATCCGACATCACCTCTGCGCTTAGTGAAATTTTTACAAATATCGAGATAATCAAAGCAAATAATGCCCAAGAATACGAGCATTCACGCTTTGTTGATGAAAACAACAAATTTTTTAGGCTAAATTTAAAAAGCGTCAAGATCGAGCAACTAGTAAGCCCGCTAATGGAGACCATAGGCTCGATAGGCGTAGCAGCAGTCATCATCATAGGCGGCAAAGACGTCATCGACGGGCATATAAATATGGGCGCATTCTTTTCATTTTTAACAGCGCTTTTCATGCTCTACACCCCGCTAAAACGCATCGTAAATATCTACAACAAGATGCAAGATGCCATCGCAGCAAGCGAGAGAACGTTTTTCTTGATGGATAAGGTAAGCCAGATAAAAGATGGCCAAAAAGAGCTAAACGAAGAGATAAATTTGATCAAATTTAACGATGTCCGCCTAAGCTACGGCGACAAAGAGGTCCTAAAAGGGATAAATTTAGAGGCAAATAAGTCAGAATTTATAGCCCTTGTTGGCTCAAGTGGTGGCGGAAAAAGCTCGCTTATGAATTTGCTTATGAGATTTTACGACGTAAATGGCGGAGAAATTTTGATAAACGGCACAAATTTAAAAGATATCAAAATTCACTCACTTCGCCAAAATATCGGGCTTGTAACCCAGCGTGTCTATATCTTTAACGACACGGTTGCTAAAAATGTCGCTTACGGAAGAGAATTTAACGAAGATGCCGTAATAAACGCACTAAAACTAGCCAATGCCTATGAGTTTGTAAGCAAGCTAGATAACGGCATAAACACTATCTTAAATGAATTTGGCACCAACCTCTCAGGTGGTCAAAGACAGCGCATCGCCATAGCTAGAGCGCTTTATCAAAATCCACAAATCCTCATCTTTGACGAGGCTACTTCAGCGCTTGATAACGAGAGCGAAAAAGAGATCACAAAAGCGATAAATAATCTAAGAAGCAAAAAGATCATCTTAGTCATCGCCCACCGCTTAAGCACGGTTGAAAATGCCGATAAGATCGCAGTTTTGAGTGATGGCAAGATCATTGATAGTGGAAGCGACGAGGAGCTTAACAAGAGAAATGAAATTTATGCAAGGCTTAAGGGCAAAGCCTTAGTTTAAGGCGATTTTTGCTAAGATTTGCAGAAATTTTAGGCATTTTAAAGAGGTTAAAATGAGCTTAAACTACAATACTTTAAAATCTATATTTTTCAAATTTGATCCTGAAACCGCCCACAAGATCGCTGAAGTAGCGATGGTTGGGGCAAATAAAATTTTCCCTGGCTCGCTAAGCTTTTTGGCACACAAATGCGTGGTCGATGACAACGCGCTAAAACAAAATTTATTCTCAAGCACCTATCACAACCCAGTTGGCATAGCTGGCGGCTTTGATAAAAACGCCACGATGTTTGAAGCGCTCACAGCTCTTGGGTTTGGACATTTAGAATTTGGCACATTTACACCAAAACCACAACCTGGCAACGCAAAACCAAGGCTTTTTAGGCTCATAGACGAAGAGAGCATTCAAAATGCGATGGGCTTTAACAACGAAGGCTGCGAGGCTATCAAAAATAGAGTAAAAAAGATCTATCCTTTTACCATACCAATCTGGGCAAACATCGGTAAAAACAAGGTTACACCAAACGAAGATGCGATAAAAGACTATGAAATTTTAGTAAAAGAATTTAGTGAAATTTGCGACACATTTGTCATAAATGTCTCATCGCCAAACACGCCAAATTTAAGAGCACTTCAAGATGAGAGCTTTATAAAAGAGCTTTTTAGCGTCATTTTGCCACTTACTAAAAAGCCGATCATCTTTAAGATAGCTCCTGATATGAGCCACAAAGATGCGATCAAACTTTGTAGCTGCGCGGTAGAAAACGGCGCTAGCGGCGTGCTTGTTTCAAATACAAGCGTTGATTATTCGCTCTCTCACTCGTCAAATTTAAAGGATTTTGGCGGGCTAAGTGGCAAGGTGATCGCCAAAAAGTCAAAAGATATCTTTAAAGCCGTGGCTGATGAGCTTTATGGCAAGACGACGCTTATCGCGTGTGGCGGCATAGATAGCGGTACAGAGGCCTATGAGCGCATAAAAATGGGAGCAAGTTTAGTGCAAATTTTTACAAGCTTTATCTTTAAAGGGCCGATGATCGCAAAAGATATAAATTTAGAAATTTTAGAGCTTTTAAAAAGAGATGGCTTTGCCTCTATCAGCGAAGCAGTCGGCGCAAATGTTAAAAAATAGAGGGCAAGAGATTGATAAAATTTAATAAATTTAAACTAGAAAATGGACTTGAAATTTATCACGTGCCAGTAAATCCTGGCTCAAAAGTGATAAGTGTCGATGTCTTTTATAAAGTTGGCTCCAGAAACGAAGTGATGGGCAAAAGTGGCATCGCTCACATGCTAGAGCATCTAAATTTCAAATCAACCAAAAATTTACGCGCTGGGGAGTTTGATGAGATCGTAAAGGGCTTTGGCGGCGTAAATAACGCAAGCACGGGCTTTGACTACACTCACTACTTCATAAAAGCCTCAAATGAAAATTTAGACAAAACGCTTGGTCTTTTTGCCGAGCTTATGAAAAATTTAAGCCTAAAAGATAAAGAATTTCAGCCAGAGCGCGAGGTGGTACACGAAGAGCGCAGGTGGCGAACAGACAACAACCCTATGGGATATCTCTACTTTAGGCTCTACAACCATGCATTTATCTACCACCCATACCACTGGACACCAATAGGCTTCATAAAAGATATCGAAAACTGGAAGATCGCTGATATAAAAGAATTTCACGCTACATATTATCAGCCAAAAAACGCCATTTTGATGATAAGCGGCGACATCGGCAAGGACGAGGCATTTAAGCTAGCTAAGAAAAACTTTAGCGGCATAAAAAATAAAAGAGCCATACCAAAACTACATTGCAAAGAGCCTGAGCAAGACGGCGCAAGAAGGGCTATCATCTACAAAGATAGCCAAACGCAAATGCTAGCGATCGCTTATAAGATCCCAGACTTTAGGCATGCTGATCAAGTGGGGCTAAATGCGATAAGCGAATACCTAGCTACTGGCAAAAGCTCTATCTTACAACAGCGCCTTGTCGATGAGCTAATGCTTGTAAATCAAATTTACGCTTACAATATGAGCTGCGTTGATGAAAATTTATTTATATTTTTAGCAGTTTGCAACCCAGACGTCGAGGCTAGCGCGGTTGAGACTGAAATTTTAAAGATCATAGATGATCTAAAGAAAAAGCCAATCGACAAAGAGGACGTTTTAAGAGTTAAAAATTTGATAAAAACTGACTTTATCTACTCATTTGAGAGCGCGAGCAAGGTGGCAAATTTATACGGCTCATACCTTGCTAGAGGCGATATAAAGCCACTTTACGAGCTTGAAAAAAATATAGATAAGATAGATGCCAAGCTTTTAAAAGAGATAGCAAATAGATATTTCAACGAAAAAACTAGCACGACAATAATCTTAAAAAAGGAATAGACGTGAAAAATTCGCTTCAAGGTGCGATGACAGCACTAGTTACGCCATTTAAAAACCAAAAAATAGACGAAGTCAGTTTTGAAAAACTGATAAAAAGACAGATAAAAAACGGCATAGACGTCGTTGTGCCAGTGGGAACAACTGGTGAGAGCGCAACTCTAACGCATGATGAGCATAGAATTTGCATCGAGATCGCAGTAGATGCATGTAAAGGCACAAATGTCAAGGTGCTCGCTGGTGCTGGCAGCAACGCCACTCACGAGGCCATCGATATCGCTAAATTTGCCCAAGCTCACGGCGCCCACGGCATCCTATCAGTCGCTCCTTACTACAACAAACCAACACAAGAAGGGCTTTACGAGCACTACAAGGCTATCGCAAATAGCATAGAAATTCCAGTGCTTCTTTACAACGTCCCAGGCAGAGTTGGCGTAGATATCTTGCCAGCGACCGTTTTTAGACTTTTTAAAGATTGTAAAAATATTTTTGGCATCAAAGAGGCAACAGGCAGCATCGATAGATGTGTCGATCTGCTAGCTCACGAGCCTGATCTAGTGGTCATCAGCGGCGAAGATGCGATAAACTACCCTATCCTATCATACGGCGGAAAGGGCGTCATCTCGGTCACTGCAAACCTCTTGCCAGATCAAATTTCACAGCTCACGCACCTTGCAATGAACGAAGAATATAAAAAAGCAAAACTGATAAATGACAACCTCTATACGATAAACAAAACGCTCTTTTGCGAAAGCAACCCGATACCGATCAAAGCGGCGATGTATCTAGCTGGGCTCATCGACTCTTTGGAGTACCGCTTGCCACTTTGCAAACCGAGCAAAGAAAATTTTAAAAAGATCGAAGAAGTTATTAAAAATTACGAAATAAAGGGATTTTAATGAAGGACACTCTAAACGAATTTAAAGGTAAAACGCTAGTCATCAGCGGCGGCACTAGAGGCATCGGCAGAGCCATAGTGGAAGAATTTGCAAAAGCTGGCGTCAATATAGTATTTACCTATAACTCAAACGAAGAGCTTGCAAAGGAGCAGGCAAAAGAGCTTGAGACAAATTTCAAGATAAAAGCCAGAGCCTACGCGCTAAATATCCTTGAGCCAGAAACATATAAAGAGCTATTTTTAAAGATAGATGAGGACTTTGACAGGGTTGATTTTTTCATCTCAAACGCTATCATCTCAGGCCGTGCGGTGGCTGGTGGATACACTAAATTTATGAAGCTAAAACCAAGAGGTATAAATAATATCTTCACAGCAACCGTAAATGCCTTTGTTGTAGGCGCACAAGAAGCTGCAAAACGCATGGAAAAAGTGGGCGGCGGCAGTATCATTAGCCTAAGCTCAACTGGAAATTTAGTCTATATAGAAAACTACGCAGGCCACGGCACAGCAAAAGCAGCCGTTGAAGCGATGGCAAGATACGCTGCGACCGAGCTTGGCGAGAAAAATATCCGCGTAAATGTCGTAAGCGGCGGCCCTATCGAGACAGACGCGCTAAGAGCCTTTACAAACTACGAAGAGGTGCGCGATATGACGGCAAAGCTTAGCCCGCTAAACCGCATGGGACAGCCTGCTGATCTAGCTGGAGCATGTCTATTTTTATGCTCATCTAAGGCTAGCTGGGTGACTGGACATACATTTATAATAGATGGTGGCACGACTTTTAAATGAGAGTGAAATTTCTAGGCATAAAGGCATATTTGTGAGTTTAAATTTACCAAATGCGTTGGCATTTTTTAGGATACTGCTAGCTCCGCTTATGTTTTTTATGCTCGTAAATGCGCCAGAAATTTTTGTGCAAATTCATATAAGCTGGATAAACTACTTCGCAGCTCTTATTTTTGTGATCGCCTCGGTGACTGACTTTTTTGACGGCTACATCGCAAGGTGCTGGGATCAAAAGACCAAACTTGGAGCGATCCTTGACCCACTAGCTGATAAGATGCTGATCTTAGCTGCATTTTTAGGCCTTATGATGCTTGGTAGAGCGAGTGCTTGGGCTGTTTATCTTATCTTGGTAAGAGAGTTTTTTATAACTGGCTTTCGTGTCGTAATGGCAAGTGACGGCGTCGAAGTCGCAGCTTCGATGGCTGGCAAGGTCAAAACCGTTTCGCAGATGTTTGCGGTTGGATTTTTACTGATGAGCTGGCCTGGTGGCGAGCTTTTGCTATGGATAGCTGTTGCGCTTACGCTTTATTCTGGGTTTGAGTACATTTTTACCTACGTAAAAGCAATGAAAAAGAGTTAAATTTGAGAACCGGAAACGCTATAATCTATCTAGCTAGCTTCGTCGTGGTCGCGGCGGGACTAAAGACTGCTAGCGTCGTCGTGCTACCGTTTTTGATGGCGGTTTTTATCGCTATCGTGGCGACGCCTGAGATAAATGCGCTCGAAAAGCTCAAATTTCCGCGCGTTTTAGCCTTCGCGCTAGTTACGGCGGTGGTGTTTTTGTCGCTGGGATTTATCGCAAACACCGTGATAAAGACGATAAACGGGCTAGTTAGCTACATGCCCGAGCTTCAGAGCAAATTTAAAGCCCACGCCGATCATTACCACCAGATGCTAGCGAGCCGCGGCCTAATCGATCCCGAGAGCATCGCCGCGCCCGCAGACTTTGATATAAATAAAATTTTTGCCGTGCTGGGCGGATTTTTAAGGAGCGGCACCGAGCTCGTTTCAAAGAGCTTTTTCGTCTTTTTGCTCGTTACTTTTATGCTTTTTGAAGTGCAGGTATTTTCTCAAAAAGTCGAGTATTTTGCGAGCAAAAATCCGCAAACGAACCAGATCGTAGATACGTTTATATCAAATCTCAAGCGCTATCTCGCGATCAAGTCCGCAGCGTCGTTTGCGACGGGCGTTTTTATATTTATCGGGCTAAATTTCATCGGCGTGCCCTACGCGCCGCTTTGGGGTATTTTAGCTTTCGTGCTAAATTTTATCCCGACGATCGGCTCTATTATCGCGGCCGTCCCTGCGCTTTTGATGGCGCTTTTGCTAAACGACGCAGCCTCTTGTGCTTGGACTGCGGCGCTATATCTAGCCGTAAATATCGTCATCGGCAACTTTATCGAGCCGAAATTTCTAGGCAAAGGCCTTGGTATAAGCACGCTTGTGGTGCTTTTGAGCCTACTTTTTTGGGGATTTTTGTTCGGCATCGGCGGTATGTTTTTAGCAGTACCGCTTACCATGAGCCTAAAGATCGCGCTTGACGCAAACCCGAGCACGAAATTTATCGCCGTTTTGCTCAGCAATAAACTCGAGCGGTAAAATCAAATTTAAAGGTAAGTTTTGAAAGGCATTTTCTTCACGCTAGCTCTGCTTTGCCTTGGGCTTTATACGTATTCGTTTTATTTTTTAGTGACCGTTTTAGCCATTAGTTTTCTCATATTTTTTCACGAGCTTGGCCACTTTTTAGCAGCAAGAATGCTCGGCGTCAAAGTAAATACCTTTAGCATCGGCTTTGGCGAGAAAATTTACACCAAAAATGTTGGCGGCACCGACTACTGCCTAAGCGCTATCCCGCTTGGCGGATACGTGCAGCTAAAAGGGCAAGACGACACCGATCCAAAGGCAAAAAACTACGACGCTGATAGCTACAACGTGCTAAGTCCCATAAAGCGCATCTACATCCTCTTTGCAGGGCCGTTTTTTAACTTTATCTTGGCATTTTTCATATACATTTTGCTTGGATTTATCGGTGTTGAGAGGCTTGCGCCAAGTGTCGGACACATAGCTGAAGGCTCGGCAGCTGCGAGCGCTGGCATAGCAATAAACGATAAAATTTTAGCTATAAATGACGTAAAAATAAACGAGTGGGACGAGATCAGTAAGAACGTAAAGCTTGAACCTAGCGCCATTTTGATAGACCGCAACGGCTCGTCAATAACTATAAATTTAACACCAAAGATAGGTGAAACGATAAATTTATTTAATGAAAAGGTGCAGCGCCCACTGATCGGCATCCAGCCTAATGGCGAAGTGGTAAAAATTTATCACACAGGTTTAGAGAGCCTAAAATTTGCCTTTGGCGAGACAGTTGAGGCTTCAAAGCTCATCTTTAAAAGCTTTGAAAAGCTAGTTGTTGGAGCTGTGCCACTAAAAGAGGTCGG
Source organism: Campylobacter concisus (assembly GCF_002913745.1). Classification (GTDB taxonomy): domain Bacteria; phylum Campylobacterota; class Campylobacteria; order Campylobacterales; family Campylobacteraceae; genus Campylobacter_A; species Campylobacter_A concisus_R. The sequence continues at coordinate 22,884 of NZ_PPCG01000033.1, forward strand.
AGGCATCGTGCAGATCGCCGATGTCACTTCAAAGGCCGCTAAGATCAGCCTTAGCGTGCTTCTAACCATCGTGGCGCTCATCTCTGTAAATTTAGGCGTGCTAAACCTCTTTCCGATCCCAGCGCTTGATGGCGGGCACATTTTATTTAACATTTATGAACTAATTTTTAGACGCGAGATAAATGAGCGAGTGCTTGTTACGCTTACCTACTGTGGCTGGGCGCTGCTGCTTGGCATAATGGTGCTCGCTACCTTTAATGACATTATGAGATTAAGCGGAGGTTTATGATGATAGTTTTAAAAGATCTACTCGAAAAGATAGAAAATTTAAGCAAAGATGTGACGCTAATAGCCGTTAGCAAAAACGTGACATGCACTGAAGTAAGGGAGCTTTACGCACAAGGGCAAAGAAATTTTGGCGAAAATAGAGTCCAGGAGCTAGCCAAAAAAGAGCTAGAGCTGCAAAATTTCACTGACATCAAATGGCATATGATAGGGCGTTTGCAAAATAACAAAATCAATCAAATGATAAGCCTAAAACCAGTGCTTTGGCAAAGCTGCGATAGCTTCGAAAGAGCCCTAGAGGTCGATAAAAGGCTCAGCTATAAGCTAGACACCCTACTTCAGATAAACTCGGCCGATGAAGATACAAAGCAAGGTGTGAGCGTCGCAAATGCGGCTGAAATTTATGAGCGCATCCAAAGCGAGTGCAAAAATATAAATTTAAAAGGCGTGATGAGCATCGGAGCGCATGTGGATGAGCCAAAAGAGGTGCAAAAGAGCTTTGAGCTAACATATAAAATTTATGAGAGCCTAAAACCAAAAGGCGCAACTATCTGCTCGATGGGCATGAGTAGCGACTTCGAGCTAGCGATAAAATGTGGCTCAAACATGATCCGCCTTGGGACGATGCTATATCTATAAATAAATTTGCCTCTTTTATAGAGGTAAGATCAGTTGATTTAAATAATTTATAAATTTAGCCGATATTGAGTGCAACTTCTTTAAAAGGATTTTAGATGAATGTTGCACCGCAAAAGTATGATTTTATAAATTTAGATAATTTGCAAAATCTCTCTAAAAGATTTTCAAATCATGGCAATCAAAATAGCTCAAAAGTAAATTTAAGGCAGTTTAACGAGCTTTATGAAGCAAATAAAACAGATACCATCTACATAACTGAGGCTGATATCAAAGAATACAACAAACGTCTAGCAACACAAAAAGCAAAAGAAATTTTAAAAGATTACTCGCAAAATTTAATAAACAGCAACAATAAAATTTACTCAGACGAACTTTCTAATGGCTTTAGCAAAAACGCCTACTTTAAAAATATAAATGCCACAGATGATGCCGCCATGCTACCTGTCTTAAAAAGTGGCTACTTAGAAAATACAAAATTTAAAAACTTAAACGACTACGCCTATTCAAACACACTAAAGACAAATTATGGCGAAGTGGAAGTCTTTTTAGATATTTACGGCGATAACGATGAGCTAGGCGTTGGAAAGCTAGAAAACAACAGCGCACTTTTTAGCTTTGATAGCAATAATGACGGCACACTAGATCAAAAAGATATGCTCTTTGACAAGCTAAAAGTAAGAGGATACGACAAAGACGGAAATGAAAAAATAGCAAATTTAAGTGACGTCACGGCTAGAGTTGATCTTAGGCAGTTTATCAGCACAAATGTCATAAACCACAACCAAATAGCAAGAGAAGAGCTAAACCATAAAGCAATAATCACAAATAGTCCCAATCTTTACGTAGATACAAAAGAGATCGATCACAGGCACTCCTACTACGCCTCAGATCCAAACACCTTGTTTGCTGCTGAAAATAGATATGAAAAGATAGGCAAAAATGATATAAATAATTTCTTCAAAAAATATGCTCAAAATGACGGCTGGGTCGATCTAAGGCACAATAATATCTTTGGCAAGGATAGCTCTTTTAAAAATTTCGCTTACACAAAAATAGGCTTTGATGAGAGCGCAAGACTAAGCGAGTTTAATCCTATTGTTGAGCCAAGCAAAGATCACAAAAAAGATGAAAATTTCTCATACACAAAATTTCAAAAAGATAGTTTTATGAAATTTTATAATGACTACAACACTGAGCTTGATGCGCACAATAAGACGATAGAAAATCTTAGCGCTAATTTAAAGAAATTTGACGAAAATGCGGACGCTTACATATCAAAGCTCAAAGATACAAAATCAGCTAAGATGATCGCAATGGAAAATGAATTTAAGCAAGCAACTGGGCTTGATTTTAGTATCTCAAATTTAAAAAAGGTAAAAAAGGCTTTTGCATCAAATGAAGCCACAGCTGCCACTGCACTACGAGATAGCGATAGTGTCATAGCTATGAAGCTAAATCAAGATGGCACGATAAGACTAAAATTTGATAGTGGCAGAGAACTAGACGTAAATGAGCTCTACAATGACACTGGCAAGCTAAATACGCCAAGCGAGCTAAAAACTAGCGTAAATTTAGAGGCAAAAAAGATGGACAATGCGCAGCTAAATAGCCTAAATTTCAATGATATCGGCGTCATGCAAAATGGCAAGATCACAAGCCTAAAAGATGCTGGAGCGATCGCTATCATCAACCTATCAAATAAATTTGAGAGCAAATTTTTAATCAGCCTAAATAGTGGCAAAAGCATATCTGCAAGAGAAATTTATAATATCAGCTATCTTGAAAACGATCTAAAAAATAAAGAAAAGATAGATGAAAGAGACAAATTTTACAAAAAGGTTGATACTAGGGTTTAAATTTGAGGGTAAAATCCAAAAAAGTTTATTGTAATTTAATCTTTTGGGGCATATAATCAATTTTTTGTAAATTCCAAACTTAAAAGAGACTGCTATGAATTTCACACCACTTTTTGCAATATTTTTCATAATCGCAACTGGTTTTTTTGCTAAAAAAGTCGGCATTGTTGAGCAAAAGCACTCGATCCCCTTTGTGGATTTTGTCCTTTGTTTTGCAATGCCTGCGCTAATCTTTGACAAAATTTACCACGTAAATGTCGATGCTTCGCTTATAAACACGATCCTAATCGGCTTTGCTTCAACCGCCATTAGCGCTGCTTTGGCATTTGTCATAGGTAAGGTTTTTAAATTTACCAAAATAACAACCGTCAGTATGGTCATGCTAAGCCTTTTTGGTAACACCCTATTTGTCGGTATGCCTGTCATTCAGGGCTTCTTTGGCGATGCGATGGTAAATGAGGTCATCTTTTACGATCAAATAGCCACTGGTATCCCGCTTTCGATCCTTGGGCCGCTCATCCTATCTTTTGCCGCACCTGAGAAGGTTTCGCTATTTCAAAATACAATGAAAATTTTAAAATTTCCACCATTTATCGCGCTCATTATGGGTCTTATCTTAAAAGAAGTCCCACTTCCAGATTTTATCTTTGCGCCACTTAGGATGTTTGAAGGCAGCGTCACTCCAGTCGCACTTTTTGCGATCGGCGTTGGTCTTAACTTTAGTAGCATCACAAGCTCATATAAAGGCGTTAGTGTCGTGCTTTTGTGTAAGATGATCTTGCCAGCTATCGTATTTTTCATCATATTAAAAGTCTCAGGTATCCAGATGAGCAAAACTTGGGTCGTTGGTCTCTTTCAATGTGCGATGCCGACATCAGCCCTTGCAAGCGCGATGGTCATAAAAGCTGGACTTGATAGCTCACTAGCCATCTCATCAGTTGCTATTGGCGTGCTTTTTTCATTTATCACGCTTCCAGTTATCTATTTTGTATTTGCGTAAATTCACACTTATTTCACACTAAGTGACTACAATTGCAACATAATTTAATTTAAAGGAGACTTTATGAAAAAGTTAATCTTAGTTGCACTTGGTGCTATGTTTATGTTTGGCGGTCTTGCAAATGCTACTGAAATGATGCAAAAGGACAAGATGGGCAAAGATGAGATGATGAAGAAAGAGCAGATGATGAAAGATGATATGTCTAAAAAACATCCTGTCAAAAAACACGAAGCTAAAAAAGAAGACATGGGCATGAAAGACGAAATGAAAAAAGACGACATGGGTATGAAAAAAGACGACATGGGCATGAAAGACGAAATGAAAAAAGGCATGTAAAGGTGCTTAATGGTCAGAATTTTGCTTGTTGAAGATGATGAAACATTACTTGATCTAATAAGCGAGTATCTGGGCGAAAATGGTTACGATGTCACCACTACAAACAATGCCAAAGACGCACTAGATCTTGCATACGAGCGAAATTTTGACCTACTTATACTAGACGTCAAACTCCCGCAAGGCGACGGCTTCTCCCTACTTTCATCGCTACGTGAGCTTGGCGTCACAACACCTAGCATATTTACCACCTCGCTAAACACCATAGACGACCTTGAAAAAGGCTACAAAAGCGGCTGCGATGACTATCTAAAAAAGCCATTTGAGCTAAAAGAGCTACTTATCCGCATGCAAGCTCTCATAAAAAGAAATTTCTCACACCAAAACGGCGAAGATATCAAAATTTTAGATGATCTTTGCTTTCACCCACAGAGCAAAACTCTAAGTAAAAACGGCGAAAATGTAAATATCTCGAGCAAAGAGAGCGACCTGCTCGCCCTATTTTTGCAAAACAAGGGCAAAATTTTAACCAAAGATGAAATTTTTAATAAAATTTGGAAATTTGACGAGGAGCCAAGCGAGCTTAGCCTTCGTGTATATATCAAAAATTTACGCCAAATTTTAGGCAAAGATGCCATTTTAAACAAGCGTGGAGACGGCTACATCTATGTCTGAAAAGACGCAAATTTTATTTAAAATTTTATCCCTCTATCTTGTTAGCTCTGTGCTATTTTTGAGCTATTTTTTTATACACGACTACCAAAATAAAAAAGAAGCACTCATCTTAAACGAGGTAAAAAGCCTAAAAGAGATCAAGATGGGCATATATATGAAAGCCAGGATGAATGGCCTAGACTCGGTCTCAAGCCTCACAAACGAAAAGGGCGTACATGCTTGTATCGTGCTGGAGAATGGTGAGAAAATTTATAAAGATTTTGAGTGCAAAAATATCAACAAAGGCAAAAATGTAAATTTGATAGACGGCAAGGTAGCGATCTTTGAAAAGATCCAGTATATGGAGGACAACGCCACAGACGAGCTCGCACGCGCAGACATCTTTCTAGTTGGCAAAAATATCAACGGCGAAATTTTATCCTTGCAAATTTCGACCACACTAAAAGCTGCATTTTTCCTCTTTGCCCTGCTCTTTGTCGCCTTTTATCTAGCAAAACTAAGCCTAAGACCGCTTTATGAAAAGATAGATACGCTAAACCGCTTCATAAAAGACTCAACGCACGAGATAAATACACCCCTAAGCGTCATCTCGATGAGCATAGAAACGGCCGATCTTGAAAACCTAAATGAGCGAAATTTAAAGCGTTTTAACAATATCAGCCTTGCCGCAAAGAGCCTAGGCAGCATCTACGACGCACTTGTTCATCTAAGCTTCAACCTTGATAGGCCAAGCAAAAAAGAGCTAATAGATCTAAATTTGCTAACCTCGCAAAGACTGAGCTACTTCTCGCCATTTTTTGCAAAACGCAGGCTTAAGATAGAGGCTAGTTTAAAGCCTAGCTTTATAAACGCAGACCTTGAGGATATGAGCAAAATTTTAGACAACCTCTTAAGCAACGCCTCGAAATATGCAGCGCCAAATTCAAAAGTCCGCATCATTTTAGAGCCAAATTTCTTTAGCATAAGCAACACTGGGCGTGGCATCAGTAAAGAGCAGCAGATGAAAATTTTTGATCGCTACACGAGATTTAACGACGATCAAGGTGGCTTTGGCATAGGGCTAAATTTAGTAAAAGAGTGCTGCAAGAAAAATGATATAGAGGTAAAATGCACAAGAGATCTTGATGGCGAGACTACATTTTCACTCTCTTGGCGGAGCTAAATTTAAAACACCACCCTACTCTAAACAATAAAAATTATTAAAAAAGATAATTTATGTCCAAAATTTATTTTTGATAAATTTTATTAATATTATAATCCTTTTACAAAATCTTAATCAAGGAGAAAAGTATGAAACTACTTGAAAAATACGGGCTTTTCATAAATGGTGAGTGGCGTGACGCAAAAGACGGCGCTACACTTGATGCTAAAAATCCAGCAAACGGCGAGCACCTTGCAAAGATCGCAGATGCGACCGAAGATGATGTAAATGACGCTGTACGTGCTGCACGTGAAGCTTTTAAGAAATTTAAACACACCACAATTAGCGAGCGTGCAAAGCTGCTAAATAAGATCGCTGACATTATCGACGAAAACAAGGAGCACTTAGCCAGAGTCGAGAGCATGGACAACGGCAAGCCGATCCGCGAAACGCTAAATGTTGATATCCCTTTTGCGGCCGAGCACTTTAGGTACTTTGCAGGTGTCATTATGGGCGAAGAGGGCAGTGCAAACGTTCTTGACGAGAAACAACTCTCTATCGTTTTACGCGAGCCACTAGGCGTCGTAGGTCAGATCGTGCCTTGGAATTTTCCATTTTTAATGGCAGCTTGGAAGCTAGCTCCAGTGATCGCAGCGGGCGATGCGAGCGTGTTTAAACCTTCAAGCGAGACAAGCCTAAGCGTGCTTGAGCTATTTAGGCTGATAGATAAAATTTTGCCAACAGGTTTGATAAATATAGTAACCGGCAGAGGCAGCAAAAGCGGCGAGTGGATCAAAAACCACCCAGGCCTTGACAAGCTAGCATTTACTGGCTCAACCGAGATCGGCCGTGATATCGCCATAGCTGCAGCTCGCCGTATCATCCCAGCCACACTTGAGCTTGGCGGCAAGAGCGCAAACATCTTCTTTAGCGATGCAAATTTAGACAAGGCGCTTGACGGCCTTCAGCTTGGAATTTTATTTAACCAAGGTCAAGTTTGCTGCGCGGGATCGAGAATTTTCGTAGAAGAGAGCTTTTATGAGAAATTTATAGAGGCTGCGGTTAAAAAATTTAGCACTATAAAAGTTGGCGATCCGCTCGATCCTAACACTCAAATGGGCTCTCAGATCAATAAAAAACAAGCTGAGCAAATTTTAAACTACGTCGAGATCGGCAAAAAAGAAGGTGCAAAAGTAGCAGTTGGCGGCAAAGCCTACACTGCAAATGGTTGCGACAAGGGTGCATTTGTCGAGCCAACGCTGCTAGTTGATGTGACAAATGATATGAGAGTGGCTCAAGAAGAAATCTTTGGACCAGTTGGCGTTGTCATCAAATTTAAAGATGAAGCCGAGCTTATCAAAATGGTAAATGACAGCGAATACGGCCTTGGTGGTGGAATTTTCACGCAAGATATCACAAAAGCACTTCACGTTGCAAGGTCTATGGAGACTGGCAGGGTCTGGATCAACACTTACAACCAAATCCCAGCAGGCAGCCCATTTGGCGGATATAAAAACTCAGGTATAGGCCGCGAGACACACAAGATCATCCTTGAGCACTACACTCAGATGAAAAACATCATGATAGATCTAACCGGCAAGGTTAGCGGCTTTTACGCATAATGATTTTAGGGGGTTTTGCCCCCTACTGCTTTAAATTTCATAAATAATTTTTCTTTCTAAATTTATCAGCAAATAACAATCTTTATTTTTAAGTTTAATAGACTAAAATTTGGTGCAAAGGAGAAAATTTGAGCGAGCAAATTTACATTATCGGCGACGTTCACGGCTGTTTTAACACGCTTTTAGAGCTTATCAAGCAGTTTCCAAACAAAGAAAAATCTCAAATTTGCTTTGTTGGCGACGTGATAGATCGTGGGCTTTTTAGCTGCGACGTGGTCGAGCTTATCATGCAAAATGACTATAAAATGGTAATGGGAAATCACGAGCGAAGGTTACTTAGCAATAAATTTGAATTTCTAAACAACAAAGTGCCATTTGACAGGAGCTGGTTCTTTGGAAACGGCGGAGAAGCGACGTATAGATCATATCTTGGGCAAAGCGTGGAGTTTAAACAAAGGCATGTGGATTTTTTAGAAAGCAGGCCAGTTTATCTGGAATTTAAAGATTATAAAACCCAAAATGGCGAGCATCTAGTCGTCTCTCACTCAGCCGTTGGCAATATGTGGGAGCTAAGAAATGACAAATATGCTAGCGAAGAGTTTAAAAAACACCTGCTCTCAGGCAGAGGCGACGAGATGCAAGTTAGTGGCATATTTAACGTCTATGGTCACACGCCAGTAAGAGAGATAAAATTTTATAAAAATAGCGCAGATATCGACACAGGCTGCGTTTTTAATGAAGTTGGTTTTGATAAACTAAGTGCGTTAGAATTTCCATCGATGAAAATTTATACGCAAAGAAATGTAGAGTCTTTTGAAAGGGGGAAAGAATATGGAGTTTTCACATCATAAAAACTCAAGCTTTGCTAGCAGGGTTGATAAATTTTGGAGCGAACTTGGTAAAAATTTAGACGTCATCAAGCGTAATTTAGAGGATAAAAATTACGAAACTGCAAGTAAAATGACTGAGGAGGCACTAAATTTATGTTTAGTCGATCCAACTTTTATGATAGGTCTTGTTGATGGCAAGATCGATCTAGTACTCACTCCAGAAGGGATGAAATATAGGCTTTTTTGGCTTAAATTTATCAAATCACGCATGCCAAAAGAGTATGAGGCAAAGCTTACTTGCACGCTTGGCAAGCAACGTGCACCACGCGAAGTAGCCACTATACAGATGTATGGCGTGAGTGTTGATGCGAACGAGGTCATGGTCTATGCAAATTTTGAAGAAAAAAGCGTGGATATGTGCCTATACAACGAAACTTTAAGCAAGCTAAAAAGTGAAGATGAAAACAAGGCCTACACGCTAGCTTTCATACTTTGCGACAACGTTGTTGGCGAGACGGCGATGATAAATACGCTTGGAGACTTTGAGATCGTAGATGAGCCAAGAGAAAAAGGCGTTGCGCTTACCGACTTTGCTGATCTTATAGATGATAAATTTGGCAAAGAAGCATCAAGCGAGCCACTAAAGCAATTTAGCTTTTACGAGCTCGAACCTCGCTCAGACGCGCTAAGAGATGATGTTTTTATGGGATATACAAGCCTAATCTCACTGCTAAATGAATACTATGACGGCAAAAGCGATATCTATAACGAAGCCTACGAGCTTGGTATAAATTTCTGCTTTTTAGTATTGTATCACGGCGGCGACGTGCAGTTTGGCATTGATAGCAAAACTAAGATAGAAGATGAGCTTGAAACTAGCACTTTTTGCGAAGGCATGGGTGCAGCGACTGGCACTAAGCACTCTTATGTTGATCTTATCTGCTTTGACAAAGACGAGCTTGAAAAGGCTGTTAGTAAATTTAGCAAAGAGCTTGATATCAAGATAGAAATTTGCGAGTTTAAACGCTAGATACATAAAATTTTATGTAAAATATTACATATCCTACTAGCTGGTAAATTTAAAAAGCCAGCTGGCAATAAATTTATCCTTTAAATTTAGAGCTGTTTGAGAGATAGGCGCAAAACTTAAGACCATATAAAAAGATGATCCACGAGATATAGATCCAGACAAAGAAGAAAAGCACGGCTGAAAATGAGCCATAGACGCTTAAATAGGTCTTGTTGTAAAGGACGTAATAGACAAAGGCTGACTTGCCAAGATACCAAACAAGTGAGGCGGCAAACGAGCTAAAAAACGCGCTTTTAAATTTTATCTCGTCATTTACTGAGATGAGATAGGTGACGCAAAATATCACCCAAATGATGAGATATGGCACGATGCTTAAGAAATTTATCCAGCTTGTAAATTTAGTCGAGTTTAGCATCTCTTGCACAAGGTTTGAGAGGTAAAAACTGCCAGCAAGTCCTAGTGGTGCAAGCGTGATGAGCGTCCAGTACGAGCTAAGTGCCGACCAAAATCCCCTAGCCTTGCTAGCTCTTGTCACTTTTAAGACTACGTATTCATAATCGCTAAAAAACATAGCCGAAGTAAATATCATCGCCACAAAGCCAACTATGCCTAAATTTCCGCTATTTTGGAGGAAATTTTGCAAGTAGTTTGAGATGATCTCTTGATTGCTTGGCAAAAGAGCTGAGAAGACAAAGTCTTGAATTTTGGCGTAATAATCCTCAAAGCTAGGCAGTTTTGTAAAGATAGAAAACGATATAAGAAGTATCGGAATGATCGATAAGATCGTGTGAAAACTAAGGCTTGCTGCGTAGTGAAAGAGCTCTTTGTCCTTAAGAGCAGCTAGCAAATTTAAACCACTCTTTAAATCGCTCTTGCTTAAGGACAAACGGCTCATTTATCAGTTATCTTCTTCAAAAAGTTTTTCGTAGTGAGCGTCGTAGTTGTTGATGTGCTCGCTATTTAGCTTCCAAAATACAGTGTCTATGTCGCTAACTCTTGTATAAAATGGTAGTTGATAATACTCAACCTCGCCAGTTTTAAACTCTTTTAGCACTTTAAAGCTTTGGCAATCAGCAAAAACGCTTCTTCCATCCATCGCGACAAAGATAAGACCAGCTGCACTTTGAGCGCACATTTTTCTAAAGTCGTCTCTGCTTGGATTTGGCTTGTATTCGTAGCTCAAGTATGCTCCAACAAGGTCTGGGTGGATAAATATCATATTAGGAAATGCGCCTAAAACCTCTTCATAAATTTCTTTATTTGGCACGACGATTAGCGAGCGGTTATAAAGGTAGTTTAGCACAACTATATCGCCACTTGCAGGTGCGATGCCAGGGAGTGGAAGAGCCTTTTGTTCGAGCAGGTCAAACACCTCAAATCTAACCTTCGCAAAGCCAGCATTTTTAGAGACAACGCTCACTCTTGCGATGATAGAGCTATCTACGTCAAATTTATGAAGCACGACGCCGCTTGATCCGATCAAAATTTCAGGACTATCAACTATCGTTGCTGTGCCGTCACTCTCGACGCTAATAAGAGGAGTTCTATACTCGTTTAAAGAAAAATCAGCCCCAAAAGCAAAGCCAAAAAACAGCGATAAAATCACGATTATACGTTTCAAAAATATCTCCTAAGTTTAAATTTTTAGAGCGATTATAGCCTAAAATGCTTTATCTTTTGCAAAATTAAAGCAAGTTTTAGTTAAAATCCCCCCCAGCTTTTTAAAAGGATATCGATGCCTCGTATATTTGTGATTTTTGCAATATTATGTATAAATTTATATGCCATAAAACCAACTGTTGATGAGCTTAGTTGGCCAAATGGCAGCAGCTTTTTAAATTTCCTTGAAACAAATAAAATTCCACTTTCACTTTACTACAACCTAGCAAGCGAAGATCAAGAGCTAACAGAAGAGATCATCGCTGGCACAAAATATCAAATTTACAAAGACGATAACGGCGAGGTTAAACAAGCTCTCATCCCCGTTAGTGACGAGCTTCAGATACATATTTATAGAGACGACAAGGGTAAATTTCAGCTTGAGTTTATCCCGATCTTATACCAAAGCGAAGATAAAGTTTTAGCCCTAAAAGTCGATAAATCAGTCTCTGAAGATATCTTTGACTACACCGGCTCTGGCACGCTAGCACTTGGTTTTAAAGAGGTTTTTAGCGGCAGCGGGATCGATTTTAAAAAGATAAACAAAGGCGATACGATCGCTATTGTTTATAACCAAAAACTACGCATGGGACGTTCTTTTGGCACACCTGAAATTTACGCAGCGATGATAGAGACTAAAAACAAACGCTACGTGATGTATAAATTTGAAGATAAATTTTATGATAAAAACGGCAAGAAAAATGACAAATTTTTGCTCGTTCGCCCTCTTGCAAACGCAAGGATCACATCAAATTTCACCCTAAAAAGATGGCATCCGATCCTTCAAAGATATAGAGCGCACCTTGGGGTTGATTATGGTGCTCCAAAAGGCACACCGATCAAGGCTGCAGGCGATGGCACGGTCAAATTTGTCGGACAAAAGAGCGGCTATGGCAGAACCGTCATCATCTCTCACGCTGGCGGCTATGAGACACTTTATGCCCACCTAAACGGCTTTGCAAAGGGTATAAGAAGCGGTCTTAAAGTAAAACAAGGCACGCTAATAGCATATGTTGGCACAAGCGGCATGAGCACTGGTCCTCACCTACACTTTGGCCTCTATCTAGGTGGCAAACCGATCAATCCAGAAAGCGCTATCAAGGTCGTAAAAAATATAGAAGACAAAAAAGAGTCGGCTAAATTTAAAGCAGTCATAAATAGAAATGATGAGCTGATAAAACAAGCTCTAAGCAACGACAAAGAGTATCACAAGGTGGAATTTTTCCCTAACGTAATAGACTTTTAAAGGTAAAACTTGAGCCAAGAACTAGAAGAAGCAAAAGAGCTGATAGATCAGCATTTAGATGAAAATTTAGAAGACGGCGAGCTCTCTGCATACGAGCTTGCCCAGCACCTAAAAACACTTAAAAAGCATGACGAGGAGCTTTTTGCCAAGTATCTTGAAAAGCTAGATCCTGAAATTTTGGGTGACGTGGCGATAGAATTACCTGATCACATGCTAAAAGATGTGATCGATACGCTCCCAGCTGAAAAGATCGTAGAAGCGCTCGAAGAGCTAGAGAGTGACGATGCGACCGACCTACTCCAATACATCGAAGATATCGATGAGGACAAAGCTAGAGAGCTTTTTAACGAGCTAGATAAAGAAAATCAAAATGAAATTTTAAGACTTAGAAGCTACGATGAGGATAGAGCTGGTGCGCACATGCAAACAGAGCTATTTTCAGCTCATCTTGAAGAGAAGCTTGGCAGCGCAGTTGCAAGACTAAGACAAGAGAAGCAAGAAGGCAAACTAGAAAACGTCTCACAGCTTTTCATCATCGATAAAAATAGCGTCTTGCAATACGCCATCCCGCTTGAAGATCTCATCCTCTTTGACTTCACAAAGACGCTAAAACAAAATATCGAATCAACCCAGATCGACCACTACAAGCCTCACATGGCAAACGATATGGATCTCATGCAAGATGTCGCTGATATGTTTCAAGAATACGATCTAAACGTTATCGCAGTTACAAGTAGCACTGGAATTTTGCTAGGTCGTATCACATATGATGATATCCACGACTACATTCAAGAGAGCGCAACAGAGCAAATTTATAACCTAGCCGGCGTTGATGACGAGTCAGAAGAGGATGATACGCTATTTAAAGCGGGTCGTGGCCGTGCGGTTTGGCTTGGTATAAATTTGCTAACAGCCCTTTTTAGCTCATCTATCATCGGACTTTTTGACGAGACGATCGCAGCTTACGTCGCACTTGCCGTGCTTATGCCAATAGTTGCTTCAATGGGTGGTAACACTGGCACGCAAGCACTTGCTGTTACGGTTCGTCGTTTGGCACTTGGCGAGATAGAATTTAAAGATGCAAAGAGCGTTTTAAAGCGTGAGGTGACGATCTCACTCGTAAATGGCCTCATCTTTGGCGCTATCATGGGCGTAATCGCCGCTGTTTGGTTTGACAAAGGCATGCTTGGCGTAGTCATTAGCCTTAGTATGGTTACAAATTTATTCTTCGCTGGCTTTTTTGGCACGATCATACCTTTGACGCTAAGGCGCTTTAACATCGATCCTGCTGTTGGCTCGGCGGTCATTCTTACTACATTTACTGATGCGATAGGATTTTTTAGCTTTTTAGGACTTGCAAAATGGATACTACTATAACAAATTTAGAAATTTTACCTCTTGGTGAGTCAAAATATCTAAAGCCATTTAAGATGAAATTTAAACAAAATGGCCTGCAAAGGGACTGGGACTGCGTCAAGGTGATGAATAGCGTTAGTATATTTTTATATCACGAGCAAAAAGATGCATTTTTGTTTGTCAAGCAGTTTCGCCCAGCTGTCTGGTACTCGCAAGAAAAAGAAGGCATCAAAACAAACGAGCAAGGCTTTACTTATGAGCTTTGCGCAGGGCTTATGGATAAGGGGCTAAGCGAGGAGCAAACCGCTAGAGAAGAGGCAGTCGAAGAGGTCGGATACGAGCTAAAAGAGATGGAGCGCATCACGATGACGTATGGCGCTTTTGGCTTTGGTGGCAACATGCAAACAATGTTTTACGCAAAGATCGATGAGAGCATGAAGGTAAATGCAGGTGGCGGCATTGACGGCGAAGATATCGAGCTAGTTTTTATAAAACGAGAAGATATGATGAAATTTGCCTTTGACGAGAGCAAGGTCAAGGGCTTTGGGCTCATCTTTGCTTACTTGTGGTGGGAGAAATTTAAAGGCTAAAAAGAGACCTTTTTGATAAGCGCAAAGACAACAACCGCCACAACAAAAATGCCAACTAATATAATGTAATCCGACATAAAAAACCTTTACGTTTAAAATTTGCACTATTGTAACTAAATTTTTAACAAAATAAGAACTTTATAACCGCACATATCATAAAATAATCAAAAATCATAAGGAGAAAATGATGAGCGAAAACGAAACTCTTTTTATCAACCGCGAATTAAGCTGGCTACGCTTTAACTCAAGGGTGCTCGCTCAGTGTGAAAAGGATATACCTTTACTTGAAAAGTTAAAATTTATAGCCATTTATATGACAAATCTTGATGAATTTTATATGATAAGGGTGGCTGGTCTAAAACAGCTTTTTGCAGCTGGCGTGACTACAAGTAGCAGCGACGGCATGAGCCCACTTGATCAGCTAAGAGAGATCAGAAAATATCTTCAAGATGAGCAAATTTTAGTTGAAAGCCACTACAAAAGCACTGTAGATGCGCTTAGTAAAGAGGGTCTTTTTATCAAAAACTACGACGAGCTTGATGATAGCTTAAAGCAAAAATGCGACGAATACTTTTTCTCAAACATCCTGCCAGTTATCGTGCCTATCGCTGTTGATGCGACCCATCCATTTCCGCACCTAAATAATCTTAGCTTCTCGCTTGCCGTTAAGCTTGCTGACATCGAGCATCCTGAAATTTTAAAATACGGCATGATAAGAATTTCAAGAGTTTTGCCAAGATTTACCCAGCCAAGCAGTAACGTCTTCGTGCCAATAGAGACTATCGTTCACCGCCACGCAGAAGAAATTTTCCCAGGATATAAGCTCATTAGCTCAGCTGCCTTTAGAGTGACAAGAAACGCTGATATCGTCATCGAAGAAGAAGAGGCGGATGATTTTATGATGATACTTGAGCAAGGGCTAAAGCTTCGTAGAAAAGGGGCTTTTGTGCGTATGCAGATAGACAAAGACGCTGACGCTGATATCTTAGAGTTTTTAAATTTTCACATGAAAATTTTTCACAAAGATATCTACTTTTCAAGCATCCCGCTCACACTTAGCTCTCTTTGGGAGATAGCTGGGAGTAAAAATTTTAGCCACCTAGCAAACCCACCCTACGCCCCAAAAACCCTGCCTCCATTTGGCAACGGCGTCTCGATTTTTGATGCCATAGACAAAGAGGACGTGCTACTAGTTCATCCATTTGAGAGCTTTGATCCAGTCGTTAGCTTTATAAGAGAAGCGAGCAAAGATCCAAAGGTGATCTCTATACGCATGACGCTTTACAGAGTCGATAAAAACTCGCCGATCATTCAAAGCCTAATAGACGCTGCAAGCGACGGCAAACAAGTAACTGTAATGGTCGAGCTAAAAGCAAGGTTTGACGAAGAAAATAACTTGCACTGGGCAAAGGCGCTTGAAGATGCTGGCGCACACGTGATATATGGCATCACAGGCTTTAAAGTCCATGCGAAAGTTAGCCAAGTGATCCGCCAGATCGGCGATAAACTCAAATTTTACATGCACTTTGGCACTGGCAACTACAATGGTAGCTCGGCAAAAATTTACACTGACGTGAGCCTATTTACGAGCAAAGAGGAATTTAGCCAAGATACGACCTCATTTTTTCACATCCTATCAGGATATAACAAAAACCGCCGTCTAAACGCCCTTAGCATGTCGCCCTTTCAGATAAAAGAGCGCATCATCGAAAAGATAAGAGTGGAGGCCAGCAAGGGCAGTGAGGGCAGGATCATCGCTAAGATGAACGCACTAATAGACGAAGACGTGATAAACGAGCTTAGCCGCGCCTCAAACGCAGGCGTAAAGATCGATCTCATCGTTCGCGGTGTATGCGGACTAAGGCCAGGTGTAAAAGGCAAAAGCGAAAACATAAGAGTTCGCTCGATCATCGGCAAATACTTAGAGCATGCTAGAATTTTATATTTTAAACACGCCGATCCAAAAATTTACATCTCAAGTGCTGACTGGATGCCACGAAATTTGGAGCGCCGCTTGGAGCTCATGACACCTATTTTTGAGCCAAGACTTCAAGAGAGACTACTTGAAATTTTAGAGCTTCAGCTAAGCGATAACGACCTAGCATTTGAGCTACAAAGCAGCGGCGAATACGCAAAAGTAGCTAGACGCGAGGGCGAAAAAGTGATCTCTTGCCACGAAGTTTTAGAAAACTACATCTCTAAAATTTATAAATCCGTCAAAAAAGATACCGACAAAGCAAAAGCAGATATGCTTGCGAGCAAGCTTTTAAAAGAGAGCTAAAAACAAATGGCTTTTAAATTTAAAATTTAAGTTTAAGAGCCATTTTCCTACAAATTTCTACTAAAAATTACAAATTTTAATAATAAATTTTATTATTTCGATTACTTCAAAAGACCTAATATGGGTAAATTTGGTAACAAAAGTTACAATCAAGTAAGTATTTTTATATTTTAAATATTACATAAGCATAGGCGTTATAATATTTAAACAAATTCCAAATCAAAGGAGGCTTTATGAAAGAGAGTAGTGATACTAAAAAACTCGTCATCGGTACGATCACGCTTGCAATTGCGATCGTTTTCTTTGGAGGTTTTTTACAAAACACCTATGGTGGCATCTTTGACTTTAGCAAACTAGCAGGTCAATTTCCAGAATGGTTTAAAACAGGAAGTGGCACTAGCGCAAAAGGCGGCTTTTTATTTGCCCTTAGCCTTGCTCCTGCCGTCATGCTCGCGCTTGGTTTTGTCGCTATTTTTGAGAAATACCATGCGCTTTACGCAGCTTCAAGACTGCTAACGCCTGTTTTAAAGCCACTTATTGGCATACCAGGATGTTGCTCTATCTCTTTGATAGCAAGCACACAAAGCACCGACGCAGGCAGCTCTACGGCTAAATTTTTGCGCCAAGATGGCCTCATCACGCACAAAGAGCTTCTCATCTTTGCAGCGTTTCAGTTTAGCGCTGGTGCGATGATCACAAATTTCTTATCTTCATTTGCACCTGTTTTACTAGTTACCGACAAAGCTGGCAACACAGCCCCTGCTACCATAGCTATGGTGCTTGGCATAGTCTTTATATTTAAGGTTTTTGGAGCAAATTTGATGAGACTTTATGTCAAAAAATTTGTCAAAGAGAACGAGGAGTAAGAGATGACTGAAAATAAACTAATAACCGACGTATTTGTAGAGGGCGCTAGAAAAGGCTGGGACATCGCCGTAAAAAACACCATCCCAAACGTGCTTATGGCCTTTGTCATCATCCATATCTTAAAAGTATCTGGCGCACTTAGCGTGATAGGCAAATTTCTAGGATTTATCATGCTCCCACTTGGTCTTCCAGGTGAATCGATAGCCGTTTTCATGGCTGCATTTTTGAGCTGGGGCGGTTCAGCAGGCGTGCTGGTTGCGCTTGTGGGAGATGGTACGCTAAACGCAAACGATATCGCTGTCTTGCTTCCTGGCATGGCGCTAGTTGGCTCGACTGTGCAGTACATGGGACGAGTTTTAGGCGTGCTTGAAGTACCAGGCAGACACTATCTCGTACTTTTTGGAATTTGCATCCTAAATGCCTATTTAGCGATGTTTGTGATGAGCTTACTCGTATAAGGATAAAAGATGAAAGATAGTGAAATAAATGAATATTTAGCTGACTTAAAAGAGCTAACCGACATCGAAAGCCCAACTTCGAGCATCAACGGCGTAAATGAAGTTGCAGCTTGGTTTAAAAAAAGAGCTGAAATTTTAGGATTAAAAAGCAGGAGTATAGAGCTTGACACCGACAAGGTCGCTCCTTGCCTTTTTATCTCAAACGATCTTGAGGCAAAAAGCTACGACTTTTTATTTATCGGACACATGGACACCGTTTTTCCTGTGGGTACAAAGGCTGATGTGCCATTTAGCAAGATAGATGAGCGCATAAATGCACTTGGCGCAATCGACGATAAAGGCGGCAGTCTGCTCTCGCTCTACGTCATCAAAGAGCTTGATTTAAGCAAGCTAAAGATCGGCCTCTTTTTAAACTCACACGAAGAGACTGGCTCAAATTTCGCCAAAGACGCAATAAGAGAGCTAGCGAAAAAGTCTCGCTACGCCCTAGTTGTCGAGCCTGCAAGAGAAGATGGCTCGATGGTAGCCACTAGAAAAGGCGTGATCTCTTATGTGCTAAATTTCCGTGGCGTTAGCGCGCACGCTGGCAACCACCCAGAGCGCGGACGTTCGGCTGTCGTGGAGGCTGCAAATTTCATCGTTGAGCTCTCAAAACTCACTGATTTTAAGGCAGGTCATACATTTAATAGCATAATGACAAAAGGTGGCCACGCCCAAAATGTCGTGCCAGACTTTGCTAGCGTGACATTTGAGATGAGATATCGCCACGCTAGTTCGGTGGAGTTTTTACATAAGAAAATGGACGAAATTTTATCTCATCCGATAGTGCCAGAAGTGAGCTGTGAGCGCATCCTCATAAACGAAGAAGGGCCAATGATAGACGAGCTAAATTTACCAAATATCAAAAAGGTCTTTGACGAGGCTGCGAAGGCCACTGGCACAAAGGTCACTTGGGTCGATGCTGGCGGACTAAGTGATGGCAATATCAGCGCATCGGCAGGATGTCCTACGATAGATGGGCTTGGTCCAACTGGCGGCAACATGCATACGAAAAACGAATATCTAGAGATAAACTCGGTTGTTAAAAAGTGCAACCTCATAGTCGAAGCGATCAAAAAACTTTTATAGTATAGGCAAGCTATATGCTTGCCTAATTTTAAATTTATAACGTTACAGAAGTCAAAAACCTACCCAAATATCTCAAATTTATGAAATAGCTCTGGCTCATCTTTTACCACGCCACGCCTAATAAACTCAGCCACCACTTCGTGCTAACAGTCAGTTTGCATAGGCTAGCCACGCATATAGTTCTCTAGCTCGTCCTTGCTCGTCGCATCCACGCAGAAATTTTCGCCATCGATATAGATATCACGCAAGGCATCTATATTGTTTGTCACACGCCAAAGCAGCATGTATGGATTTTCTTAACATTTGGCACAACGCTTTGAAATTTAGCCAAAAGCTCTTCGTCGCTTAAAATATCAGGGGTAAATTTAACTCCAAATTTACTGCAAAGTTTTTGCCAAAGTAAATTTTCACATTGACACAAGCTCTAAATTTGCCACAAAAGCAACCCGCCTAGCAAAACTGCATCATAGGTGGCGACGGCTTGGCTATGCGCATACAAAAACTGGCAAACACGAGAAATTTATCCACAATGGCAAAGTTGTTTTATGGATTTTGTAAAGATCGGCGTGTGCGCGGATAGATCGCGCCGTTTTTTAAAGCACGATGATTGCAAACCGTGCTAAGATAGATAGTTTCTTTTAAAACGTCCTCGGCCAAATCAAATTTCTAAATTTCCACTCAAGTGGCTTAAATTTAAAACCGCCCTACTCCAAAGCTTTTAAAACTGGCTCTGGTTTTAGCTTTACGCTTGGGGCATTTTTACTAAAGCTTATGAGATCCTCTGTAGTTTGGATACTAAAAGGTAGGCGAGTTAGGCAGACTTTGAAAATTTTAGCCGCTGCTATTGCGTCATTTAGGGCTCTGTGGTGAGTGTTGTTTATGCCAAGAAGCTCTTTTAGCGAGCCAAGGCCATATTTTTGCGATGCGATGGTTCGGCGACTGAGATCGATGGTGCAGAGTTTTCTGTTTAGCAGTATACCAAGGCCGATCTCATTTAGGCTGTGTGAGATAAATCCGTAGTCAAAATTTACGTTGTGTGCGATAAAGACGCTAGTTCCAAGAAAAATCTTAAACCGCTCAAGCACGTTTAGTAAATTTGGCGCACCAACTAGATCGCTCGCTCTTATGCCAGTTAGCTCGGTGATATTTTCGGGTACCACAGGAGCTGCTATAAAGCTTTCAAAGCGCCCTATTTCAGCACCATTTTTCATTTTTATAGCACCAATTTCTATTATCTGACCATTTGTCGTACCACCAGTCGTTTCGATATCTACGACGCAAAATTCCTGCTCGCTAATATCTCTAAATCTCGTGCCAAGCTCGATCTCGTTACTTTCATTTCTAGTGATATCAAGCCCGAGAGTTCGCCACATATCAAGATCACGCACGTCGATGAGCGATGAAATTTCCTCAATATCGCTAAATTTTAAAATAAACTCGTGATAGCCTAAATTTTGCCTAGCTAAAATTTCAATGCTATTTTCTAAACGCTGTTTTTTTGGTTTCAAAACTCAAGCTTTATGGCGCGAATGGCTTGTTCGTATGAATTTGATGAAAAGATATAGCTGCCAGCCACCAAAACATCAGCCCCGGCCTCTTCAAGATCAGGCGCATTTAGTCCATTTACGCCACCATCTACTTCGATGAGACACTTGGCGTTTTTGCGCTCTATTAGCTCTCTTAGCGCCCTTGTTTTCTCAAGTACGACTGGCATAAATTTCTGACCGCCAAAGCCAGGATTTACGCTCATTAATAGCACCATATCGACTTCATCTATGATATGCTCGATCGCGCTAACTGACGTGTGTGGATTTAGCACGATACCAGGGCCAACGCCGTTTTTTCTGATGTGATCTATTAGTCTCATCGGATGCTTCTCTTCTTCGATGTGAAAGGTTAGAAATTTTGGTTTTAGCGGCAAAAAAAGATCAGCAAAAAATGAGTTATTTTCAACCATTAGATGTATATCAAGTGGCTTTGTAGCAGCCTTTGCAACAGCATTTACCACGACTGGTCCGATGGTTAAATTCGGCACAAAATGCCCATCCATAACATCAACATGCACCAGATCACACCCAGCCTCGCAAATGGCTCTTATCTCAGCTGCCAAATTTCCGAAATCAGCCGACAAAATACTAGGTGCAACGTACATTTTAAATCCTTATTTGCTTATAAATATAAAGCCCGTCTCCCCATCTTTTACATTTAGTCTGGTTATAATCCCTACACTACTGCGATCAAAAAACATTTCATCAGTCAGAAACTTAGGTAGGCTAACTTTTACTTCTATCTCTTTTTGCCAGAGTTGGGCTAAAATTTTATTTGTAATGATACTAAAAATTTGAGAATATCCGCTTAAATAACCATCTAAATCATCTTTATCTGACATAAATATAGAACAAATTTTGTCTAGCCTTTGTTTTTTTACTCCAAACAATATTCTCATATTAATATCGCCATAAAATTGGACACAAACACGCAAGAATTCGCACTCGTCTTCTATATCAAAGGTGCCGGCTTTTGTATCTACGCACAAAGTGTCTTGTTCAACCAAAGACGAAATCGTCTTACTCACGCATTGTATAACATAAGGTGAAATTTGTGTAGCTGCTTTACTTATATTTACTGGCTCTATATCAAAAGTTCTCTTTTTAAGATATAAAACAGAATTATCTTTATAAAAATCATATAAATTTTTATATATTAATATGTTTGAGCCCTTCAAATTTGTTGTCAATTCGTTTGACAAATTTGCTTCATTGACACCACAAAGTGATATAAAAGCACCATTTTTTTGAGCAGTATTTGCAAGGTTGATTAAAAAATTTGCACCTCTTATATTTAAAGCACATGCGATATTTACCCATAAGATAAAAAATTTATATCCTATTCTTAACATTATGTTATGCATTTCTAGATCAAAATTCTCTACAAAGTCTGAATCGATAAATCCTCGTACAGAGTAAATTACAATCCCGCCTTTTATAAATGTATCTATTCGCTTTTGGCTTAGTTTAACATGGGTTAGTGGCGATACCACACAAGTAAACGAACTTTTTTTACTATTAAATTCGTTAATATCTTTTGCTTCCACTACATCATATGTGCGGTCTTTTAAATATTCTGCCAGATAGTGTCTATACTGCTCAGTTGGATTATAAACAAGCACTTGAGAATTTATCTCACTTATAAATTTATTTAGAAACAAATCAGCAATTAGCTCGCTTTCAAAAAGTGAAATGTTTAGGATATTTTTTACAGTTTTGATCATTAGCTCGTAAAAAATCTCATTGTAATCGCAAATAGCAAGTGTAATACCAAGTTTCTGCGCTTCTTCGCTTAAATTTTCAATAGCTCCGCTAAGCCAAAGAGGGCTAAAAAAAGTAACATTTTTTAAAGAAAGCAATATAGTATCAACATTGCGCGAAGATATTTGACTAATATGCTCATCGCTTAGTTTTAACGGAGCCATATTTACTTCTAAAAATCCAAATGGCCTCACAATGGCTATTGAGCCGTTAAATGTCAGCTTCATTTTTGTAGCGCTTTTTTTATAAATATGATGCTTTGCATATCTGCATGAACACTAACATCTAAAATTTTATCAATGCCAAGCTCATAAAACTCAGGTCTGCTGGCTTCATAAGAAAGTAAAATTTTAAAATAGTAAAGCATTTTTCGATCATCTTCACTAAGTGAATTTCGCTCCATATTCATCGCTTTTAGTATGATCTCCCAAAGGCTAAAGCCATACCTTTTTTGTAAAATTTTATTGTAACTTACATCAGAATATAAAACTATATCAGAAACAGGATATGGATACATCGAGAAGATTTTTTCGCAAATTATCAAGCAGGCTAAAGAATAAGAAGCGAATGGCAGATAGCTACGATATTTATCGTCAAAAGTATTTATTATCCTTATCCAATCAGATAAAATTTTAGAGTTAAACTCGATTAAATCAATAATTTTTAAATTAAATACCCTGTAAGTTTTAGGAGATTTTAAAAATATAAAATAAGAAAGCACGATCGATCTAAAAAGATCGATACCTAGCATATTTGCTGCTACTGTTATATCTTTGCCATCATAAGAAATTTCAAGCTTAATACGTTTAAAGACAGATTCAAAATAGACCCTAAACGAAGCCGTGTTTTCCAAAATAGCACTTGCTGCAACCAAATCTCCAGTAGTTAAACATTGCTCTACTTTATCAAAAAGGCTTGGCATCTGTAAAACAATATCAACATTTTTTTCTATTAATTCTCTACTAAGCATACTAAATCACTTAAAATTACTTAAAT
>NZ_PPCG01000034.1 GCF_002913745.1 Campylobacter concisus
CTACATTTACAACATGCAAAATTTAAAACAATATGTAAATGAAATTTTAAAAAATCACCATGATGAGCGTGTATTTAGCTTTGAATTTGATGGGCAAAAATTTTGGTTAAAGCGCATTGAAAAGAGCATTGAAGGCAGCTTTTTAACTAAAATTTTTAAACCAAACCCTTATAGGTCATTTGCGGTCGAGATAAAAAAGCTTGAAATTTTAAACGAAGCAAATGCCCCTGTTCCAAAACTCGTGCTAAAAAGTGATGAATTTTTCGTTATAGAAGATGTTGGTGAGCCAGTTTCTAGACTATTTAAATATAGCACCGATGAAAAATTTAAGCATGAAATTTTACTAAAAGCAGCCCGCGCATTAGCTGGACTTCACGCATTAAATTTCGCGCACGGACGCCCGGCACTTAGAGATATCGCCATAAAAAATGACGAGATAAAATTTCTTGATTTTGAGTCAAAATTTTTTAGCGATGATCTAGAGCTTAGAAAGTGCCGTGATCTGCTAGTTTTCATTCACGAGCTCTACCGACAAAAAATTTCAAACGAGCTTGTAAAGGAGGCGATTGATGAGTACATTAAGGCTAATGGCAGTGAAATTTATGAGCACTCTTTGCGATTAATAGTGAAATTTAAGCCACTTTACTACCTGCTAAGGCCGTTTAGATTTTTAGACAAAAAAGATCTAAATGCTGCTATTTCAACATTTGAGCTACTTTTGCCAGCCGCAAAATCCAAAATCACTTCTAGATAACTTAAAAATAATCTTCTAAATTTTATCTCTGCTTAACAAAAAATAAATTAATATTCGTTATTAAAATTAAAAGGAGATATATGCTTTTCAAGCGTAATAAAATCATTTTCAACATCCATCTAATAATCGGTCTGATCGCGACTATACCGCTACTTATCATGACACTTGCAGCGCCATTTGCCTCTTATAGAGAGGAGATTAAGTCTGCGATAAATGAAAAATATATAAATTTAACGCCTAGCGAAAAGCCAAATTTAAGCTTAAGCGAGATCCTCGCCAAAGCAAAAAGTGAGATCAAATTTGACACGCTTGAAAACGTGCAAATCGGCGGCGAAAACAAAGCTTACAGCATCAGCGTTACTAAAGATAAAAAGCCCTTAAATTTCTTCATCGATCCAAGAAGTGGCGAGGTGATCAGCGAAGACTGGGGTGAGAAAACTCGCATGATAATACTAAGCCTACATAGAAATTTAGGCCTTGCTCTGCTTGATAGCAAGGTCCCAGCCAACATCGGCAAACAAATAGTCGCCATTAGCTCCATCATCATGGCGCTTCTTGCCATCAGCGGCCTCATCCTCTACGCCCCAGCGATCAAGCGAAATTTACTAAATTCGCTAAAGATCAAAACAAACACAAAGGGCTACGCCTGCTTTTACAACCTCCACACAAGCCTTGGCACCTACGTGGCGATCCTGCTTGTCGTGATGTCGCTAACTGGGCTTTACTGGTCTTATGGCTGGGTCAGAAACAGCGTAAATAGCGTATTTTTCGAGCTAAAACCAAGCCAAGCGCAAAGGGCAATGCCTCAAAGAAATTTAATCCCTATAAGCGATGATAAATTTAAAGAGATCGAGACTGCGGAGCAAATTTTTAAAGACAATGTCACGCTAGAGCTAAAATCACTCACAATAAACGTGCCTGAAAACAACCAAAGCACCTACACCATAAACTACGAAACTAGCGAGAGCCAAGTGGGCAAACTAAAGCTTGACGCGAGCGCTGGAAAGATCAAAGAAAATAAGCTTGTTAGCAAGGCTGAGAGCATCCCAGAGGCAAAAAAGGCTGGCCGCAAGGTGCTTAACTTGCACACTGGAGAGATGTTTGGCGAGGTCGGTCAGATCGTCTTTGCCATCTCTTGCGTGATCGCCGTTTTACTAATAATAACTGGCTTTTTGATGACCATAAAAAGGAGCAAAGCCATATAAATAAAAGTAAATTTTTACCTTGCTTTGGGTAAGATTTTAAGAAATTTTTACCACAAACAAGAGAGAAATTTATGAATAGAAAACGCATCTACAACCCAAGTTCAAATGAAAATTTGACCGACAGAAGAGTCTTTAACGGCAACCCACACGGCATTTTAAATTTCACCAAGGCAAAATACGAGTGGGCGTTAAAGCTTTGGGACCTCATGGAGGCAAACACCTGGTTTCCAAAAGAGGTCGATACCACCGACGACGTGCGCGACTACGCCTACAACCTCACAGAGGCTGAAAAACGCATGTACGACCTAGTTTGGAGCCAGCTCATCTCGATGGATAGCTTTCAGACAAACAACCTAGCTGACAACATCAACCCTTACATCACAGCTCCAGAGATCAACGCCGTACTAAGCCGCCAAGCCTACGAAGAGGCGAATCACAGCAAGTCTTACGCTGTCATGGTCGAGGCGATCTGCGACAATACCGACCTCATCTACGAGATGGAGAAACACGACGACGTCTTGCGCGAGAAAAACGACTACATCTCAAGCGTCTATGAAGAGCTTGCAGGCGAAGTGACTGACGAGAAGCTGCTTCTTGCGATGGTTGCGAACCAAATTTTAGAGGGCATCTACTTTTACAGCGGCTTTACAGCGATCTACGCTCTAGCTCGCGCTGGCAAAATGCTAGGCTCAGCGCAGATGATACGCTTCATCCAACGCGACGAGATCACGCACCTGCTTTTGTTTCAAAACATGATAAATTCAGTCCGCAAAGAGAGACCCGACCTTTTCACGCCTGAGACTGAGGCAAAAATTTATGATATGTTTGAAAAAGCTGGAAATTTAGAGATCAAATGGGGAAAATATATCACCCA
This sequence comes from Campylobacter concisus, assembly GCF_002913745.1. GTDB lineage: Bacteria > Campylobacterota > Campylobacteria > Campylobacterales > Campylobacteraceae > Campylobacter_A > Campylobacter_A concisus_R. The sequence continues at coordinate 2,834 of NZ_PPCG01000034.1, forward strand.
AAACCAGATAATGGGCTTTACCGACGATATCATCGAGCAGTACATCCACTATCTCATCGACCAGCGCCTAGTTGCGATCGGCCTAAAACGCAAATACAACGTCGCTCACCCGATCAAATGGGTCGATGACTTTGCTAAATTTAACGACCAAAAGTCAAATTTCTTTGAAGCAAAGGTGACAAACTACAGCAAGGGAAGCATCAGCTTTGATGACTTTTAAAAATGGCATCTTAGCCCTTGCCTGTGTGCTTTTTGTGGGGTGTGCGAGTAGTAGTCAAAGGATAATTGATCAAGCAAATAAAAATAATCTCGAAAATTTCTACGCTTACAAGCTTGTCAAGATAAAAGAGACAAGCCAAGCGGAAGTCTATCAAGAGATGCCAAACGGCGAAATTGCACCAAGTTTTGCTCCACTAGGATCAGTGCTAGGAAATGACGTGATGCTTGGCATAAACAAGCAGTGCGGCTTTGAAGCAAAAGACCTAAAAGAGGTAAGAGTAGTTTCACATGATGAGGCTAGAGGTCTAGGCTTTGAGGTCTGGGTTTTTAATGATCCACTCTCGCAGCGCGATGACAAGATCACAGCTATAAGCGTTATTTTAAAAGCTACACCAAACATCGGTGGCACGGATATAAACTGCAAAATTCCAAAAGACTGCCATGATGAAAAACCTGTGACATTTGTATTTGAAAAATAAATGAGCGAAAATTTAAACCTAATAAGCCTAACTTTAAAGGCAAAAAATGCTACCGAGCGGCTAGAAGAGCTTGCAAATTTAGTTGAGACTGCGCCTGAAAACTCTCTCCTGCTTGCAAGCGAGCTTTGCATCAGTGGCTACGACTTTGACGGCTTTTTTGCTGGGGCGAACAAAGCGATGCTTGGTGGTATGATAGGCAGCTTTGATGCGATGCTGCTTGAGCGCTTGCAAGAGGTGCTTAGCCCGGATAAATTTCTTGGTTTTACGCACCTTAGCAGCCTAAACAAAAGCGCAGGGCTCGCTCAAATTTCAAATCTAAATCCGCACCAACCAAAAATTTATAACGAATTTTTACTTCTTAACTCAAACAACGTCTTTCATTCGCAGTTTAAGGCTGAGCTTTTTAGGCCAAATTTAGAGCACGAGATCTTTGCGGCTGGCGAGGTGAGCGATATAAATGCATTTACATTTAAAGGACTAAAGCTTGGCGTGCTTATATGCTTTGAGCTGCGTGATAGCAGGCTTTGGGCAAAACTAAGAGGGTGCGACATCATCATGGTGCCAGCCATGTGGGGCAAGGCTAGAGAGGACGCCTACCTTAGCCTTTGCAAGGCGCTTGCGATCGCAAATAACTGCTACGTCATGATCTCAAGCTCGCTTGATCTTGAGCTCGCTGGGGTCTTTTTGCCAGATGGCACGCTAGAAGCAAGCGCAGTTTTTGACACAAATTTGATAGCGCAGATAAAGAAAAATTTAGGTCTTTTATAAATTTTAAGATAAGCTTTAAATCGTATAATAATGATTTAAAATTTGTTTAGGATATAAATTTTGACCCAATTAGAAGCGATAAAATGCCAAAATTTAGCTAGCGACATAGCCGATGAGATCACGCTAAGTCCGCTTTTGTTTGACGCGATATCAACAACTGAGCGTGAAATTTTCGTGCCTATCCCTGCACATGCTTACAAGCTTGACGCGCAGCCGATACTGGGCAACCAGTGGATCAGCTCGCCACTAACGGTGGCAAAGATGACGATGGCGCTGGAGTGTGAAAACGTGGATAACATCCTAGAAATAGGCTGTGGCAGCGGCTATCAAGCAGCGATACTAAGCAAGCTCGCGCATAGAATTTTTAGCGTCGAGCGTATAGAAAAGCTAGCCATGGAGGCTAAAAAACGCTTTGAGGCGCTAAAGATCAAAAACGTACACGTAAGATATGATGATGGCAACAACGGCTGGCGAAGCTACGCGCCGTTTGATAGGATTTTACTCTCGGCTGCTGCTGATGAGATCTCGACAAATTTATTCGCTCAACTAAAAAATGGCGGCATCTTGGTCGCTCCGATGAAAAGAGATGGCAAGCAGTTTATCGCTAAATTTAGAAAAGACGAGAGTGGGAATTTAGAAAAAGAGTTTTTAGACGAGTGCCTTTTCGTGCCACTTCTTGAGGGCAGAGAGTAGAGGCTTTTTGCCTCTACAACTACCACCTAACCAGCCACTCGCCGCTAGGGTGCTGCGTAAATATAATATCATCAAATTTTGTAGTTTCTTCGCCATCTGCTGTGATAAATGTAACGCTAAAACTAAATGCGTTTTTGGCGATAAATTTCACATTTTCTATACTCAAGATATCGACGTTGTCGCTACAAGTGCTACTAGCCCTTTTTGAATAGCTATCATCTCTTCTTAGCGTAGGTGCCCTTGTGCCACTTTCCATAAATTTATCATTTTTATTAGCCTTATAGCATGCCATATTTGCTAAAAATTCCTGCATCCTAGGTTTTGCGCTATCAAATTTCGCTTGATACTCCTTTGGCACCTTAACGCCCAAAATAGCGCCTGGCACCGTCTGACCAACTAAATTTCTACTTTTTGTTAGCGTTGGCTCGCTTTTTGGTTCGCAAAAGGCAAAGCTACTAAAAACGGCACAGAGCACAATGGCAAAAAGCGATTTGGTTTTCATTTTTCTCCTTTTTATATTAGAGCCATTCTACCCTGCATCACTTAAAGGTTGCTTGAGTTATAAATTTAAAGAATAAATTTGAGTTTTTTTGGAGTGGCAAAGCCTAAGCCTTGCCTTGAATTAGAATTTATAAGTGTAGCCTGTGTAAATTCCCACGCTTGTATCTCTTAGCTGGGCGCCGCTATTTTTCTTATAAAATGTCTTATCAGCTTTTAAACCAAACTCAAGCGCGTTGTGAGCGTCAAATGAGTACTGACCGCCAGCTTTTGCACCAACTAACAAACCTTTGAAATTTTTCTTGCTAGTTTCGTTTTCAAAGCTTTGTCTAACACTTAGATAACCAAGACCAGCATAACCACCAAGCACGGCTTTAAAGTTTTCTGTGATGTTTGGAGTGTAGTCAGCATTTTGGTTTTAAAGATATTTAGTGGTTAAATTTCAAACGACTAGGCAAAATGCTATAAAATTTCTCTTATGAGAAGCTGTGGCGTAACAAGTCCGCGGAACGAATTTTTAGATACGCAAAAGATGATATCTATCATTTCGCCTACTCTAACGTTTCTTGTGAAGTTGAAAAATAGCGCCTCAAGCGTCTTGTTGTCTTTTTGCAAGATTAGTTTTAAGTGGTTTTGATCCCTGCCTATGAGCCTCTCGTTTTTCACGACAGCATTTTCTATCTTAAAGACTGGACGTGGATTTTTCTGTCCATACGGCTCATAAAATTCCAAAATTTCAAGTAGTTCAAAGTCGATCTCGCTTGGCATTATGTCGCCAAGTAGCTCATCTGAGCTTTTGCACTCTTGCATATTTAGGCATGAGCAGCTTTTATTTATAGCATCTTTAAATTTTTCCAAATTTTCAGGCGCAAGAGTTAGCCCTGCTGCACCTTTGTGACCGCCGTAGCTTGTTAGTAGATCTTCGTGGCTTGCGATGAGTGACAAGATGTCAAGCTTGCCAACGCTTCTGGCACTGCCCTTTGCGCGGCCTTTATCGATGCTAAAGACGATAGCCGGCTTTGCAAAGTGCTTTGCCAGGCGGCTGGCTACGATGCCTATCACACCCTCATGCCACTGCTCGCCCCAAGTGATGATGACCTCATCGTCCTCTTTTACGTCCTTTAGCGAGCACTCAAAGAGTTGGCGCTCCTCCTCTTTTCTGGAGTTGTTAAATTCAATGATCGTATCAAGGTAGTTGTAAGCCTCTTCTATGCTCTTTGCACGCAAGAAGTTAAATGAATTCATCGCATCATCCATGCGTCCGGCTGAATTTATAAGAGGCGCTATAAGAAAGCTGATATCATCACACTCAAATTTATCCTTGCCGTAAAACTCTTTTATGACGCAAAATGCCGAGCGCTTCGAGGCATTTAGCTTGCAAATACCCATGCGAACGAGCATCCTGTTCATATCTCTTAGCTCCATCATATCAGCGATTATCGCGATGGCTAAAAGCTCTAAAAACTTACTCATATCGTAGTTTAGCTTGCAAACATCCTTTAGCGCTCCAACCAAATACCAAGCCACTTCAGCACCGCAAATTTCGATATTTGGAAAGTTGCAGTCCTCTTGTTTTGGATTGATGATGGCGTATGCTTCTGGTAAAACGGCTGGTGGCATGTGGTGATCTGTGATGATAAGATCGATGCCTTTTTCTTTGCAGATGCTAGCTGCCTCATTTGCTGAGATGCCGTTATCGACGGTGATTATTAGACTCACATCGCTTGCAAGCTCGTCGATGATCTCAGGATTTAAGCCGTATCCGTCTTTAAAGCGGTTTGGGATCTTTACTAGGTAGTTTTTTACGCCAAGATCATCAAAAAACTCGGCTAAAATCACACTTGAAACCACTCCATCAACGTCATAATCGCCAACAATAGCGATATGTTCGTTTCTCTCGATCGCTTCTTTGATGCGATTAGCGCCTTTGTAGATATCCTTTAGAGCGCTTGGCGTTGGAATTTCACTAAGTTTTTTGTGTATGTCGTTACAAAATCTACGTGCTAGTAAATTCCTAATATCCTCTTTAGTTAACATAGCTTTGGCAAGGACTTTTTGACGCCCTGCCAACTTTTACTAATGCTATTTGCTCACTTAAATTTACGCCCAAACTGCCAAAAATTTGGCAACAAAAATACTTTTTTTTCATCGTAATCTTTCGTCTTTATTTTGAATGCTTTGATTATATCTTTTTGAAATTTAATTTCTTATAATTTTCATTGAAAGTAAGATTTTTAGGGCAAAAAACTTTTGTTAAATTGATACTCTTTATAAATTAGCCATTGTAAATTTGAAGTAAAAAATGAGAGAAATTTTAAGTAAAAATAAGGGGTCATAAGACCCCAAAAATTAAAATTTATATGTGTAGCCTAGGTAAGCGCCAACATCTGTCGATTTAAAATCGAGATTATACGCTGAAGGATACCAAGCTTTATCAGTTTTTAAGCCGAATTCAAGTGCATTATTTTTATCAAAACTATACTCGCCACCTACTTTAGCACCCAATAGCCAACCAACTTTTGTAACATCATACATCTCTATAACAGTACCTCTATTATTATAAGCATTAAAATTTATTGTTGAAAGACCAGTATAAAGGCCAGCAATTAATTTCCAGTCTTCAGTTATAGTTGGTGTATAGTCGCCACCTACTACAAATTTATGATTTGTCCATTTTGCATCCACTATACTGCCATGGCTATCTTTAGCTTTAGCATGGTAGAAGTATCCACCATAAACTCTAGCTATATCAAAGTCATAACCACCCTTTATTCCTATATTTGGTCTATTATCTTTTAAACCACCAGTTAGCTTTGAGTTAAAATCATAGCCACCCTCAACTCCAGCAAATCCACCTTCAGCCAATGCAAATGAGCTAGCAAGTGAAAGTGCTAAAACACCTTTTAAAACACAATTTTTCATATTAATCCCTTCAATAGTAACTATGGTGCAATTCTATGTATCATATACTTTATTTTTACTTAAATACTTTTTGCAAATTTATCATTTTACGTGATTAGCCAAGCTTGCTTTTATAAAGCCTAGTATCACAGGATTTGGTCTAGTTAAGCGGCTAGTAAATTCAGGGTGACACTGCACGCCTACAAACCACGGATGGCCTTTTAGTTCGATCGCCTCTACTAGTCCGTCGCTTTCGCCACTTACTATAAGGCCAGCCTTTTCAAAGACCTCTTTATATTTTGGATTTGCCTCGTAGCGGTGGCGGTGGCGCTCTTTTACGCTCTTTGCGTTGCCATAAATTTCAGCTAAAAGCGTCTTTGGCTTGATGTCACAGTTGTAAGCACCTAGCCTCATAGTGCCGCCAAGTGGGCTTGTGTGCGTTCTTATCTGCTTTTTGCCGTGGGCATCAATGAAGCTATCTATTAGATATATGATAGGATTTTTGCACTCTTTGTTAAATTCCATAGAATTTGCATCTTCTAAGCCCAAAACATCCCTTGCAAACTCGATCATCGCTAGCTGCATACCAAGGCAAATTCCAAGATATGGGATCTTATTTTCACGAGCAAATTTTATGGCCTGCATCTTGCCTAAAACGCCTCTTTCGCCAAAACCGCCAGCTACTAAGATGCCATCTACGTCTTTTAAAAGCTCGCTTACGTTGCTCTCTTCTATCTTTTCGCTATCTATCCAGCGTAAATTTACCCTGGCGTCCAAATTTGCTCCAGCGTGGATGATGCCCTCAGTTAGGCTCTTGTAGCTCTCTTTTAGATCGATATATTTACCTACAAAAGCAATCGTTGTTTCGTTTGTTGGAGCGATGATCCTTTTTACTAGACTATCCCAGTTTGCCATGTCTGGTTTTAGCTCACCAAAGCCTAAATTTTCAGCGATCGGCGTTAATATATCTTGTTTTAAAAATGAAAGTGGAATTTGATAGATGCTTGCGCTGTCTAAGCTTTCTATGACGCAGTTTTTCTCCACACCACAGCTTGCTGCGATCTTATCTTTTAGCTCGCGGTTTAGCGGCATTTCAGACCTGCAGATGATGATATCTGGGCTTATACCTATGCGTCTTAGCTCGCCTACGCTGTGCTGGGTTGGCTTTGTCTTTAGCTCGCCAGCTACTTTGATAAATGGCACGAGTGTTAGGTGGATATTTAGCGCTCTTTTTTTGCCAACTTCTACTCTTAGCGCTCTTATCGCCTCTAAAAATGGTAGTCCCTCGATGTCGCCAACGGTTCCGCCGATCTCAACGATGAGTACATCTTTGCCCTCGCCTGCTTTTTTGATACGATCAACTATCTCGCCAACGATGTGAGGGATCACTTGTATAGTCTTTCCAAGATAGTCACCACGGCGCTCTTTTTCGATAACTGAGCTATAAACTCTACCTGTTGTGAAGTTATTGTCCTGACTTAGGCTCTCATCTAAAAATCTCTCGTAGTGACCAAGGTCAAGATCAGTCTCAGCGCCATCGTCTGTGACGAAGACTTCGCCGTGTTCTAGCGGGCTCATCGTGCCTGGATCTACGTTGATATATGGGTCAGCTTTTAAAACGCTCACCTTTAAGCCAGAATTTTTAAGTAATGTCGCGATAGACGCAGCTGCGATGCCTTTTCCAAGTGAGCTTAAAACGCCACCTGTGATAAAAATGTACTTCGTCTCTTTTGCCATCAAATTTTCCTTAACTTTAGTTATTTTTTAATCTGCCGATTATACCCCTTAAATATTTAGTAAGGCATTAATCTTGCAATTTTTAAAAATTATTCTTTAAGTTTTTTTGTTATAGACTTCAACATCATGATTAAAAACTGCTTAAAAAACATCGCCTCTTTATATATAGACGGCTTTAAAAATATGAAAATAGGCAAGAAACTATGGCTTCTCATAGCGATAAAGCTTATCATTATGTTTGGGATATTAAAGGTCTTCATCTTTGATGAAACTCTTAATACCAAATTTCAAACCGACGAAGAAAAAAGCGAATTTGTAATTCGTAATTTAATAAAGGAATAAAATGTCTGAGATGGATTTTGTTGATTGGTCTAGGGCTCAGTTTGCGCTGACTGCCATTTACCACTTTTTGTTTGTCCCGCTTACGTTGGGGCTAAGTTTTATTATCGCCATTATGGAGACGATATATGTCAAAACTGGCGATAAAGTCTGGCTTGAGATAACGAAATTTTGGCTAAAGCTCTTTGGTATAAATTTCGCTATCGGTGTGGCAACTGGCATCATTATGGAGTTTGAGTTTGGTACAAACTGGGCGAATTATAGCTGGTTTGTAGGCGATATATTTGGCGCTCCACTTGCGATTGAAGGCTTGCTAGCATTTTTCATGGAGAGTACATTTTTTGCCATTATGTTTTTTGGCTGGGATAAAGTTAGCAAGAAATTTCACCTATTTTCAACTTGGCTTGTCGCGATCGGTTCAAATTTAAGCGCACTTTGGATCTTGATCGCAAATGGCTGGATGCAGTATCCAATAGGCATGAAATTTAACCCAGATACCGCTAGAATGGAGATGCAAAATTTCTTCGAAGTCGCACTAAATCCACTTGGCATAACTAAATTTTTACACACAGTAACTAGCGGCTACACTATCTCGGCTCTTTTTGTGATAGGAATTTCAGCTTGGTTTTTGATCCAAAAACGCCACATCTTACTAGCTAAAAAAAGCATCGTCGTTGCTAGTGCATTTGGCCTTATCACATCGGCATTTTTACTACTTAGCGGCGATGAAAGCGCATATCTTGCAGCTCAAAAGCAGCCTATGAAGCTTGCTGCAATGGAGGGACTTTATAATGGCGAGAAAAACGCTGGTCTAGTTGCCGCTGGTATTTTAAACCTAGCTAAAGAGCTTGGCGACGAGAGCGAGCCATTTTTGCTTGAGATAAAGGTGCCTTACGCACTTGGCATTATGGCAAACAGAGAGCTTGACTCATTTACACCAGGTATAAATGACCTACTTTATGGCAATAGCGAGCACAATCTAATAAGCGTAGAAGAGAAGATGGCAAAAGGCAAAGTAGCTATCGAAGCTCTCAAAAACTACAAAGAAGCCAAAAAAGCAAATGACGAGAGCCTAATGAAAACTTCTCTTTCAAATTTAGAAAGTAACCTAAATTTCTTAGGATATGGCTATCTTAAAGACGCAAAAGAGGCTGTGCCACCAGTTGCGCTTACATTTTATAGCTTCCATATCATGGTCGCTCTTGGCACTTACTTCATAGCTCTTTTTGCTATTACGCTCTATCTAAATCTCTCAAGAAAATATAAATTTGAAAACATAAGAGCGTTTTTGTGGATCTGCCTCTTTACCATACCGCTTGGCTACATCGCAGCTGAGGCTGGCTGGATAGTAGCAGAGGTCGGTCGTCAGCCATGGGTGATACAAGATCTCATGACCGTTGGCGTTGGAGCTACAAATTTATCTGACTCAAATATCAAAATTTCATTTATATTATTTGCTGTTTTATTTACGGTCTTGCTGATAGCCGAGATCAAAATCATGCTTAAGCAAATAAAGATAGGATTTAACGACCATGCATAGTTTAAGCTTAGAAAATTTACAAATTTATTGGTGGTTTATAGTTAGCCTTCTTGGCGGACTTTTAGTCTTTATGATGTTTGTTCAAGGCGGCCAGTCGCTCATCTTTAGCCTTGGCAAAGACGAGCTTAAAAAAGATATGCTCATAAATTCTATCGGTAGAAAATGGGAACTTACATTTACGACGCTTGTTATGTTTGGTGGTGCGTGCTTTGCAGCGTTCCCACTATTTTACGCTACTAGTTTTGGCGGCGCTTACTGGGTTTGGCTGGCTATTTTGTTTTGCTTTATCATCCAAGCTGTAAGCTACGAGTACCGCAAAAAGCCTGATAACTTCTTAGGCGCTAGAACTTATGAAATTTTCCTTTTCATAAATGGCTCACTTGGCGTTATACTTATTGGCATGGCAGTTAGTACATTCTTTAGCGGTAGTGACTTTGTGTTAAATGAGCACAACTTTGTCGAGTGGAAGACTCCATTTCGCGGTCTTGAAGCACTAGCAAATCCTTACTTGTATTTGCTTGGCATAGCGATGTTTTTCTTATCTCGCGTAGGTGGCTGCTTATATCTTATAAACAACATCGCTGATGGCGAGTTTATACAAAACGCTAGAAAACAGCTGCTTATCAACACCGTGCTATTCTTGCCATTTTTCTTAGGATTTCTTGCGTGGATACTTACAAAAGATGGCTTTGCATACGACGCAAACGGCGTAGTTAGCCTTGTGCCTTACAAATACGCTATAAATTTGATCGAGATGCCTATCGTTGGCATATTGCTTCTTGTTGGCGTTGTTTTGGTACTTGTTGGAATTTTCCAAGGGGCATTTACAAAAAGTATCCGTGGAATTTTTGCTTACGGCGTTGGCGTAACACTAGCTGTGACTGCGCTATTTTTGATAACAGGCCTAAATGGCACAGCATTTTATCCATCATTTAGCGACCTTGCTAGCTCGTTAACTATCAAAAATGCAAGCTCTAGCCACTATACACTTGGAGTTATGGCATATGTTAGCTTGCTAGTACCAGTAGTGCTTACTTATATCATCGTCGTCTGGCGAGCGATAGATAGCAAGAAGATCACGCAAGATGAGATCAAAAACGATCATCACGCATACTAAGGATAAAAGATGTTAGAAGCAGGAATTTTTTTGATACTTTGGCCAGTGACATTGTTTGCTAGCTATAAATTTGTTCTTTTTTCTCTTAAGAAATTTGACGCAAATAACTAAAATTTAGGGGCATTTGCTCCTAAATTTATATAGATAAACAACTCTTACAAAAATCCATGAAATAAAAATTATATAAGCATAATATTTGGTGTGAGACCCCTCTCTCACACCGAGTGTATTAATTATTATGTTGAAATTTATAAATTTCTTCTTTGAGGCTAGTTAGGTCAAAATTTATCGCTCGCTCTAGCTCTAGCAAGCTTACATCTTCATCTATCTCAAGAGCCATCGCTATCTCGTTTAGCTCTTTTGCTTCCTCATTTGCAAGGATTGCGCTCTTAAAACTAGCCTCATCTATCTGGCCAAATTTTAAAAAGATCGATTTAAATTTATTTTTTAAAATTTCTCTACTTAGCTTTTTATCTTCTAAAGCCTTCTTCGTGCCGCCATTTCTGTTACAGGTTCTAAATATAAAATCTATTGTTTCATTTACTTCATCGAGTAAATTTTTGTTTTTTTACTTTGCACATATCCGATTTCTTCAGTGCAAACAAATGAACAAAGTATCTTCTTGATATAAATTAATCTCAAAAATATTTTATGATTAACTCTTTGATTTGTATATTATTATATCTAGGTACGACAAAGCCTTTTAAATTGGTATTTGTGACATATGTGACAATTTAAGTTATCAATTTATATATCATTTTGATCAAAATGAAGCAAATTTCATTTTATACGTCTTATCTTTTAAGAGAGAGTTAAATTTAACGTGTTATTTGCGTTATAAAACTTATTAAAAATTTTCTTTTAAATTTTGTAAAAACTTTTAAAATTTTTGATACTTTAGATGTGATAAAATCCTCTCAAATTTTAAAAAAGGATCAAATTTGAGAAGCGATATAATCAAAAAAGGCTACACAAGAGCCCCACACCGCTCACTTTTACGCGCGACTGGACTAAAAGACGAGGACTTTGCTAAGCCATTTATCGGCGTTGCAAACAGCTTTATAGAGATTATTCCTGGGCACTTTTTCTTAAACAAATACGCACAAATTTTAAAAGACGAAATTCGCAAAAATGGCTGTGTGCCGTTTGAGTTTAACTGCATCGGCGTGGATGACGGCATAGCGATGGGGCATGGGGGCATGCTATATAGCTTGCCTAGCCGCGAGATCATCGCAAATTCTATCGAGACCGTGATGAATGCGCACGCACTTGACGCGCTTGTTTGTATGCCAAACTGCGACAAGATCGTCCCTGGCATGGTTATGGGTGCTTTAAGGGTCAATGTCCCGACCATTTTCGTAAGCGGCGGCCCGATGAAAAAAGGTCACACAAAAGATGGCAGGCCGATCGATCTTGCGACTGCGTTTGAGGCGGTTGGTAAATTTGAGACCAAAGAGATAGACGAGGCTGAGCTAAGAGATATCGAGTGCAATGCATGTCCAAGTGGCGGCAGCTGTAGCGGTATGTTTACAGCAAATTCTATGAACACACTTTGCGAAGCGATGGGCATAGCGCTCCCTGGCAACGGCACCATCCTAGCACTAACTCCAGAGCGTGAGGAGCTCATCAGGCAGGCTGCTCGCAGGATCTGTCAGATCGCCCTTGATGAGAAATTTAAGATAAGAAACATACTAAATGAAAAGGCGATCCGCAACGCACTTGTCGTTGATATGGCGATGGGTGGCAGCAGCAACACCGTCCTTCACATGTTAGCTATCTCAAGAGAAGCTGGCGTAAATTTAGACATCAAAGAGCTAAACAAGATCAGCCAAAACATCGCTCACATCGCTAAGATCAGCCCAAGCTTGCCAAACGTGCACATGGAGGATGTCGGCAGAGCTGGCGGTATGAATGCGGTGATAAAAGAAATTTCACGCAGAGACCATGGCATGCTAAATTTGGACAACCTAACAGTTAGCGGCGAAACTTTGGGCGAGCGCGTACGTGCCAGCGACATCAAAGACGAAAGCGTTATCCACAAAGTGGAAAATGCCTATTCGCAAGTTGGCGGACTTGCCATTTTGTTTGGAAATTTAGCCGAGCAAGGCTGTGTCATCAAGACAGCTGGCATCGTTGGCGAGCGTAAATTTAGCGGCAAAGCGGTCTGCTTTAACTCACAAGATGAAGCGATAGCTGGCATCTCAAGTGGCAAAGTAGATAAAGGCGACGTCGTCGTCATACGTTACGAAGGCCCACGTGGAGGCCCTGGCATGCAAGAGATGCTAAGCCCTACTTCGCTCATCATGGGACGAGGACTTGGCGCAGACGTGGCGCTCATCACAGATGGTCGCTTTAGCGGGGCGACAAGGGGTCTAAGCATCGGCCATGTAAGTCCAGAAGCAGCCGAGGGCGGCATGATAGGCTTGCTACAAGATGGCGACATCATCGATATAGACGTCGATAAATACGAGATAAACGTTCGCCTAAGCGAAGCTGAGATAGCAAAGAGAAGAGCGGAATTTAAACCAGTCGATAAGGCGCTAACCTCTCGCTGGCTAAGGCAGTATCAAAAACTAGTCACAAACGCAAGCAACGGAGCGATATTAGAGGCGTAAGCTAAAAACTATCAAATTTAAGCCTAAATTTTAGGCTTAAATTTACTTCACCCCATGCCAAAGTAGGCGGTTTTTGCCTAGTTTTGTATCGATACTCTCTTTTATAACCTGACAAATATACTCTTTTGAAAGCCCTATGGCCTCCTCCAAGCTCTTACCCTTTGCAATGTAGCAAGCAAGTGCTGTTGAGAAAGTGCAACCAGTGCCGCTCATCACAAGCGGGTTAGCAAGCGGAGTTTTGAAATTTTGCAGTGAGCCATCTTTTCTATAAAGCGTATCTATGCTGCTATCCTCACTTACATGTTTTTTCACGATGATATCGCAAGGCAGATCTTTGAAATTCCCTCCAAAAAGGACATTTGCCTCGTCTAAATTTGGCGTGGCGACGGTAGCAAGCTTCATTAGCTCCTTTAGCTTCTCTACTGCGCTATCTTTTATGAGTTTGTGGCCGCTCTTTGAGACGCAGACTGGATCAAGCACGATCTTGCACTTTTGGGTGAGCAAAAACTCATGCACCACGTCCATTATCTCCTCGCTAAAGAGCATGCCGATCTTTATGGCATCAAAGCTAAATTCCTCAGCAAGCGTGCAAAGCTCGTCTTTAACAAAGCTAGATTCAAGACAAACTACGCTTTTTATCGCGTCTGTGGTCTCAGCAACTAGCGAAGTAACCGCCGTTGCGCTGTAACAATTTAACCTAGCACATGTCTTTATATCGGCTTGAAGCCCTGCTGTGCCGCTATTGCAAGAGCCTGCGATGATTAGAATTTTTTTCATCATTTTCCTTTTGTAAATTTTAGCTTATTATAAGAGATGTTAGTTAAATTTGAGTTTTTAAAAGGATTTGAGCCAAGCGGCTCAAATTTATGAAAGTTTGTTTAGATCGTTATCAATCTCGATATATATCGTAGTTGCGTCAAAATTTGCATGCTCATAAGAGTTATCTACTTTTAGCTCGTTTGAGTCAGATAAAATATCTTTGTTTACATTATATTTATCTGATAAATTTTCGTCAATCTCTTGACTATTAGTACTACTCTCTATCTCTTTTACCTCTATTTTTGTGAGTATATCTTCTACTTTTTCGTTCATATGATCAAGTATATCAGTATAGTTCTCTCCAATAAGTGCTCTAAAAAGCGCATCAGTATCGATACTATTTTCAGCGCTAGTATCAGCACTTACCACGCTACTATCAAGCCATATCGTGTCATATCCACTTAAAGATATATCATTGCCATCTAATGCCGTAATAGTCACACTAGCACTCTGGCTCTCGCCTTTTATGCTCTCTCCAATATAAACCTCATCATTTACATTTAGAACTCTTATGTGATCATTTTTATCTATCGCTATAACATCAGATGTGACGCTTTTTACCTTACCAGCTATAGCTGTCATCTTTATTCCTTATTTTTGATTTTGATGTATTTTAGTATTTTTTATCAAATTTGTATATTGTACTCAGGTACAACTAAGATATACCCACTCTCGCTGATATTTTTAAATTTCAAGCCAAGCTCGCGTTTTAGGCGAAGCACGACATTTTGTATCGCAGCCTTGCTCACCTCGGTGCTATCATAGACAAATTCCTCTATCATCTCGTAGGTGACAAGCTTGTTTAGGTTGTAAGCAAATAGCCAAAATATCTTATTTTGCAAAAAGCTAAGGTATAGCTCGCTGCCGTTTTTATAAATTTTCTCTCTTTTTAAATTTATGCTCACCTCATCACTTAAGCGCACTAGCTTCTCATCTCGCTCAAAGCTTAGGCTTATTAACATCGATCTAAGATCCTTTATATCGATAGGTTTTTTCAAAAACAAGGTCGCACCCTGCTCATAGCTCTTGATCAAATTTTCATCGCTATCATAAGAGGTAAAGACGATAAATTTCTGATGAGGTTTTAGCTTTTTTATCTCATTCATCATCTCAAAGCCATTTAGCACTGGCATGTGAATGTCGCTCATCACGATGTCAAAGCCTTGTTTTTTAAATTTCTCCAGTCCATCTTGCCCATCTTTTGCGCCTACGACCTGATCGCAGTATGGCTTAAGTCCAGTGATGATGAGCTCCCTTGCCATCTCGTCATCTTCAGCTACTAAGATAGATACTTTTTTTAAAATTTCTAACGCCTCTTGCATCTTTTAACCCTTTAAATTCTTCTCAAAGCTTAGCTCAAAAATCGTTGGCTTTAGGTTGTGCACAAGCGTGATGTCGCCATTTAGCTTCTCGCGCGCGAGCTTTTTAGTAAAGTAAAGTCCTATGCCATTTCCTTGCTTTTTAGTCGTGTTTAGCCATGTAAAAATTTTCTTACTCATCTCGTAGCTCACGCCGCCACCATTATCATAAACGCCGATGTAGCACTTATCTTCAAAGCTTCTAAATTTTAGCTCTATGACGCGTTTTAGTGGCTCATCTTTGTAGCTCTCAACTAGTGAGTCTTTTGCGTTGTGGATTAGGATTAGTAAAATTTGCTGGATGATGTTTTCTATCTGACAGACCTTCATCTCTTCAAAACCGCTAAATTTCACGCTCACATTTGCACGGCTGAGCTCTGTGTGCATAAGTGTTATTAAATTTCTAACGCTTGTTTGGATATCAAATTCGCTCACATTTTCAGCGCTTTTGTAAAAATTTCTAAAAATTTCGATTGTTTTTGAAAGTAGCTCAATCGAGCTTTGCCCTTTTTCTAGTAAATTTAAAAGCTCCTCATCGCTTAGCTTGCCCTCTTTTTTTAGCATTATCGCCGAGCTTAGCATCAGTTTTAGCGAATTTACTGGCTGGATGAACTGATGACTTATGCCACTTATGAGCTCTCCAGCCTCGCTCATCTTGGCTCTGTGCGCTAGCAAGGTCTCGTACTCGTCTTGCACCTTTTTTATCTTGTTATACATGAAGTTGTGCAGGCTGTTTGCCAAAAATGCAAGTGCGACGAAGGCAAAGAGTAAATTTAGAGCGTTTTTTAGCGCCTCTCTTGTCATGGCTAAAATTTCTTCTTCGTTGTTTGTGCCAGCTCCGATAAACCAGTTCATCGTCGGTATCTCGGCTACTTGGATCAAATTTTGCCCTATCTTTAGGCTAGTGATGTCCTCATCTTTTAAAAATAGCTCCTTAAATTTCTCCTCGATCTCTCTTTTAAGCGTCGCATCAGCCATCGATGTGAGGATCTCGCCGCTGTGAGTTACTAAAAATGAGTAAGAATTTGGCGCAAGGCTAAAGTTTTTGATGCTATCAAAGATAGTGCCTATGCGCACGACACCGCAAAGTGCCGCCTCAAATTTATCATCCTTTTCAACTGGCACGCATAAATTTAAAGTTGAGTCCTTTAAAATTTTATGATTTTGCATGAAATTTACGCTTGGGGCATTTGTATTTTTTGTCTCGACATACCAGATAAGCCCTGATCGCTCACGCTTTGACATCACCTCTTCTGATATCTTTTGCCCATCTACAAAGATCTCGCCATCCTCTCTTAGAAGCTGCATGAGATCAAATTCTTTTGCATTTTCTTTAAAGAGCTTTATGAAATTTGCCACCCTAGTATCGTCATCTATGATGCCAGAGTTTTGGATAAATTTTGACGCACGAATGAGTGAATTTAAGCGCTCATCAAGCCAAATTTGAAAGTTGCTAACGATGTTTTTACTAACTGCGATGTTGTTTTTATCAGATAGCTCGATGATCTTTTCTTTTGCTTTGTTGTAGCTATTTAGCCCAAGAAGCACGACAAAGAGACTTGCTAGCAAGATGATCGCATAAATTTTAATATTTTGTGATTTTAAATTAATACCCATGCGCGCAGTATATCCTAAGTTAGCCCAAAAATAGGGCTAACTAAAATTTATTTCATAAAAGATAAGAGCTTTGAAACAAGCATAAGTGCAAGCACAACAAAGCAAATGCCAAAGCCAAGCAGCGTGCAATCCGCCATCGACATAAATTTAGAAGACGGCACAAGATACCAGCCATCTGCGTAAAGATCCACTATGCTCTTTTGCAAATCGCTTAGCACCGCGCCATCAGGCACCATAGGGCTGTCATAGCCACAATCACCTGTCGGCATAAACCAGTCAGGCGCCCACTTCTCAAGTGGCAAGCCAAATGGATAGTGCGGCTCAGTCGAGCAGCCCTGCACGCCAAAAGGATCATCGCCATGCACTGCATCGTGGATTTTGGCTAGCTTCACGCTATACATTATGCCCTGCACCGCTCCCCAAAAGGCAAAGACGTAGCCAACAAGGGCAAAGAGTAAATTTTTTGGATTTATGATAGCGATCACGCCGCCAAGCGCCATACACAAAAAGGCAAAACGTATATAGACGCACTGCTCGCAAGGAGGCATATAAGCGTAGTTTTGAAAGAGCGAGTGCGCGATAACGACAAGCGCGACGCTTACAAAGACTAAGATCGCCCAAGAGATGCGTGAGTCTTGAAATTTAGCCATTTTTTTAAAAAAGCTCATGTGGCGCCTTATTTTTTAAGAAGCTCTTCGATGAGTGCTGCCATGCCGTCAAGCGAGCTGATTGATTTTGTCATGATAAGGTATTTGCCATTTACGACAAATGCTGGCACGCCTTGAATTTTAGCCACGTCATAGCTCTCGTCCCAAATTTTTAAAAGCTCGGCTACTTTTGGATTAGCCAGCTCTTTTTCATAATCAGCCTTGCTAACACCAGCTGCATCAAGCCCAGTCTTTAAAAAGCCCTCAACGTCTTTGCCATCGCTCCAGCGCTCTTTTTTGTCATGATAAGCTTTATAGTAGGCAAATTTAGCCTTTTTAAATAGCGAATTTTCATCAAACAAGCTCACTCCCTTTGCCTCGTCCATAACGATAAGCACAGCAAAGACCTTGCTAGCAACCTCGCCGTAATCGCCCTTTGTCTTTAGGTGAAATGGCTCATATTTTAGTCCAGGGATTTTCTCAACTACCTTTGGAGTGACGCTCTTGTCGTATTTGTAGCAAAATGGGCAAGCGTAGTTAAAAATTTTAACTAGCGTATTTTGTCCGACACTTAGTGGCTTTTCAAGCTTGACGTAGTCCTCGCCCTCACTAAATGCACTAGCACTGATCGCACCAGCAACTGCAACGGCAAAGATAGCCTTACTAAATTTAGATAGAAAACTCATGATGATCTCCTTTGGATGATTTATTTTGAGTTATTCTACAACCAAGCTCAACCGCACTTTTAACGCTAGAATAAATTTTGGCTGAAATTTATCTTTTTTAAATTTATGATGATGGATTTGGTTTTTTGTTAAATTTATAAAAATAATATACGTTATCAATAAAAATTATTATTTACATATTTTAATTATTTGGTTATAATCCGCTCAAATTTTATCAAAATAGGAGTCAAAATGAGACAATACGAAACATACAAATGCGAGAAATGCGGCAACGAGATCGAGGTTCAAAAAGTTGGCGGTGGCACACTAACCTGTTGCGGCGAAGAGATGAAATGCATCACTGAAAATTTAACAGCGGTAAATTTGATGAAGGCATTTGCTGGCGAGTCACAAGCTAGAAACAAGTATGAGCTTTACGGCGACCTAGCTAAAGAAGCAGGCTATCACGCGATAGCTAGACACTTTTATGAAGCAGCTGAAAACGAGAAATGGCACGCAAGGGCTGAATTTAAGAAATATCACGAGATAATGAACGATCCGATCGATAAGATGGATAAAAATTTACTTGACGCTGCAGCTGGCGAAAACTACGAGCATACAACGATGTATCCAGACTTTGCAAAGATCGCAAAAGAAGAAGAGCTAAGAGATGTTGAGAGGCTATTTAACGCGATTGGCAAGGTCGAAGTTGAGCATGAAAGAGAGTATTTAGAGCTTAAAAAGATGCTTGATGAAGAGGGCTTTTTTGAGAGCGACGAAGAGGACATCTGGGTTTGCGAGGTGTGCGGACACGTTCACAGAGGCAAAAAAGCTCCAGGCGCTTGCCCACTTTGCAAAGCTCCAAAAGAGTATTTTAAACGCGAATTCTTAGGCTAAAAAGCCAAAATTTTAGCCAAGGCGCTTGTCTTGGCTAAATTTAATAAATTTAAATCTATTTAAAATAAAAAAGTTATATAATCTCCTTAAATTTTCACAAGGAGAAAGAGATGAAAAAATCACTTTTAGTTTTAGCTACTCTTGGCTTTGCATTAAGCCTAAACGCTGCAGATCTTACAGATACTTGCAAGTCTTACTTCTCAGACATTGACAAAATGGTCGAAGCTTACAAACAAGCTGGTCAAGAGCAACAAGTAAAAATGTATGAAGATCAAAAGAAACAATCAATGGATCAACTAGCTTCTTTACCAAAAGAGCAACAAGACGCTACTTGCAAACAAGCTAAAGAGATGTTTGCTCAAGTAATGGATCAAATGAAAAAACAAGGTCTTTTAAAATAAAACTCCATGTGGCTAGGCTCTCTAGCCACACTTTAAATTTACCCCTCTTTTTTACATAAATTTTGCGTGATCTTTGCAACAGACGGCGAAACTAGCAAAAGCACAGGATATGCCACTACAAAGGCTTTTACATAAGCAATTAGCCAAATTTGCACAAAGCCATCTATAAAGCCTAGGTTAAAATATGTCAGCACAAACGACATAAAAAACGCCATAAATGCTGACATTATAAACGCAAAAACATATCTATAAAATTTCGCCGGTATCATGAAATTTTACCTATCAGCTCCTCTAGCCTCTTTGCGTGATCAAGCGCCTTTTGCCTCATCAAAGCAAGCTTTGCCTCATCGTGCCTGCTCTGATACGATAGCCCTCCGCTATAAACATAGCCTGCAAACTCCATGCCACACATATTTGCTAGCGCCTTAAGCGGCGGCAAAAACTCCTCTATCTCATAGCGCTGAAGCGCCTCTTTTTTATAAAGCTCCTCAGGCGCGCCAGAGGTAAATGAAAGCACTAGCTTTTTGCCATGTAGCTTATCTCCCTTGCTGCCGTGAGAGAAGCCATGAACTAGCACATCTTCAAACCACTTTTGCAAAAGCGAAGGCACACCATACCAGAAAAATGGATAAACAAGCGCGATCACATCAGCCTTTACTAGCTTTTCTTGCTCGTCTTTTACATCGATAGCGTAGTTTTTATAAAGCTCGCTTAGTATGTCAAATTTAGCCTCTGGCAAGTGCTTTTTTAGCTCGTCCAAGATGATCTTATTCGCAAAGGAATTTTCAAGGTCAGTGTGACCTGATACGACTAAAATTTCACTCATTTTCTCTCCTTAAATTTACTTGCAAACAAAGCTACTTGCCTTGCTAGCATCGCCACCCACGTAAGTAGCCACCTTTGGATAGGCACACACTAAAAATTCCTTGCCAGCGTAGCTCTTGCTCTTAGCTAGCATACTCTTTGGTGCTTCGCCCTTTTCATGCCACGCTTCAAGCGCACTAAGCGGATCGACGTCATCTATGCCGTTACCGCCACCGCAGTGGTTCATCCCAGGTAGCGCAAAAAATGCCGCGAAATTTTGGCTATTTTCATTATCAGCCTCTAGCTTTTTAAACCAGTCCCTTTGATCTTTTGCTGAGAAAACTGGGTCTGAGACGCCAGTTACTATTATGAGTTTGCCACCATTTGTGCTAAATGTGTTAAGGTCTGTTGAGATGGCGTCATTTATCGCTGCGGTCTCAAAAGTCTTTGGCGTGTCTTTGTCAAAGTCAAAATTTATCGTGTCAAAATTTGGCTGCGCTGGCGTTAAAAAGTAGTAATTCACCGAGCCGCTTGAAAGCGTGATGTTTCTAGCGTTTGGCTTAGCACTTTGTGAGTCGCCCAGCTTCCACTGCCTCCAGCCCTCAGCGCTCACTCCTGAATCGTAAAACCAGCCGCTATAAATTTGCTCGCCCTTGCTGTTTTTGGCTCCGTTAAAGATTTTCTCTATCGCCTCTATCTTTTGCTTATCTAAATTTAGACTTTTTGGATCAAATTTGCACGCTTCCCACGCATTGATGATCCCATCTTTTAGTCCGTCTAAGCCGTCACATTTTTCTAGTACGGCGTGACTTAGCTTGTCAAGGTCGTCCTGCGTTAGGGCATTTGCAAAAATTTTCTCGCCTTTTTCATTTTTCGGAGCTATCTTCATAAGGGCTTGGTTATCCCACTACTGAGCGATCGCCGCGCGAGATAGCCTAAAGCCAGGGTTTGCAGCGATGACGCCGTCAAATTCAAGTGGATAGCGCTGGGCTGCGATTAGTGCTGCCCTGCCGCCATTTGAGCAGCCCATGAAGTAGCTATGTTTTGGCTTTTTGGCGTATGCGGCGGCTAAAATTTGCTTAGCTGCGTCCGTGACCTTGCCTATCGCCTGATAGGCGTAGTCTAGCCTTGCTTGCTGATCTAGTCCAAACTCTGCCGTTGGCTCTGGGTGGCCTGAGTTTGTAGTAACCACCGCGTAGCCTCTAAGAAGCGCTGGTGTGGCTGTGCTTGTGCGTATCGGCACCGCGCCAAGAGCAGGCGCTACAAAGCCGTCCATACCGCCTCCACCTTGAAATAAAAATTTCTCATTCCACTGCTCTGGCAGCCTTAGCTCGTAATCAATCGCATACTCTTTGCCATCACTGCCAGTGCGCTTATAGAGTTTGCCATGCACCACGCAGTGAGGCTTTGCTTTGATAGTGTTTTTACTGCCACCAGTTAGCGCAGACATCTTATCGGCTGATACTTCGCCACTCTCACTCCACACCGCGTCTATCATCTCGTTGTTTAAAATTTTCACATCTTTTAAACTCTCACATCCTGACTTATCAAGGGCAAAAGCCGTGCTACTAACAAGTGCTAGTGCGCAAAAAAGTGAAATTTTCTTCATAACATCTCCTAAAATTTTACCTTGCTAAATGAGGTCTCGTTCTTAAGACCAAAGCCGTCAAATTCATCTATTAGCCCAGCTCGCTCTTTGGCGTAGGCTTTGTAATTTTCGCTGTGGCGGTAGCTCTCAAAGCTAGCCTCGTCTTTGTAAATTTCAACCAGCACCCACTTGTTAGGTGCCTCTTTTTGACTAAAGGCAAACTGCGCGTAAGCACCCTCATCTACGCTTTTTTGCATATATTTTTTGATGATCCTTTCAAATTTCGCATCGCTCTTTGCCAAAAGGCTTAAATTTGTGATATGAAAATAGGCATCTTTTAGGCGCTCTGGCGTTAAATTTTTAGAAAACGCAGCCCGTTTTTTCACGCTTATAGCCTTTTTACTAGCTAAAATTTCAGCGCTCGCGCTTGCAAATTTCTTAAAATGCGCCGAGCTTATATGCTTTTTATAAGCCGCCTCGTCCTTGTAAAACTCAAGCACGTAAAATAGCTCTGGCTTGCTCTTTGCGCTCGCAAAAAAGATCGCCTGCGTGCCTGGCTCGCTCTTTGAGCTTAGTATATTTTCCCTGACAAGCTGTCTCAGCAAGCTCTTGTTATTTGGCGTTGAAAGTAGCTCATATAAGCTCACTTTCGCCTCTGCCCCAAAGGCACTAAGAGCTAAAAATGTCATTAAAAATAGCTTTTTAAACATCAAAATTCCTTAAATTTATCTTTGCTCCACTCTTTTTACCCAAGCAAAAAGCTCGTCTAAGTCGTAGTCGCCGCCATGTCCTTCTCCCCAGACCGCTTCGAAATCAACCTCTTTGCCAACATTTTTAAGCGAAAGTGCGAGCATAGCAGGCACCACAAGGGCTAGGTCGGTGTCGTTTGTGCCCTGTCTTATGCGGTAAAATTTTGCCGCCTCTTTGTTTTTAGCGTAGTTCATCGCATTCATCATCTTTATGACGCCAGCCTCCGCCATCTCGCCCTCGCTTTGCTCTTTTGCAAATTTAGTAAAGTGCTTTGCAGGCGTTTTGCTGTCGCCAAAGAGGTCGTTTTCTGGATTTTCTAGCCCAAATCCGTCAAAGGCAACCACCGCTTTGGCGCGTTTTAGCGAGGCGATGAAGTCTTCAAGCTTAAATGTATATCCAAGCGAGCATCCCTGCGTGTCAAGAGTTATAAATTTAGGTGTGAGCGTGCTTTTGTCGCTACTTTTTGTAGCGGTAAATGCCCTTGAGATGAGGGCACTTATATACTCTTTGAAGCTGCCCTCGCCATTTTCATCAAGGCTTAGCACATGGCCTTTGGCGTCTTTTAAATTTAGCGAGTTTAGATAGGCTGGAAATTTACTCTTTAGCTCACGTGAGAGCTCTTTTTGCGTGGCGTTTAGCTCGCCTGTGATCATCTTTGGCTTTTTGCTTCTGTCGTTAAAGCTAGCCGCATCAAGACTTGAAAAATCAATCCTTTCAAATTTATCTAAATCCCCAAACATCCACTCATACGCCTCGTCCTCATGCTCTAAATTTGTCACAGGGCAGTAGGCTGAAGCGGCATAAATTTGATCGTCCGCTTTTGCAGCGCCTAGCTCTTTAAGATATGGCTCATACTCTTTTGCATTTGCGCTTACTCCTAGAAGTGCTGACATCGCGCCGCCTGCGCTCGTGCCGTTTGAGATGATCTTATTTGCGTCGCCTGGCATAAATTTGTCGTTAAATTTAAGATATCTAACAGCCGCTTTTAGATCGACTATCGCAGCTGGTGCTTTGCCGATAAATTTCTCGCCATCTTTTAGCGTCCTGCCCCTAGCGCCAACGCTTGCCACGACGTATCCTCTAAGAAGCGCTTCAAGAGTAGCATTTGGCTTTTCATTTTGGATTTCTGGCTTTTGTGGTTTGGCGCTCATGTAGCCGCCGATCGCGTTTGGCATAAAGATAGCCCCTTTTTGGTCGCTAAATTTACCCTCTGGCACATAGAAATTTAGCACCTCATAGTCGCTAGCTGGCTTTGCCACATAGACTATGCCCTCATAGGCTCTAAATTTAAGCGTCCTCTCGCCAACTTGCACGCTTTTTAGCTCAAATTTCTTTTCATCAAATTTAAGCTCGCCGCCAAAGCAAGCGCCTACCAAACAAACCCCTAAAATAGCAACTCTAACGCATTTCATGATCTGCCTTTTTATTTTGTCCTACTTTTTGTTTCGCTAGCCTTGGCGTAGGCTACCAAGGCTTTAGCGCCTAGTTATCTTTTGGCTCGTATTTGACCGCATAGTCAAATTTTGGCTTACTTAGGCTAAACTCAAAGCTATCTCTATCGACCGAGCCAACGCAGTAATGGCTATCATAAAGGCGAAGCAAAAACTCCGCCATCTGCTCGCTCGTGTGGTACTTTTTAAACGCCTTGTCGTAGTCGTAGCTCTCTTTGCTAGTTGCCACCATGCCAAATTCTGTCTTTGTAGTAGCTGGGGCCAGCACTTTTGCCTGCATTTTCGCCTGCTTATCTTGTGCTAGCTCGTGGTAAAGTCCCTC
This sequence comes from Campylobacter concisus, assembly GCF_002913745.1. Taxonomy (GTDB): domain Bacteria; phylum Campylobacterota; class Campylobacteria; order Campylobacterales; family Campylobacteraceae; genus Campylobacter_A; species Campylobacter_A concisus_R. Next base: position 27,059 of record NZ_PPCG01000034.1, read on the forward strand.
GCTAAAGGCACTTACGAAAAATTTGCTAGCGCAGTAGGTCACGGCGTTTGGCACTATCTTGTAGCCGCCTATTGAAGAGATGTTTATAAGCTGCGTATCTTTGTCTTTATATTTTTTAGTAAAGAGCGTTGAGAGCGTGACAAGTGCGGTGATGTTTAAATTTATCATCTGAGTGATCTTGTCTAAATTTTGCTCTCCGACCTTGTTATAGTCGCCAAAGCCAGCGTTGTTTATAAGCGCTTTTAGCTCAAATTTTTCTAATTTTTGCCAAAGCAAGAGGGCATTTTCTTGCTTTGAGAGATCGCAAAGCTCTATTACCACATCGACATTTGCAAATTTAGCTATCTCGCCTTTTAGCTCCTCTAAAAGCTCGCCGCGTCTTGTGATAAGGATCAAATTCTCCCCACGCCTTGCAAATGACTTTGCCGCGGCCGCTCCTATGCCTGAGCTTGCTCCAGTGATGGTGATGTATCTTTTCACTTCGCATACTCCACCGGACTATAAATTTTGACACCCTCGCTGTGGTCATCTTGCGCTACTTGCACGATCACTTTAGCGATGTCAGCTGCCTTCATCGGACGATACTCGTCAAAAAAGCATTTTGGGATAAATTTAAACGCCTTTATCGCTAGATACTCGCCAAGTCTAAAGTCCTTTCTCTCAGCCTCGATAAGTGGCAGTCTGGCGATGTGAAATGAGCTATATCCAAGCTCTTTTATCTTTGCTTCTGCTTGACCTTTTGCCTTTAGGTAAAATGAGCCTGACTTTCTGTTTGCGCCTGCAGCTGAGAGCAAAACAAAGCGTTTTGCACCGCACTCCAAGCCAAATTTGGCGAAATTTATCGGATAGGTCACATCGACTTTGTAAAACTGCTCTTTGTGCTTTGCCGCTTTCATCGTCGTGCCAAGCGCGCAAAAAACGTCATCAGCGATAAATGGCACCTCATCTTTAAAATCATCAAAATTTACTATCTTTACTTCAAGCTTTTCATGGGTAAATTCTAGCTCATGCCTAACAAGGGCGACCACCTTGTTGTAGTGCTCACTCTGGCATAAATCCTTTAAAATTTCACTTCCCACAGCGCCGCTGGCTCCTGCTATAAGGGCGACTTTTTTCATGTTTATCCTTTGTAAATTTTGAATAAATTCTATCTCGCTAAGGCAAAAATTTCGCTTATGGCCTCTTTTGTATAAATTTGCTCCAAGCCCCTGCCCTTGGTGTAGTCATAAACTAGCGCCATGATCTCGTCTAAATTTGACTCATCAACGCCGATTTCGATAAGGCTTGTTGGCGTGCCGATCTTGCTAAACCACTCTTTTAGCTTTTTAATAGCCTCGTCTGCGTCATCTACGCCAAAAATTTCTTTGCCAAAGCGCTTAAATGCCTTTAAATTTCTACTCTTATACCACTTCATCCAAGCTGGCATCACCACACTTAGCCCAGCCCCGTGCGCGCAATCAACCACCGCACCTATGGCGTGCTCGATCATGTGGTTTGGATATGAGTAGCCAGCTGTGCCAACGTAAGTTAAGCCATTTAGCGCCATCGTAGCAGCCCAGGCAAACTCGCCTCTAGCGTCATAGTTTTCTGGCTCTTTTAGTAAAATTTCAGTCGTTTTCATGACCGTTTTGATGTTTGCTTCGATGTATAAATTTATGATCTCAGGCTGGATGCTCGCCGTAAAGTAGCCCTCGATGCTGTGAGCGATGATGTCAGAGGCTGAATAGACCAAATACTCCTTGCTAACGCTTGCTTGAAGAAGCGGGTTTATCACCGATACTTTTGGGTAAAGACAAGCGCCGTGCATAGCAAATTTCTCTTTTGTGGCTTCATTTGTGACGACTGCGCCGCCGTTCATCTCTGAGCCAGTTGCAGCAAGCGTTATGATGTCAAAGATCATAAGCGCTTCTTTTGGGCAATTGCCAGTAAAAAAGTCCCAAACGTCGCCGTTATACTTCACGCCTGCAGCCACCGCCTTGGCCGTGTCAAGCACCGAGCCGCCGCCTATGGCTAGCACGCTATCGACGCCTTGCTTTTTAGCCAAATTTATAGCCTCATTTACCTTGCTTAGCACTGGATTTGACTTCACGCCGCCTATCTTGCAAAACTCGATGCCATTTGCGCTTAGGCTCTTTGTGGCAACGTCAAAAAGTCCGTTTTGTATGATCCTGTCGCTGCCATAGATGATGAGCGTCTTTTTTGCGCCAAATTCTTTCATATATCTGCCGATGTTTTGCACTTTGTCTTTGCCAAATTCTATTTTAGTAGGGTTTAAAAAGCTGAAATTTTGCATAGTTTTCTCCTTGTTTGCTTTTGTGATTTGGGGTAAATTTTAGTTAAATTTTCTTATTTTTAGCTATTTTTATCTGCGCTAAATTTAGAAATTTCTTAGTCTGATAGGTAGTTTTGATGTGATCTTATCTGGATCGAAGCTGTTTTTTGGATCGCCTAAGCCTCCAAAATTTTCGCCAGTGTTAAAGAATTTTTGTAAAAAATAATCCCCTCTATATCCAAGTTCAAAAAGTAGCTCTGACATCTCAGAGATATCCTTTTCGCTTAGCAAGTCCGCATGCACGGTCGTTCTAACTTCAAATTTAAAATTTATCTCTATAAGATATTTTAGTGTTGTGGCAAATTTTTCATATAAATTTGAGCCAGTGATGCCTATAAATTTCTCTTTTGGAGCTTTAAAATCAAGCGCGATGTAGTCGATCAGCCCCTCATCTATCGCCTCTTTCAAGACGTCACGATATGAGCCGTTGGTATCAACTTTTAAGCTAAAGCCGCGTGCCTTTACCTCACGTGCTAGCCTTAAAAAAAGAGGGTTTGCAGTGCATTCGCCACCGCTAAAGACGATGCCATTTAGCTTACCGACCCTGCGGTCTAAAAAGTCGCAAACTTCACTAAAGCTTATAGTGCCATTTGACTTTACGACCTCGATGTTGTAGCAGTATCCACAGCGCATATTGCAGCCTGCGAACCAAATGACAGCTGCCACTTTGTCTGGGTAGTCAAGCGTCGTAAATGGCGTTATACTAAAGACTCTTTGCAAGTTTTGACCCTTTTTTAAACTAAAAGGCACAAGGGGCGTGCCTTTGGCTTGCATTTTAGTTGATTTTTTTAAATTTATTATTGTTTTTAGGCAAAAAATTTATCTTTTGCAGCAACTTGCGTATTCGTCAAATTTAACACGCTCTTTGTGCTCGCCTTTTTTACCGAGATTAAAGCTCTCAACTGGTCTGTGATAGCCCATAACACGAGTATAGACCACGCATCTTGTGCGTTTATCTTGCACTTTTTCTAAAATTTCTTTTTCAGTCATTTTCTCTCCTTATTTGGATTTTTTCTTTTCATTTTCTATAAGCTCTGCATCACAAAGCGGGCAAAACTCATGCTCGCCAGCTATGTAGCCATGCTTTGCGCAGACGCTAAAGACTGGCGTTATCGTGATGTATGGGAGTTTGTAGTTTGAGATTATACTCTTTACAAGCTCTTTGCAAGCTTTAGCCGAGCTTATGCGCTCTTTCATATATAGGTGAAAGACGGTGCCGCCAGTGTAGGCGCTTTGTAGCTCATCTTGCAGATCAAGCGCTTCGTAAGCGTCGTCTGTGAAATTTGCAGGTAGCTGGGTTGAGTTTGTGTAGTAGATATTATCCCCCTCGCCTGCTTGGATGATGTCTGGGTAGCGCTTCTTATCCTCTTTGGCAAAGCGGTATGTTGTGCCCTCAGCTGGAGTTGCCTCAAGGTTATATAAATTTCCGCTCTCTTCTTGAAATGTCCTTATCTTATCACGTAAAAAGCCAACCATCTCAAGGGCAAATTCTCGTCCAAATTTAGTTGAGATGTTCTCTTTATCGTCAGTGAAATTTCTAAGTAGCTCGTTCATGCCATTTATGCCGATCGTGCTAAAGTGGTTGTTAAAGTGCTTTAGATATCTAGCCGTATAAGGATAAAGCCCTCTGTCATACATCTCTTGTATAAATTTACGCTTCTTTTCAAGTGTCGATTTAGCAAGCTCTAAAAGATAGCTTAGCCTGTTATAAAGTGCGACTTTATCACCTTTGAAGTTGTAGCCTAGGCGAGCTAAATTTATAGTGACGACGCCGATAGAGCCTGTCATCTCAGCACTACCAAAAAGACCACCACCTCGTTTTAAAAGCTCTCTTAGATCAAGTTGCAAACGGCAGCACATAGAGCGAACATGTCCTGGTTTGTAGGCTTTTTCGTTTTCTATCTTATTGCCATTTTCGTCATAAGTGTATTGTGAGCCGATAAAATTTTGAAAGTAGCTTGAGCCCATTTTTGCGGTATTTTCAAAGAGCACGTCGGCTACTTCGCTATCCCAGTTAAAATCCTCTGTGATATTTACCGTTGGTATCGGAAATGTAAAAGGCTGCGAGCACTTGTCGCCAGCTGTCAAGACCTCGTAAAATGCCTTATCTATGCGTGCCATCTCAGGCTCGAAGTCCTTGTAAGTCATATCGATCAAATTTTTCCTGCCACGCTCGTTTGCTTTTTTCAAAATTTTCTCATCTTTTACATTTGTAAAAAGGTGTATATCATCGCTCGTTGGGATCTGATCTCTTAGGTCGCTTGGGCAAGTGATATCTATGGTTACGTTTGTAAATGGGCTTTGTCCCCAGCGCGCAGGGACGTTTAGGTTGAAAATAAAGCTAGTGATCGCCTTTTTGATCTCGGCGTCGCTTAGATCGTCTTTGAAAACGTAAGGCGCAAGGTAGGTGTCAAAGCTAGAAAACGCCTGAGCGCCTGCCCACTCGCTTTGTAAAATTCCTAAGAAATTTGCCATCTGATAAAGCGCCTCTCTAAAGTGCTTTGGTGCCTTGCTCTCGACCCTGCCACGAACGCCGTTAAAGCCCTCGTTTAGTAAAGCCCGTAAACTCCAGCCAGCGCAGTATCCTGTGAGGCAGTCAAGGTCGTGGATATGGTAGTCGCCGTTTCTGTGAGCAAGACCTTCTTCTTTGCTATAAACAGCGTCTAGCCAGTAGTTTGCTATGACTTTGCCGGCTGTGTTGTTTATAAGCCCTGCGTTTGAGTAGCTTGTGTTTGAGTTTGCAGAAATTCTCCAGTCGGTGCCATTTATGTACTCATTTATCGTTTGGGTTGAGTTTATATAGGTCGTATCTTCGTTTAGCCCTAAAATTTGCTCGCGTTGGAGCTTGTGCGTGTGGCGGTAGAGCATAAAGCTCTTTAGCACGTCAAAGTAGCCGCCAGCAAATAGCTCTTTTTCGATCGCATCTTGGATGTCCTCGACTGTTATCGCGCTTGACTTTTGAAAGATATCTTGGACAACATTTGTAAAAACTTTCTCATCATAAGCTAAATTTTCACTAGCAAATGCTTTTTTTATCGCATCCACTATCTTATATGCTACAAATTCTTGTCTTGTGCCATCTCTCTTCAAAATCTCACGCATTACTCGCTCTTTCTTCTAAATTTTTCAATATAAAGTTTAAAAGTATAGGACAAGAAAGCTTAAACAATAGATAACTATTTTATTTTGTTTAATAATATTTATCAAAAAATATAAAATTTTGGAAAGTTTTCTTAAGTATATTTCTACGTATTTTATGTATTTTAAACTAAAATTTGATTATTTTTACTTAAATAATTTTTTTAATTTTAGTTTTTAAAAATATAGTATTAAAAATAATGAGATCCTAAGGAAGACTTAACGATATAAATTTTAAAATCATCTTAATCATATACCAAGAAATAATATTTTTATATAAAGGTAGCGCACATGGTTGTTGGACTTTATTTAAGACATATAAAAGCATACGAAGGCATAAACTTTATTCCTATAGGGTATAAATTAGATTTTAACTTTATAAGTTATGTTGGTAAAAATGGAATAGGCAAAAGTTCTATTCTTGAAGGATTTGATAGTTTCTTTAATGAAAAAATCTACAACATTAATAAAAATGCAACTTCAGGAGAAAGAAATAAACCATTTTTTGTTCCAATTTTTTTAATTAAAAAATCTGATTGTATTTTTCCTGCTCATTGTATAAAAGATATAGATAAACTTAATGATTTTTTCTGGAATATAAAATCGTTATCCGGAAGTGCCGATATTAAAGGCTTTAAAAATATTAGGGATGATTTATTAAAACAAGGTATAACTAAAGAAGAGTATTATCTGCTAATGATCGGTGAAGAATTTATATCAAACAGTAGCCCAAAAATATCTTTTGGAACCTTCACTATAGCGCAAGAATTTCTCAGTAAAGTATTTGATAATAAGAATATAAACATAACAACATCAATATCAACAGAAGAAATTCAAAAGCACAAGAATGAGCTCGCCAAAAAATATAATAAAATTCTACAAATCATAAAAGATCACTACTCATATATATATTTTCCGGTCGAACTTAATATAGAAAATTTTACAAAAATAGAAACAACAGAAATGCAAAAAGTTTTTGGAAAAAAACTAAAAAAAGAAATAGAAGGTATGCTATCCGGCATTAACCTAGAAGGTGCAAATAGAATTAATACAAGATTAAAGAATTTTATTAAAGAAATACAAAATAGCCTGCGTAATAATTATGAGTATAAAACGGGACGGCAAAGAAACAATAAAATAACAAAAAATGACATAGTAAATAAAATAATTGAAGCATATTTTCAAAAAAGAATTTTGTATAAAAATAATAAAAAAATTAGTGAACTAAGTGCAGGAGAAAAAAGACAAGCCTTAATTGACATAATATCCGCATTTCTATTAAAAACAGACAGGAATTCAGCAACAATTATAGCAGTAGATGAGCCAGAAAATTCACTCCATACTTCTGTTTGTTATGAGCAATTTGATAGATTGAATAAAGTTTCAAAAAATTGTCAAGTGTTCATTACTACTCATTGGTATGGATTCTTGCCTATCCTAAATGAAGGCTTTAGTCATTTTTTAACAGAAAAAGAAACAAAAACTAAAAAGGAAATTCTTTTTGACACCTATGATTTATATGACTATAAGGCAAGAGTAAAAAACGATATACAAAAAAGCAAAAATGAAATTCCTCATGATTTTAATTTAAAAAGTATAAATGATTTAGTTCAAGCCATATATTACTCGCTATACTGTGAAAAACCGTATAACTGGCTTTTAGTAGAAGGCGTGAGTGAAAAAATATACTTTGAATATTTTTTTAAGGATGAGGTGAAAAATAATTTAAGAATTTTACCTCTTGGCGGAAATACAAAAGTTTCAGAAATTTATGAACACTTAGAACTGCCTTTAAAAAAAGAAGATGACAGATTAATAGGAAAAGTTTTTTGTCTAATTGATACAGATAAAATAAGACATAAAGAGTATATTAAAGATGGAAATAAGCACTTAAAAATTAGAAGATTATGCAATATTGGAAACGATGAAACACGATTATATACACTTGAAAATTTAGATACTACCCAAACCGATATAGAACAATCTTTAAATCCTATAATTTTTAAAGAAACAATGGAAAAATTGGATAAATCAAACAAATATCAGATAAACATACAAAAAAATAATGGAAATACAAGTTTTATTGATAATTTAAAAAGTATTGATTTAAAAAATTATTTTGAAGAAAACGAAGGATCCAATAAAATTAAATTTGCTGAAAAATATGTAGAAATATCTAAAGAGAGGGAAAATAATGAAAAATTTATTCCAACCTGGATATTAGAAATAAAAGATTTTTATAAAAAATAAGCATCAGTTGGAGCACTGATGCTTTATTAACATTACTGACACCCTTCGCATTCGATCGAGCGGTCAGCCACGTCGTTTAGCTTTTCGCTATCTGGTGACTCAGAGCGTAGATAGTAGGTTGATTTTAGTCCAAGCTCCCATGCAAGCGTGTAAATTTCACTTAGATATCCGCCGCTTGCTTTGTCTAAACTCATGAAGATATTTAAGCTTTGACCTTGATCGATCCACTTTTGGCGGATCGCACCTGCTTTTATAAGAATTCTTTGATCAAGCTCGTAAGCTGGCGTGTAAAACTGCCAAGTATCAGGGCTTAAATTTGGCACGACATTTGGGATCATGCCGCTTAGATTGTGCTCAAACCACTTACGCTTATAGACTGGCTCGATAGTTTGAGTAGTGCCAACAAGGATCGAGATCGAGCTAGTTGGAGCGATCGCCATTAGGTAGCCGTTTCTCATGCCGTCACGCTTGACTTTTTCTCTTAGCTTATCCCAGTCACAGATATTTTCGTCAAATAGCCCGCCTTTGTCGTTTAAAAGCGCTTTTGCGTTCTCGTTTGCGGTGTCTATCGGCATGATGCCTTTGCTCCATTTTGAGCCCTCAAATTTTGGATAGACGCCCTTTTCTACGGCTAAATTTGAGCTAGCATAGATCGCGTTGTAGCTTATGTTTTCCATTATACTGTCAATGAGTGCCAAATGCTCGTAACTGCCCCATTTTACGTTTTTCTCAGCTAGCATTTGCGCCTCGCCCATGACGCCAAGGCCGATCGAGCGAGAAGCTAGGTTTGTATGTTTTACCTTTTTGTGTGGATAGAAATTTAGGTCTATAACGTTATCAAGCATCCTGATAGCTATCGGTACGACACGCTCGATGTCCTCTTTGCTGTTTATCTTGCTTAAATTTATACTTGCAAGGTTGCAAACTGCCGTTTTGCCCTCGATGCTCTCTTTTTCTACGATAAAAATTTGCTTACCTTTTAGGCTATCAAGCGCGCTAAGCTTTTTGGCTTTTTTAGTTATGCCGCTATCGACAGTGACGTCTTCTTCTTCGTCAAATAGCTCCTCGCTACCGTCTTCATAAGTGATCTTGATCTTATAGTAGTTTGGCGCTGTGTTTTGGAAAATTTCGGTGCACAAATTTGAGCTTCTAATGATGCCCTCGTGGTCGTTTGGATTTGTTTTGTTGGCATTGTCTTTAAAGCACAAAAATGGCATACCAGTTTCAAAATAGCTAGTTAAAATTTTCTTCCAAAGCTCTTTTGCAAGGATGGTGTTTTTCTGGATATTTTCATCATTTTCATACTCTAAGTATCTCTTCTCAAACGCCTCGCCGTAAAGGTCGCAAAGGTCACTTACTTGAGCTGGGTCAAAGAGGCTCCAGCGGCTATTTTCTTTGACACGCTTCATAAATAGGTCGTTTATCCAAAGTGCAGGGAAAAGCTCATGTGCACGGCGCCTCTCTTCGCCTGAGTTTTTACGAAGATCGAGAAAATCGCTCACATCCATGTGCCAAGGCTCGATATAAACAGCGATCGCGCCCTTTCTAGTACCTAGCTGATCGACCGCCACTGCGATGTCATTTGTCACTTTTAAAAATGGTATGATACCGCCAGCTGCGTTTTTGTGTCCATCGATGCTACCGCCCATCGCACGCACCTTGCTCCAGTCCCAGCCGATACCACCACCAAATTTTGAAAGTAGCGCCATCTCTTTGTAGCTATCAAAAATGCCCTCGATATTATCGGGCGTACTGCCTACGTAACAGCTGCTTAGCTGGTGACGCGTCGTACGGGCATTTGAAAGCGTCGGAGTGGCGAGCATCACTTCAAATTTAGAGATAAGGTCATAAAATTTCTTGGCCCAGCCTTGGCTATCTAGCTCGTTTTGCGCAAGAAACATCGCAATAGCCATAAACATGTGCTGTGGTAGCTCGATTGGCATGCCATTTTTGTCTTTGATGAGATAGCGGTCATAAAGCGTTTTGATACCGAGGTATGCAAACTGAAGGTCGCGCTCAGGCTTAATATAAGCGTTTAGGTCTTCTAGGTCGTACTTATCTTTTAGCCCAGGAATGATGCGGCCTACTTTTTCGCCCTTTGCGAGGTAGTCTTTTAGGTGGTTGTAGCCGTTAAAGCCAGTCACTTTGTGATAAAGGTCGAACAAAAATAGCCTCGCAGCGACAAATGTCCAGTTTGGGCGGTCGATGTCGATCTTATCAACTGCTGTTTTTATAAGAGTTTGCTGAATTTCCTCAGTCGTTATCATATCTCTAAACTGAATTTTCGCATCTACCTCAAGCTCGCTAAGACTTACGTTGCTAAGACCTAGGACGGCTTCGTTTGTGTATTTTTTGATCTTACTGATATCAAGCTCTTCTGTTCTGCCATTACGTTTTACAACTTTCAAAAATATCTCTCCGTGTTAAATTTTAATTTGAGATTTTATCCAAAAAGAGATAAAAACTCTCTTTGCCAAAAACTACTCAATAAATATAAAATTTATAGCCAAAATGAGAAAAAGAAAGGCTTGCCAAAAACTCTTATTTTTCTAGCGCGAGGGCGACAAAAAACGTTAATCGTGACGAGCTTTGGATTAGTTTTGGAGATCAAAATTTAAATTGCCACTAAATTTTGCTGACACTTGTAAAAGCTACTTGAAAAGTACTACCCTTGGCTGATAAATTTGACACTAATTAGGCTTAAATTTGCGAGCTAAATTTAAGGTGGATTTTGTGTTAGGGTATTTTGCAAGGGGCTAAATTTACCCCTTGCGTTTAAATTTATTTGCCAAAGACTCTAGCAAAAATTTTATCTACATTTTTGGTGTAGTAGTTGTAGTCAAAACACTCTTTGATCTCATCTTTGCTAAGGCTCTTAGTTAGATCCTCGTCGTTTAGCAAATTTTGCAAAAATAGGCTGTGGCCTTGCTCGTCTATCGCTTTTTTGCCCTCTTGCAAGTCCGCCCAGACCTTCATGGCGTTGCGCTGAACGATCTTGTATGCGTCCTCTCTAGAAATCCCACGTTGCGGTAGCTGCAAAAGCACGCGCTGTGAAAAGACTAGGCCGCCTGTCAAATTTAAATTTTTCATCATATTTTCTGGATAAACAACCAAATTTGCTATCAAATTTTTTATACGAACCAGCATAAAATCAGTCGTGATAAACATATCTGGCAGGATAAATCTCTCAACCGAGCTGTGGCTGATGTCGCGCTCGTGCCAAAGTGCGACGTTTTCAAGAGCTGGCGTGACGTATGAGCGTAGCACTCTGCAAAGGCCGGTGATGTTTTCGCTAAGGACTGGATTGCGTTTGTGTGGCATCGCGCTTGAGCCTTTTTGTCCTGGGCTAAAGTACTCCTCCGCCTCGTAAACTTCGGTCCTTTGGTAGTGCCTAATAGCAACTGCGATCTTCTCGCAAGTAGAGGCTAAGATAGCGATAGCACTTACCACGTGGGCGTAGCGGTCGCGCTGGATCACTTGATTAGAGGCTGGAGCGGCTTTCAGACCTAGCTCCTCACATGTTAGCTCTTCAAATTCCATCGGAGCGTGGGCTAAATTTCCCATAGCGCCTGAGAGTTTGCCGTAGCTGATCGTATCTTTTGCGTCTTTGATGAGCTTTAGCGCCCTTGCTATCTCATCGTACCAGATGGCAAGTACGAGGCCAAAGGTTATCGGCTCGCCGTGAATGCCGTGGCTTCTGCCGACCATGAGCGTGTGCTTGTGCTCATTTGCTCTATTTTTGACCGCCTGCATAAACTCCTCTACATCGCTGATGATGAGCTCTAGACTATCTTTCATCTGAAGTGCGACGGCTGTATCGATGCAGTCGCTTGAGGTCATGCCATAATGCACGAACCTGCTCTCCTCGCCAAGGCTCTCGCTGACGCTTGTTAAAAATGCGATGACGTCGTGCTTTGTCGTCTTTTCTATCTCGTCGATGCGAGCCACTTCAAATTTAGCGTTTTTGCAAATTTTCTCGCAATCGCTGTCGCTTATGAAGCCAAGCTTATTCCAAGCTTTAACGGCAGCTTTTTCTACCTTGAGCCAAGCGTCGTATTTTGCTTGTATGCTCCACTTTTCAGCCATCTCTTTGCGTGAGTATCTTTCGACCATTGTTGAACCTTTTGTGTTAGTTTGCTTTTGTCCTGAAAGTATAAATTTGGCTTTTTGGGCCGGAAATCACGTCGTGCAATTTCTCTAAATTTAAGTTTTGATTATATAAAATCCGGGCTGAAATGTCGGTTATACGCTTATAAATTTGGGCTTAAGATAGCTCGCTCATTTTTCAAAAGGATCATTTTTGCCCTACGTAAATAAATTTATCGCCACTGCAGATCACCAAAAAGCTTATGAAATTTTGCTGAAAAATGGCTTTAACATGAGCCAAACTCAGCGTCTCATCGATAAAGGCAGGCTGATCTGTGGCGGCAGTGTCGTGAGTGAGAAAAATGCCGTTTTGTGCGGCGATGTCTTTTTGATCGACTATGAGGCCAAGCCAAAAGGACTAAAGCCGATCTTTGAGTGCGAGAGCTTTGCGGTATTTGACAAGCCAAGTGGCGTGCTGAGCCACCCAAATGGCAGACACTGCGACTACTCGCTAAATGATGAAATTTACACACTTTTTGGGCGAGATGCGAGCGTGGCACATAGACTAGACTTTGAAACAAGCGGCGTGATAGTCGTGGGCAAAGATAGAAATTCTACGATAAAACTAAAAAAAACCTTTGAAAACAGAGAGGTTTCTAAAAGCTATGTCACGATGGTGCAAGGCAAGATCTGGCGAGAATTTACGATTGATGCTAAGATGGATCTAGCGAACAACTACGACGATGTGAAAATGCGAATGCAAATTTGTGAAAACGGTAAGAGTGCGGTGACTAAAATTTTGCCTATAAAGTATTTTGACAATATCGATACGACTTTGGTTCGGGCCATCCCACTCACTGGCAGGCAGCATCAAATTCGGTTGCATTTGTTTCATGTGAAACACAAGATCCTTGGCGAACCACTTTATGGTTTGTCTCGTCCGCAGATCGAGAAAATTTTAGACAAAGAGATGAGCGAGCGTGAACGGATAAATTTAACTGGAGCGAAAAGACTCTTGCTTCACTCGGATGAAATTTCATTTAAATTTAATGAAATTTTTTACACCATAAAAAGCAAATTTGACGCCGAAAGTGAGTTTTATAAATTTGCAAAAGAAAGTTTTATTTTAGCCTAAAGGTTTTATTTTCTTCTGCAAGTTTTTCTAACTCTATTAAATTTTCTCTGCTTTGCGTCAAAAACTCATCAAATTTAAAACCTAGCACTACTATTCTATAAAGCTCTGGTTTATTTTTTCTCCAATTATAGATAGTTTTTGCATCTATTTTTAAAATCCCAGCCATATCACGTTGTGTTAAATTTGCCATTCCTAATCCTATTTTTTGGGAGATTTTAAAGTAAAGCTTTATAACTTTTAACAAAGTAAATATTTCTTACTTATATTTAAATATAAGTAATTATTCCTTTAATTTATTATTTATTAAGAACATAGCAGGTAATATTTCCGTTTAAATATTTAAAAGGAGGCAAGATGAATAAAATCATCAAAAAGACATTTGGGGGACTTAGTATGTCATATTATTTAAGACATCTATTTTTTGGCGCTATAATGGCAGTATTTTTTATATATATGTTTTACAATTTAGGTAGAGCATCGATTTTAGTGGCTCTTGTTTTTGTGGCAAATGCTCTAATTTATCCGTATTCGCGTTTTGTTTATGAAAGTATAGTCGATTTTATTTTTGGGAATAACGTCTTTTTTGTAAATGCATTATTTTTACTTGCAACTAAAATTATAACTATGCTTATATGTTTTAGCTTTGCTATATTTATCGCGCCTATTGGACTTATATATCTTTACTACTATCACAACAAAAACAAAACCTTTGACGAGTAGATTTTATAAGCCAAACTTTAGTTTATACTTGCACAAGTTTGGCTTTAATACCTTAAAAAATACTATTTCTCCCCAGATATAACTTTAATAAGTCCAAAGATTCCAACTCCAACTACGATACATATAAAAATTATCTCGGCGATATCAAGAGCTGTCATTTTTTACTCACGTTAGTTTTATCGTTAGTTGGTTTTTCTTCTGCTTTAGCTGCGTTCTTATCGCTAACGTTAGCTTTAAATTTTGGATTTTCATTTCGCTGTTTTAGCTGGCCACAAGCAGCACTTATATCAAGTCCTTTACTCTGTCTGATTGTACAAGTGACACCATGATCCCTTAGATATTCTTGAAATTTTAGCATGCTAGTAAGCTCAGGTCGTCCAAATTCACTGCCCTCATGTGGGTTAAAATATATGAGATTTACCTTTGCCTTGATACCATGCAGCAGTTTTACCAGCTTTTTCGCGTCACTGACACTATCGTTTAGGTCTTTGATAACAAGATATTCAAACATCACACGCTTTCGCATATCGATAGGAAATCCCCTAACAGCATCCATAACGGCCTCGATATTATACGCCTTATTTATCGGCATCAAGCGGCTTCTAAGCTCGTTAGTAACAGCATGTAGTGATATAGCCAGCAAGACACCAATGTCCATCTCGCCAAGCTTTTTTATCTGACTGCCAAGACCGCTAGTTGAAACAGTTTGACGGCGTGGCGATATGGCTAGACCCTCATTAAGAGCTAAAATTTTGATCGCTTTACTAACGTTAGCAAGGTTATCAAGTGGCTCACCCATACCCATATAAACGACATTTATGCGCCTCTCGTATGGTATGTTATTCTCTCTTTTTATCCATAAAATTTGCCCTACGATCTCGCCAGCAGTCAAATTTCTAACAAGCCCGCCCTTTGCTGTTAGGCAAAAAGCACAGCCCATTTTGCAGCCAACCTGCGAACTAACACAAACAGTGTAACGAGCATGGCGACTAATCTTGCCATCTTCGTCACTAATCTCCTCTTTCATCGGCAACAAAACGCTCTCTATCTTTAGTCCATCTTTTAGCTCAAAAAGATACTTGATAGAGCCGTCGCTACTTTGCTCAAATTTCACACATTTTAGAGGATCAAGATAAAATTTCTCAGTCAGATCCTGACGCATATCCTTTGGCAAATTTAGCATTTGGCTAAATTCAGTAGCATTTTTTTTATATACCCACTCATAAATTTGCGTCGCTCTAAAAGAGGGAGAGACTAGCTCTTTTAACTCTTCAATGCTAAGATCAAGCAAATTTTTCACATATTTTCCTTTACATATTTTATTAGTAGCTCTTTGGCAGCAGAGTGATTTTTTATAAAGTCAGCATGCGCATTTTTATCACAAAAATTTGTCGCTACAAAAATTCCATAAGCCGGAATTTTAAAAATTTGAGCCACTTTTAGAACAGAAAAAAACTCCATATTTTCTAAAAAATAACCCTTTTCAAACATTTTATGGGCCAAATTTTTGTCTGTCGTTATGAAATTTGATGAATTTGTTTTGATAGTTCCACGTGAAACAATAGAAGAAATTTCACACTCAATAGGCGAATAAGATCTATTTTCTATGCTAGAAATTTCAACATTTGCCCCAATCGAGCTTTCATAAATTTGTAAAATTTCACCATCTTTATAAAGGCCAGCTGAGCCAACAAAAACTATCTTTTCTGGCATTTGATATAAATTTCGCTCGGGATTTTTTGACGAATTTTGGTTTAGATTTTGCAGCTCTGGGTTTGATGAGTTTGCAAATTTAGCCTCGATCTTTGCGAGGTAGTGCGGATCAATATTTTTTAAATTTATACCCTTTTCATCAGCTCCCGCGCATGATTTTTTTTGCAAAAACTTTGTCAAATTTATCGCCATATCGACTAGCCCCACCCCCATTGGCAAAGCAAAGTCAAAAATTTCATTTTTTCCAGCTGAGATAACTAACATCAGAGCCTAACCTCAACGCCATTTGCTTTAAGATACTCTTTTAGTTTTTTTATCTCGATCTCGCCAAAGTGAAATATCGAAGCCGCCAAACACGCATCAGCCCCAGCCTCAAAAGCCTCTTTAAAATGCTCCACCTTGCCAGCGCCACCACTTGCAATAGTCGGTATAGAAAGCGCACTAAATATCTTTGTTAGCTCCAAGCTAAAGCCCTGTTTGACGCCGTCGTTATCCATAGACGTTAGTAAAATTTCCCCTGCTCCGCGCGACTCGACCTCTTTTGCCCAAGCAAAGGCATCTTTTTTGGTATCGATCCTGCCACCATTTATAAAAACACTATAACCATTTTCGATCTTTTTGGCATCGATCGCCACAACGACACATTGCGAGCCAAATTTTTTAGCTGCTTCGTCGATCAAATTTGGATCTTTTATCGCCGATGAGTTTAGGCTAACCTTGTCACAGCCCGCATTTAAAAGGCGAGAGATATCATCGATCGTGCGTATGCCACCCCCAACGGTTAGGGGTATAAAAAGCTTGCTTGCGACCTTTTTTACCACATCAACTATCGTATCACGGCCAAGGTGAGAGGCTGTGATATCCAAAAAGCAAAGCTCGTCAGCGCCCTCATCGTTGTATCTTTTAGCTATCTCGACTGGGTCTCCAGCATCGACAAGTCCAACAAAATTTACACCTTTTACGACCCTGCCGTCTTTTACGTCGAGGCATGGGATTATGCGTTTTGCAAAATGATTCAAATTTATCCTTTGTCTATCTTTCTAGCTGCCACCTCAAAATATGGCAAACTAGCCCAATTTTCTCGGTTTCCAACTATATAAATAACCTCTTTTGCCCTTGTTAGCGCCACGTTTAGCAGGTTTGGCTTGCTAGCAGCCCACGCTCTAGCACCCTTTGTCGCTCCACCTAACACAAATACGATAATATCAGCCTCTTTGCCCTGCATAGTGTGGATAGTGCCTGCACCTTTTAAATTTCTACAAACATCTTTAAATGGCGTTATTATTCTGATGTTATTTTTTTCATTAGCTAGCTCACCTGCTAAGAGCTCTTTAACCACCTCGCCCTCGGCTTTGTTATAGTTACCTATCCACTCCTCGCTTCTAACATCTATCCACTTTGTTTGCACGTTAGTGTTTGCAAATTTACTAGCCGCGTTTCTGCCAAGTATCATCATATCGTCGTATGTAGTCTCGTTTGATATCTCAAACATAGGGTTAGCGCACCTTCTATGCACGATCAGTGGTGAGCCGACCCAGATACTCTCGCCGCTACCTTTTATATATGTGCCGATATTCTGCGCTTTGTCGGCTCTTAGTTGCACAGAGGACTTAAGCAAGTTAAACTCCTCCTTTGCCTCACAGTAGCTAAGGATCGCGTTATTTAAACTAACTGGTAGTGTTACGACAGGCTCAAGTTGAAGTGGGTCGCCAACCACCACAGCCATCTTTGAGCGGAGTAAGGCACCTAACGCGTTAGTTAAATTTGCCTGCCCTGCTTCGTCTATCAAAAGCATGCCTATATCGCCATTTAAAAGCTCTTTAAAGGTATTATTAAACGAGGCAAAAGTCGAGCTAACAACTGGCGTTAGCAAGAAGAGCCCCTTAATAATCTCACGTCTATGCTTTGCCTCTAAGCCGTTTTTCTCAGCCATCTTTTCATCGTTGAAGATAACGCTAATGGCACGTAAATTTGTCCTAACAGCCTCTTTGCAGGCAAAAATGGCAGCTTTGTGCAAATTTAGCGCCTCTTTAAAAAGCTCTATCCTAGCCTTAAAAAGCTTTGTCTTGTGAAATTTCTGATCTATGCCAAATTCCATCATAAATGGCATACTCTTTTGCATCTCTTCGTTGCTCTCGCTAAAGCTGCCGTTTAGAAAGATATCTAGCTCCTCGCTCCTACCAAGTATCTTTTGGCGTCTAGCAAAGTCGCTTTGTAGCCTTTTGTAGAGATTTATCTTTACACCAAGCTCTGCAGCCCTGCTCTCAAGCCCTGTTATCTCCTCTTTTAGCTCGTTTAGCCTTGCCTCATTTTTCTCTTTGCTCTCGCCATTTTGCTTGCTAGCTTTTAAATTTTGCTCAGCTATCTGGCGATTTATCTCACCGACCTTTAGCGCCTCGTCGCTATACTTTTCAAAGGCCTCTGTCTTAAAAATCTGCTGAAAGAGAAAAAATGGCGGCTTTTCTGGTGTGCTTAAATACTCCTGCAAAGCTTCATTTTGACTAACAAGCCTTGTTAGCTCGCTAAATTCAGCCTTTTTATCTTCAAGCTCGTCACTAACGCTAGCAAATTCGCTCTCAAGCGGAGATAAAAGCTCCTCTATCTGCTTAGCCGAGTAGTAGCTCTCTAGCCTTCTATCGACGTCGGCTAGCTCTATTTTAAGGCTCTTTAGCTCCTCTTCTTTGATCCTGATCTCACTAAAAAGCAAATTTACCTCGTGAAGTGCGAGGTTAAATTTCTCCTTCGCTTCGTCAAAATCATCAATCCCTTCGCCAACTGCCAGATATTTGCCAAGCCCCATCAAAAAGCCATCTTGCTCCAAAAACTCGCCATACTCTTTTGTGATCTCGTCATACTGGCTGTGAGTAGCCTCGATCTTTACGCCATTAATTGCGTTAAAAACAAAATTTGACTTATTTTGCTTTGAGCCAAGCGCCACGCAAAATAGCCCCCAAGCTGGCTTTGAAATAAAGGACTTCTCGCCATATTTGCTCTTTTCATCAGCTGAGAGCAGCCTTGTGGCTATAAATTTAAAATAATCAATCTCGCCCGCATAATCCCCTATGCTCTTTAGCTGGCTTAGCTCCTTGCTCAAAATCTCAACTGCACCGTTATTGCAAGAGCTAACGACCATTTCATAGCCTTGCAGCTCGTCATTTAGCCTAAAATAAAGCGCCTTTTCATCACTGTCATAAACTGGCTCAAAGATATCGTGCCTGCTCATTTGCGCAAGCTTCATCGCCCTAAGCGTAACAACCTCAGCCATCACGTCCTTTAAAAGTGTCGTTTTCCCAGTGCCTGGAGCGCCATTTACGCTATAAATCCCACCGTTACCTTCTTTAAATTTCTCTATGATGTTATTTAGCGCCATTTGCTGCGAGAAATTTAGTGCAAAATCACTTGCAAAAGCCGATCTTGGGTAGCGCTCAGCCTTAAAAAAGTCCCTCACAGCCCTTTGATTTAGCTCATCTCTAACGTCAAGCCTCTCAAATTTATTCTCACCGCCCTCGTCTAAAAACTGATCCGTCAGCTCGTGCGTCCTACCTGACTCATAAAATTTGATAAGCAAATTTATATCATCTATAAAAAAGCTATTTAAAAGGGCGTCGTTCTCTTTAAAATTTGGGTCAGCGATCCTTACTTCAAGCCTGATCACATCTTTGCAAAATGGCGTCTTTAGCGAGCTTTTTAGCTCCTCATGGACTGCTTTTACATAGTCGCTAAGCTTCATTTTCTCTTTGTGGATAGAAATTTTATCCTTGATGTGTTCGCACTCTTTATTAAAGTCGTTTTGACTGATCTCTTTTAGGCGGTTTAGTCGCACAATCGCCCAAGGAGCCGTTGGGATAAAAAGCTCATTTGATGAGTTTGGCGTGAAAGATGGGCTTAACTCATCGTCTAAATTTACATCTTTTAAAGCAAAATTTTGGTCATCTTTACAAAATACCAAATCACCAGCAAGCTTAAATTTATAGCAAAACGCCTTTTCAAAGCTCGTTTGCTCAGATCGTAGCTCATCTAAAATTTGCTCTTTTTCAAATTTAATATTTGCTAGCTTTGAGATATAAATAGCAAGCAAGTCAGTCTCAAAAATGCCACCATAAATCGAAATTTCTATACCATTTTTTAAAAGCGAGTAATCAAATGCTCTAAAAATTTGTAGAAATTTCTCATCAAAATTTACGATCTCAAGGTCTATTGATTTTTTAAATTTGGTATTTGTCTTTTTTAGATCATCTAAGGTTTTTGGCTCTAGATATTTTGATAATAAAAAGTATTTTAAGGTATTTGCCTTGCTCAAATTTATGCCCTATTTCGTTATTATTTAGTGATTATAGTCCATTTTATATATGATTAAACTAAACTTGTAATCATTGTATAAGTAATTTTTGGCTAATATCGCGGCTATGATAAAGGCAAAAAAGCACTTTGGACAGAATTTTTTACAGGACAAAGCGACACTAGATAAGATCATCCAAGCGATACCCAATGACGTAGAAAACGTCGTTGAAATTGGGCCTGGCTTAGGTGATTTGACATTTAGACTTTTGCAAATTTATAAGACAACCTGTTTTGAGATAGATTGTGAGCTGTTTCAAATTTTAAAGGTCAAATTTGCAAATGAGATCCAAAATGGACAATTAAAACTTTTTTGTAAAGATGCTTTAGAGCAGTGGCAGCAAGAGGGCGGACTAAGTAGCGAAAACTACTTTTTGGTCGCAAATTTGCCCTATTACGTTGCTACGAAGATGATCCTAAATGCGATAGATGACGAAAAATGCCTTGGGCTTATCGTGATGATACAAAAAGAGGTTGCTCTTAAATTTAGTGCAAAGAGCAAGGATAAAGAATTTAGCTCTTTATCGATCCTCGCTTCACTTCAAGGCAGGTGTGAGCTTTTGTTTGACGTGGATGCAAAGCTTTTTAATCCACCTCCAAAGGTCACATCTTCAGTCATCAAACTACAAAAAACAAAAAAGATTTTTGGCAAAGACGGGATTTTCAAAGATGCAAAACAATACGAGGCTTTTAAAGTATTTTTAAGAGCTGCATTTGCTTCGCCAAGAAAGACGCTTTTGAAAAATTTATCCACAAATTTTGACAAAAAGACGTTAGAAGAAATTTTTGAAGACCTAGACTTAGCTCAAAATTTACGTCCACACGAGCTAGATGTCGATTCTTATCTAAAAGTATTTGAAAGATTAAAGGAAGATAATGAACGACAAAAACGAAGAGAAAGTTGTAACCAACCAAAGCAAAAACAACAAAAGACGAAGATTTAGACCAAAAAATAAACCAAAACAAGAGGGCGAAACTACCGAGCAAACATCACTAGCAAGCAAAAGCGTGATAGATAACTTCTTTGCAGCAGAGCAAGCTGAAAATGAAGCGCATGCCGAGCCAAAGAGTCAAAATCCTCGCCCAAAAAAGCAAAGAAATAACAAAAATCAAAACAAAACTGGCGAAAACAATAAACCAAAAGAGCAAAAACAGCAAAAAGAAAAGCCAAAACAAGAGCCAAAAGCTGAAGCTAAAAGCGAGACAAAAGAGCAAAAAGAAAAGCCTAAAAAGGCTAAAAAACCAAAGAAAAATTTACCCGCAAAGCTAAATGGCAACGAGCAGTGGCAACAAGATATCGCAAGCGCGATGGAGGCAAACAAAGCCACTCACGAGCTAAGACTTGAGCCACTAAAGTATCTAAACTCAAGCGAGCATAAAATTCGCATAACTCCACTTGGCGGTCTTGGCGAGATCGGCGGCAATATGACCGTCTTTGAGACCGAAACTAGCGCTATCATCGTTGATATCGGCATGAGCTTTCCAAGCGAGAGCATGCACGGCGTGGATATCCTCATCCCAGACTTTGACTACGTTCGCAAGATAAAAGATAAGATAAAAGGTGTCATCATCACTCACGCACACGAGGATCACATCGGCGCGGTGCCTTATTTTTACAAAGAGTTTAAATTTCCTATCTACGCCACACCGTTACCGCTTGGCATGATAAATAATAAATTTGAAGAGCACGGACTAAAACAAGAGCGTTCGCTCTTTAGATCGGTCGAAAAGAGAAAGCCTTATCTCATAGGTGACTTTGAGGTCGAGTGGATACACATCACCCACTCTATCATCGACGCCTCAGCACTTGCGATCACGACAAAGGCTGGCACGATCATCCACACAGGCGACTTCAAGATAGACCACACGCCGATAGATGGCTACCCAACAGACCTTGGCAGACTAGCGTATTATGGCGAGCGTGGCGTGCTTTGTCTATTAAGCGATAGCACAAACAGCTACAAAGAGGGCTTTACGAAGAGCGAAAGTAGCGTTGGCAAGACCTTTGACGCGATATTTTCAAAGGCAAAAGGCCGCGTCATAATGAGCACATTTAGCTCAAACATCCACCGCGTCTATCAAGCGATCGAGTGGGGCTTAAAATACAACCGCAAAGTCTGTGTCATCGGCAGATCAATGGAGCGAAATTTATACACTGCGATGGAGCTTGGCTATATCAAGCTTGATAAGAAAATTTTTATCGATGCAAACGAGGTTGGTAAATTTAAAGATGACGAGGTACTTATCGTCACTACTGGCTCTCAGGGCGAGACCATGAGTGCGCTTTACCGCATGGCGACAGATGAGCACAAATATATAAAGATAAAGCCGACCGATCAGATCATAATCAGCTCAAAAGCGATCCCAGGCAACGAAAACAGCGTCTCAACGGTGCTAAATTTCTTACTAAAATCAGGCGCGAGCGTCGCCTACCAAGACTTTAGCGAGATCCACGTCAGCGGTCACGCAGCGCAAGAAGAGCAAAAGCTGATGCTTCGCCTCATAAAACCAAAATTTTTCTTGCCGGTGCATGGCGAGTACAACCACATCGCAAAGCACAAAGAGACGGCCATTAGCTGTGGTGTGGATGAGCGAAATATCTATCTAATGAGCGACGGCGATCAGATGGAGGTTTGTCAAAAGTACCTAAAACGTGTAAAAACTGTAAAAACTGGCAAAGTCTTCATAGACAATCAAATAAATAAACAAATCGCGGACGACGTCGTCATCGACAGACAAAATCTAGCTGAAGCAGGTGTCGTCATGATAATCGCTCAAATTTCACGTCACGGCGCAAAGCTCATCAACAAACCTCGCGTCATCAGCTACGGACTTGTGGGCGACAAGCAAGACGCCGAGTTTAGAAAAGAGATGGAGGGCGTGCTAGAGCAATACCTAAGCAACGTCAAAGAGGAGCTTTTGAAAGATAGCAGACTACTCGAGTCACAGGTGCGCCAAGTGATCAGAAAGCACATATTTAGAAAGGTCAAAAAGTACCCAACTATCGTGCCGATCATCTATATAATGTAAGGAAAATTTATGCAAAAAGCCAACCAAATCGCCGCTGAAGTCTTAGAGATAGAAGCAAACGAGCTTTTAAGACACGCTAAAAGCGTAGAGATAGAAGATGCTGTAAATTTGATATATAACGCAAAGGGCAAAGTCATAGTAACAGGCGTGGGCAAGAGCGGTCACGTGGGCGCAAAGATCGCTGCCACGCTTGCAAGTACTGGCACGCCAAGCTTTTTCTTGCATCCGACAGAGGCCATGCATGGAGATCTGGGCATGATAGAAAAAGACGACATCTTGTTAGCCATTAGTTTTAGTGGCGAGAGCGATGAGCTTATCAAAATTTTGCCTCATGTAAAGCGCTTTGGCGTAAAAATAGTCGCCATGGCAAGAAGCAAGACAAGCTCGCTTGGTAAATTTAGCGACGCTTTTATAGATATAAATGTAGAAAAAGAGGCATGCCCACTAAATGCCGCCCCAACAGCATCAACCACGCTAACGTTAGCTCTTGGCGATGCGTTAGCTGTTTGTTTGATGCAAAAAAGGGGCTTTAAAAAAGAGGACTTTGCAAATTTTCATCCAGGTGGCAGCCTTGGCAAGAGGCTATTTTTAAAGGTCAAAGATGTGATGAGAAGCGAAAATTTACCGATAGTCCGCTGGAATGCAACCCTAAAAAGTGCGATCGATACGATGACGCATGGCAAGCTTGGCACGGTTTTAATAGTCGGTAAAGATGGCGTGCTAGACGCTCTTTTAAGTGATGGCGATCTTAGGCGCGCGCTTATGAGAGAGGACTTTGACCTAGACGAGCCAGCGATGAAATTTGCAACCTTGCATCCAAAAGAGATAAACGACAAAGAGATGTTAGCCGTAGATGCGTTAGCTTTAATAGAAAAGTATAAAATTCAGCTTCTAGCTGTCGTAGAAAATGGCGTGCCCGTGGGTGTTTTACACATCCATGACCTTGCAAATTTAGGACTATAAAATGGAAAAAACAAGACTAAATAAATTTATCTCGCATAACACAAACTACTCACGCCGTGAGGCAGATGAGCTGATAAAAGCTGGCAAGGTTAGCATAGCAGGACGCGTGGTTAGCGACCTTGCTACAAGCGTGGATGAAGATGACAAAGTGCGTATAAATGGCCGTTTGATAAAGCTAAAAAAGGAATTTACCGTTATCGTTTATCACAAACAAAAGGGCGAGCTAGTTAGCAAAAAAGATGACCGTGGACGAAAAACGATATATGACACGTTAGATAAGAAATTTGCAAAATTTGTTAGCGTGGGACGCTTAGACTACGCAAGCGAGGGGCTACTTTTACTAACTGACGCTCCAGCGATCGCCACAGCGCTAATGAATAGCGATCTAGAGCGCGAATACTACCTAAAGGTAAAAGGCGAAGTGACAAAAGAGGTGATAGAGGCGATGACAAATGGCTTTTTCGCCAAGGACGCCACCAAAGGCGCGCACGCAAAAACCACTATAAAATCAATGGAATTTAAGCCATTTCTAGCCTACAAGGTCTTTGGCTCAAGCGGTGGCTACACAAAACTAAAGGTCATCATCAACGAGGGTCAAAACAGGGAGCTACGCCGCTTCTTTGGCTACTTTGACCTTGAAGTGATGGACCTAAAACGTGTTAGCTTTGGACGCGTTAGCCTTGATATGCTAAAGCCTGGCAAATGGCGATACTTCGAAAATAGCGAATACGAAGACTTAAGAGACTTTTTGAAAGTTAATAACGTTAGATACTAACATCAGGCTTGTTTCTATAACAAAGAGGCAAGCTAAATTTATAAAAATGAATAAGAAATGAAAAAGATTGTTCTTTTATCCATGATATCACTAACTACCAGCTTTTGCGAGGATCTTTTTAAACTTGGGCTTGAGGCTTATAATAAAGGCGAGTTTGATAAAGCTGCCAAGCAATGGCAAAGAGGTTGTAATGATGGAAATATTGATAGTTGCACTAATTTAGGAACTTTATATGAAAACGGTCAAGGTGTGGCGCAGGACTATAATAAAGCAGCCGCCTTGTATAAACACGCTTGTGATAGTAAAGATGCTATTGGTTGCTATAATCTAGGTGGTTTTTATGAAAGAGGACAAGGAGTAGAGCAAGACTATACCAAAGCTGTCAAACTATACAAAAAAGCTTGTGATGGCAATGTTGCCCAAGCCTACCATAATTTGGGAGTTTTATATATAAACGGTCATGGCGTAGAGAAAGACTATTATAAAGCAGCTCAATTATGGCAAAAAGCTTGCAGTGACAAATATAGCACTAGCTGTTACAATTTAGGGATTTTATACAATATTGGTCAAGGTGTAAAACAAGACTATTATAAAGCAGCCGATCTATACAAACAAGCTTGTGATGATGGAGTTAGTGATAGCTGTTCTAGTTTAGGAATTTTATATGAAAACGGTCAAGGTGTAAAACAAGACTACAGTAAATCAGTAGAATTGTATAAAAAAGCTTGCAATAATGGATACAATCGCGGTTGTTTTAATTTAGGAGCTTTTTATCTAAAAGGCAAAGGCGCAAAACAAGACTATCACATAGCAAAAGAAT
Organism: Campylobacter concisus; assembly: GCF_002913745.1. Taxonomy (GTDB): domain Bacteria; phylum Campylobacterota; class Campylobacteria; order Campylobacterales; family Campylobacteraceae; genus Campylobacter_A; species Campylobacter_A concisus_R. The sequence goes on from NZ_PPCG01000034.1 coordinate 52,359, forward strand.
ATTTTGATAAGGCTTGCAAATTAGGGTTTCAATCAGGATGCGATTTTTACAAAAAATTAAACAAATAGCGCCTTGATACCAAAAACAACCTAGTAAGCTCTAACAAATTTAGAGCTTCTCTAAATTTATATCCTATTTTCTGAAAGTAGGATGTTTATATATGGGTTTATGAGCGTTTCGCCGCGTGCTGCGTAGAGCAAGACCTCTTTAAAGTAGTTGTCGTTTATGCCGTAAGTGTGAAACTCATACGCCCCTATGCCGTATCCCATCGGCGTAATATCGACCCTCGAGTACCAGGCATTTTGCGCTGGGATGTAGCGGTTTGTATCTCTTGAATAGACATATAACTTGATCTTATCTTTACTCTTTTGCCCCATATACCAGATGAAAGAATTTGTGATGTCGTTAAAGAAGTAGATGTCGCCATTTGGCATGATCGCCTGAGCTGTGTCGTTGTTATCAGCGATGAGCGTCCTGCTCTCATAACATATAAATTTATTTGGCGTAAGCTGCTCTATGGGCTCAGACTTGCCGTTATTTAGGACTAAAATTTTATCGTCGCTTATGTCGGCATTATAGGCGAGCACGGCTAAAACTAGAGCTAGCAAACAAAGAGAAAAAATTTGCTTTATCAAAATAAAAATCCTCTTAACAAATAGTATTTAAGCACGTAAAGTGAGCATATCAGCACGCAAACACTTAGCCAGATCGATGAAAATTTAAGCTTGTGTGAGTAGTTTGTCTTTGTGATGATCTCCACAAGATATGGCATGAGGCCGTAAAAAATGCCCAAAAACAAAGTGCCCCAGATGAGGTAGCCAACGTAAAAATAGTCGCTTCTTAGCATGCAGTATGGGCACTTGTGATTTGGCTGCTCATAAACATAAAGGCCAAAAAAGTAGGTGATAGCGTAGTAGCTAAGCACTAAAAATAGCAAATTTGCCACGAAGCTTGCCATGCTTTGCTTTAAGAAATTTAGCACCAAAATGACAAAAAATAGCACGAAAAATGCACTCACTAAGCCAAAATTTGTATAACCAAATGGCAGCTTTGGAGCCTGAAAAGTGACCGAGCAGCAAAAGACTGGCACTTTTAGCGGGATATTATAAAAAAACGAAATTTCTATGCCAAGCTCTATTAGTATCATCACAAAAAGGCAGATGAAAATGGCATATTTTTTCTTTAGATATGGGAAATTTAGAGCCTGCAAGTCGAGTTTATTTATAACCAGCCAGATGCCAAGCCCAAAGATCAGCAAAATTTTAGTGAGCATCAAGATGCCACCAAATTTATTTGAGCCGATCACGCCAGCTGAGCACATAGCCCCTGGCACGATGTCAGAGAGCTCATTTAGACAAAGTGCGAAAAATATAAACAAAACGATCTTTGTGCAGACACTAAAGAGCAAGATCGTATTTACAAGATAGTTTTGCTTTTCAAGTGAGTATTGAAGCGATGTTAGCGCGTTATAGTCCCACGATCTTACTATCCTAACGACGTAAAATAGCGAAATGCTCATCAAAACTAACAGCACAAACTCCGCTAACAAAAAGGCGATAACGGCGTTTGATAAAAATACGCTCATACTATCTCTCCGTTTTGTAAGCTAACTACCCTATCTGTAGCGCCTAGCTCGTCAAAAATGCTATCGTGAGTCGCGACTATGACACTTTTTTTAAGTGCTTTAAAAGACTCTAGCAAACTTAAAAATGCACGCGCATTTTGCCTATCTAAATTTGCCGTTGGCTCATCAGCCAAAATGATATCAGCGTCCATTGATAAAGCCCTAGCCACCGCACATCTTTGACGTTCGCCACCGCTTAAATTTGATACATTTTCATCTCTTTTGTGTGAGATATTTGCAAGCTCAAGAGCCTTTTTTATCATCTCTTCACGCACATTTGCCTTGAAATTTGTTAGAGCAAACGGAGCTAACAAATTTTCATAGACACTTAAGCCCTCGATGAGGTTAAAATTTTGAAAGACAAGCCCAAGCCTTTTGTGCCTAAAGTCAGAGCAAAATGCGTCAGGCAGCTTTGCTATGTTAGTGCCGTCTATCAAAATCTCTCCGCTAGTTGGCTTTTGAAGCAGGGCTATGAGCGAGAGTAGGGTGCTTTTACCACTTCCGCTAACGCCTTTTAGTATCACTAACTCGCCGTTATTAACGTCTAAATTTATATTTTTTAGAGCGCAAAACTCGTTTTGTTTGCCTTGGTTATAAACTAGGCTAACGCCTCTTATATTTATCATTTTAGCCCCTCATTTATGTCGCCACACGCCACACGCCACGATGGGATAAGGACAAATGCCAAAAATGGTATGACGCCAAAGACAAAGATCAAAAAGAGCTTATCAAACTCCAAAATAGGCGTGAAATTTGTAAAATTTAAAAGCTCATCGCCTAAAAATATCCCCTTTAAAAAAGGAGCATTTAAAACAAATACAAAGAGGTAAGCTAACATAACGCCAAGCAAAAAGGCGCTAACGCTAACGATGAAATTTTGTATAAATTTTAAAAAAATGATCTCTTTTATACTAAAGCCGATGCTTCGCAAAATGGCTATCTCACGCTTTTTGCTGCCATAAGCAAGTGAAATTTGGTTTTTAAGCAGCACGAAAAATATTAGCATAACGCTAACATAGATGCTCATAAAAATTCCGCCCTTATAGTAGTAAAGATGCCTAATGTTTGCCACCTCATCTTCTATGCTAATGGCAAATGAGTTTGGATATAAATTCTCTATCTTTAAAGCCACTTGGCTGATCTCTTCGCTATTTGGCACATCGACATAGAGCTTTGTGTATTCTTCATCTTTTAAATTTAAGATAGCCCTTAGCGTTTTTGGATGCAAAAATATCGCGTTATTTGTGATAAGAGCGCTTTGTTTTGGCATGGTTTTTAATATCTTTACTGGTATCATGCGCTCTTCTGTTAAGAAGTTAAAGCTCTCATCGTAGTAAAGCTCGTTCATAGCAGCTTTTACGCCCTCGCCAACGATCATCTCGTCCTCTTTCAAACTATCATCCTCATATAGATGAAACCAGACGCGCTTTTGCACGAAGTAGTACTCCCCATCAACCACACCCCTAACGTCAGCCACGCCATCGATCTTTGAGATGTCGTAGATGTAGCCAGGGTGCATGAGGTCTCTTTTGCCAGCACGAAAGGCGCTAACAACGATGCTTGATCTATCTTTTACTAAACTTATGAGATCATGCTGGATAGAGCCAGAGATGAAAAGCACCGAGCTTAGCACAAAGATAATGAGCGCAAAGAGGCAAAAGCTAAAAAGGTGGTCCTTTTTGTCTTTAAAAAGCAAGATCACGGCGTAGTTTATGAAATTTCTACTTATCATAGACAAAGCCCTTTTGCTCTTTTAGGCTAAAGCTAGAAGCTAGATTTGCCCTTGTTATCTTTGAAATTTCTCTTAGCTCATCTTGCTTTGCTTTGTGGTCAAAGCTAAGGTAGTGCGCCGCTAAAAGCGTGTATGAGAGTCCAAAAAATAACGCCAAAAATGCTAAAAATTTCACTTTATTTACCAGTAAATGTCTTTATCTCGTCAAATTTTATGACACCTTTGCCAGCGTGATCTTTCATAAAGCTCTTGGCCTTTGCTTCGTCTTTAAACGGGATAAACTCCTCGCCCATCGGTCCAAAAACGTTTGAGCCATGAACGTAAAACGCCTCTTTTGCATCAAGCTTTTCAAGCGTGTAATAATCACTCACGTAAGCCTCTTTCACCACCTCATCAGCAAAGTAAAAGTGCGCCATATCTTTTACGCCGTCAAAGTAATAATCCTTGCCACCAGCTTTGATAAGCGTCGCCCACTGCTTGTTTTTTATAGGCATGCCACACACCGCACATCTTGCATCCTTTGGTAGCTCGATGCGCTCTTTTGCCCCTTTATAGGCGTTTATGTTTGCATCACTCGTCAAATTTCCAGCCCATAAGGCAAAAACTGCGCTAAGCAACAAAGCTATAAATTTCATCTTATCTCCTTTAGTTTCTCTTTTTCTAACTCACCCTTTTCATAGAGTTTTTTTAACATCTCATCATCAAAGTCTATCTCGTAGTAGCCCTTTACAAACTCGCTAAATTTATCAAACTCATCAAAGGCATAGCCAAGCAGCCAGCGTCCGCCGTTATTGCCACCGACTAAATTTTGATGCTCCGTCCCGTCATACCAGATAAAAAAGGTCGTCTGCTCTATCTCATCTGACAAGAAGTAAGAGCGAAATTTAGCAGCCTCGCCACTATAAATTTGCTCTACCACGCTTTTGTCTGCTGTGCTAAGCGAATTTAGCTCATTTTCATGGTCAAACCCTCTAACAAGCACCGCCTCACGCGTAAATATCACATCGAGCAGATCGCCCTGCCCGTTATCTACCACGTATCTTAGGCTATTTTCATCCTCTTTTTTAGAAATAAAGCCTTAGATACTCTTCATCTGGCTCTAAAAAGGCACTATCAAGCACATATAGCGCCTCTAGGCTTGCTTGCATGTTACCCCAGTTTTTAAAACTCATCAATTCTTTCCTAAAATTTCTAAATTCTCGCACGCCTCTTTTAAGCCATTTTTGCAGCTTTTAGTGAAAATTTCACGTGCTTTTTCTACGTCCTCTTTCACGCCTTTGCCCTCAGCTAGCATGATAGCGTAGTTGTTGCAGCCCTTTTCATAGGCGTATATGCACGCTTGCTCGTAAAGCTTTGTCGCTTTTGTAAGGTTTTGATCAACCCCTTGCCCATAAACATATAAAAAGCCAAGGTTGTCACACCCTATGCCAGCTTCGTTTGCGCAGGCCATCTCGTAGTATGTTTTAGCTTTTGCGTAGTCTTTCTCGGTGCCTTCGCCCTGAGCATATAAGTAGCCAAGGTTGCTACATCCCATGCCGTCCCCTGCTTTGCAAGCCTTTTCATAAAGCTCTTTTGCCTTTTTTGGATCTTTTCTCACACCAGTACCATTTGCATAGAGCAAGCCAAGCTCCGTGCAGCCCTCGTTGTCGCTACATGCTTTTTCGTAAAATTTAACTGCTTTTGCTAGGTCTTTTTCTACGCCTTTGCCTTTTTCATAGACGTAGCCAAGGTTGCTGCAAGCCATAGAGAAATTTTGATCGCAAGCCTTTTCATAGAGCATTGCCGCTTTTGCCTCGTCCTTTTTGACGTTGCCGTCACCCCTGCTGTAAAGCACAGCTAGGTTGTAGCAGCCTGATGCCTTTTTCTCTTTGTCGCAAGCATCTTTATAAATTTGTGCTAGTTTATTGTGATCATCTTTTGCGTTTAAAGCCTCTTTGATGTAGCCAGCATTTAAAACGCACAAACTAGCAACAAGTAAAACCAAACTCTTCATCATATCTCCTAAACTACTTTTATATCTCTACCGCGGTAGGCTAGGGCGATTAGCAAGGCAAGAGCCGCTAAGATCAAATATATTAGCCCTGAAACGCCAAAACTTTCGCCATTTGCGTATGAGTGAAGTCCGCTAAGGTAGAAATTTACTCCAAAATATGTAAAAAGCACCGAAGCAAATGATAGCACGCTAGCCGTTAAAAAGGCAAAAACGCCCCTTAGCTTTGGTATAAACCTTAAATGAAGCACTATGGCATAGACGATGATCGTGATGTATGACCAGCTCTCTTTGCTGTCCCAGCCCCAGTATCTACCCCAGCTCTCATTCGCCCAGACGCCGCCTAAGAAATTTCCGATAGTTAGCAAGCTAAGTCCTATGATGAGGCTTAGCTCGTCAGTAGCGGCTAGGTATCTTATCTGTTCGCTAAGCTTTTGCTCGTTTTTGTCATTTTTTAGAGCCATCAAGATAAGTCCCACAAGACCTAGCACAAAGCCAAAGCCCAAAAAGCCGTAGCTTGCTGTGATGACGCTTACATGCACGCTAAGCCAAAATGACTTTAAAACTGGGACTAAATTTGTTATCTGTGGGTTTATAAAATTTAGATGAGCTACCAGCAAGCTAACACTTGCAAAGAGCGAAGCAGCGCCAAGAGCGAAGCTTTGATGCTTGAAAAATAGCACTCCAGCTAGCACGCTTATAAGCGAGATATAAACTAAACTCTCATAAGCATCGCTCCAAGGTGCGTGGCCTGAGATATAAGCGCGTAGGGCTAAATTTAGAGCATGCACTATAAATGCAGTAAAAAATGCAAGGCTAAGCGCTCTTTCAAATCTAAATTTCCTTCCAAAAAATAGCCTATAAAAGCCAAGGGCGAGCGAGGCAAGAGCTAGGATCATATAAAAATAGATAAGAAATTTAAATATCTCCATTTGATTGTAGAGCAATTCAAGGCTGACTTTTGCCTCGCTTGGCGCAAGAGAGCCTAGAGTGCTTCTTTGATAGTTTGAAATTTGCTCCAAGCTCTTGTCAGCCCCTGCGCACTCGCCACTTTTTACGCAAAGGCTTAAATTTTCTATGTAAGCGCCTAAAACGCTTTTAAACTCATTTGAAATTTCATCTTTGCTAAAGGCTTCATTTACGCCTAGCCACGTGATCGCGTCATTATTTTTAGCGGGGATAAATTTTAAAATTTCGCCCTTTAGCGCAAGGTATAAGATGTTTAGCCTCTCGTCAAATTTAATGACATCACTATCAAATTTATCTCTTTTTGAGGTGGATTTTTCATTTGCAGCCTCTACAAATTTAGCCAGCTTATACTCGCCATTTTCGTTAAAGACGTCATTAAAGCTAGCAAATTTCTCACTAACGCCAAGAAGCTCACCCACGCGCTCACTCGTGATCTTTACTATCTTTTTATCCATCCACTCTTGTGGCGAGATGGCAAAAGAGAGCATAAGCTCATCGCTGCTAAGCCCAAAGAGCGTGGTTTTGGTTGAAATTTTGCTTATTACTGCCCTTGTGTAAGAGCCAGCTGGTGCGATCCTGCTATCAGTTTGAACCAAAATTTTGGCAAATTTATCTGCGTGAGCTTTAAAATTTGTAGCTTCGTCGCTTGCAAAATTTGGCGTAGCGTTTAGCAAAAGCAGGGCCAAAAGTGCAAACTGCGTGCCTTTTATGAAGTTACAAAGTCTAAAAAATCGGCTCTTTTTGCTAAATAAATTTCCCACAAAGCCAAGGCAAAGCAGAAAATATCCGATGTAAGTTGGCACTTTGCCAGGATCAAAGCTGATCTCAAAGGCGCTTCCAAGCTCGTCAGCGTCGTATGATGACTGAAAAATTTTATAGCCCATGATGCTAAGTGGGTGATTTAGCGAAATTTCATGCTCGCTTTTTGCGATGCTTACTTTGCTCGTGTAAGACGATGGGCTATTTAGCCCTGCGTAGCGCTCTAGGATAAATTTATCAAGCCTTAGTGAAAATGGTAAATTTATAGCCCTTGAGCTAAAGTAAAATTTCGCCTCTTGCCCATCAAAGCTCAAAATGCTTGGCTCAAGATCATATCCAGCGCCACCTTTTAGCTTGGCGGTTTTGCTCTTTTCATTAGCAAAGCCAGCCTCTATGCTAAGCGTGGCTGGAGCGTTTTTCTCATCTTTTTTGTAGCCAACTATCTTTATAATAAATTCTTTGCCGTTTATATCTTTTTTGAAGCCAAAGTCGTTTTTGCCAAGTAGACTAAGTCTTAGTGGATATTCAAAGCTTTCATTTGAAATTTGCACTCTCAAATAGGGCTTTGTGCTTTGCATATAGTTGCCACTCTCGCCCACTCTAAGATGCATAACGCCCTCTTCGCCAAAGTATCTTGTAAGCGCAGCACCGATGAAGATCAGAATAAAAGCAAGATGTATCAAAAATGCGCCAAATTTCTTATACATCTTGGTTTTTACGATGCTAATGGCTAGGCAAATAACGCAAGCTGCCATGACGCACTCGTACCAGAGCGCTTCATAAACAAGCACTCTAGCCGTCTGTGTGTCATAAAAATTTTCCAAAAAGGTCGCCGCCCCTGCACCAAAAGCAAGGATAAATAATAATATTAAAGACAAGCGATAAATGTTTAAAATTTTCATCACCTGCCCTTAAGCCTTAAATGCTATAAGTCTGTCCTGCATAAAGTATAAAAACCCTAAGCAATAAAACGCCAACGACTGCTGCAAATGAGCCAAGGTAGAAGCTAAATTTCATCTTGCCAAGTGCAAAATTTAAAACAAGAGGCAAGACAAAGCCAACTAAAACAACCCCAAGCCAAAAGAATTTAGCCCAAACGCCACTATAAAATGCAACTGCTGCCTCTTGCTGATAGCTTGAGCCAAGCAAAAGTGAGACAAAAAGCATTAAAATGAGTAAAATTTCAGCGCATAAGACGTAAAACTCCACGCCATGAAGCGAGCTAAGGTCGCTTGAGTGCGGATCTTCTTTGAAAAATAGTGCTGCTATCAAGCTGCTACCACTTATGCCAGCACTAAGCCCTGAAGCTATGAAAAGCGCTGGTAAAACGGCGGTGTTTAAAAGTGGAAATCTAATGAGCACCGAGATCAAAAAGCCTGTATATGCGCAAATGATAACCGCAAAAATCAGGCAAAGCGCGCTTAAGAGCGGATAAAGTGGCGATAAAATTTTCATCACGCCATCAAAAAAGCCACAAAATGACTTTAACTCTGCATTAAAAGCGTATAGACACATCAAAAAGCTAAGTGGTATAAACACGCAAAGTCCTGCTACACCGATAGACATAACCGATGTGAAGTTGTAATTAATCAAAATTTTCCAAAACAAAAGTGGCTTTTCAAGGTCAGCTATCAAGCAAACCATACCAAGCATGATGCTAACGAATGCCAAAAGTGAAGCAGCCTTAAAAAATGGGCTAAAGCCATCTTGCCTTTTGTAGCGCTTTAGAACTATGGCAGCTATTAGCGCTCCGCCGCTCATACCAGCTAGCAAAAGATAAACAGCGATCGGCCAGCCCCACTCAACTGCGTGCGAAAATGTCGCAGTGAAATTTAATGCACCATCCATCTTACACCCCCGCTTTTACTTTAGGAATATATCTAAGGCTTGGTTTTGTGCCAAGTTCTGCTCTTAGCCTTATGCTATCTTTGACAGCTAAAAGCTGACTAATGTGCGAGCTCTCATCGTTTAAATCGCCAAAGACCAAAGCCTCATATCTGCACGCCTCAACGCAGGCTGGATCTTTTTTATCCTTTAAATTTGTATCTATGCAGAAGTTACAGCTTTGGGCTGAGTGATTGACTTTGTCGATATATCTCACGTCGTAAGGACAGGCTACGATGCAGTATTTACAGGCGATGCAGTCATCTATGTTTGTAGTTTGGATGCCAGTTTTTATGTCCTTGTGACAGGCTTTTGTTGGACAAACAGCCACGCATGGTGCATCCTCGCACTGCTGACAAGATACTCTTACATATCTTTTATCAAGCAAATTTTTTGGATCAGTCTTATCCTCTACAAAAAGTCTCATCTGCCCTTTTGGGACTAAATTTACCTTTCTACATGCCACTTCGCAGTCCGTGCAGCCGACGCATTTGTTTTGGTCAAATATCATGCCAAAATGTGGTTTTTTCGCACTCTCTTCACTCTTAAAAGCAAAACCACTACTTGCCACGCTAGCACCAGCAGCCACAACTGCTATGCGTTTAAAGAAGGCTCTTCTGCTATTTTGATTTTGCATTTTTAACTCCATTTATGCCTTAATGAGGCTTTTTAATGACCTCATTTTGCTCTTTTTCATGAATTTTTCTTGCTGCCTCAGCTAGTTCACTAGGCTTTAAGACCTTAATAAGCTCTATCTCAAAAACGATAGTCTCGCCTCCAGGTATCCCCTCCATGCCGCTATCGCCGTATGCAAGCTCAGGCGGGATGACAAATTTAAACTTCTCACCCTCTTTCATAAGCATAAGTCCCTCTTCAAGCCCAGGGATCAAATTTAGCATCGAAAGATGAGCTGGAGCCTCTTTTGTCTTGTCAAAGACTTTGCCATCGACAAAACTTGCTTTATAATTTACTATGATGATGCTCTCAGGCTTTGGTGTAGCCCCTTTTGAGCCACCTTTTATGATCTCATATTGTAAATTTGATTTTGTTGTTTTTACATTTTTATTTTTTGCATTTTTTTCCATATAGGCTTTGCCTTGGGCTAAATTCTCTTTTAGCTTGGCAGCCTCTTTTTCTTTTACTATCTTATCTAAGCTTTCAGCCCTTTTGTTTAGTAGCTTTGCTATCTCATCATCACTTAGTTTTAGCTCGCTCTTTAGCGCATCGCTAAAGCCTCTTATGACTGCATCAGCGTCATAGCCAACACCTAGTTGCTTTTGATCTAGCAGTCCTTTTAAAACATATCCACCGCTTGTTGCACCTATGGCATAAGAGTCGTTTGTATCGACATTTGCTAAGAGACTAGCCACGCTTAGGCTAAGAAGTAGCGAACATTTTAAAAACGCATTTTTCATTTCAAACCCTTAAGATTAAAGGGGCTAAAACTAGCCCCTAAATGCTATAAATTTTTGTTTAGAATTCTCTGAGCTTCTTTTATATACTCTTTAGATGCATCTAGTCTTTGTTTAGTAAATTTAAATCCGTGCATACCCCACGAACCATCTTTTTCGACCATATCGATGATCTCTTGAGCGTTTTGGACAAGCTCATAAACTCTTGCTTTATCACTTGGATCTAGCTTTTTAGTCTCTAGTAGTGAGTAAATTCCCTCGATACCTATTTTGACCTCTGAGAATTCATTTTTAACTGGAGTTTGCCATCCCATAACCTCATCATAAACTTGTTTTTGGTTTTTGAAGTGAAGTGTTGGTTTTAGCTCAGATAGTACTGGGCTATGGCAGCCTTTGTTATCTTTCATATCTTTATCAGCCCAAGATGTTCTAGCGCATGCCCACATCAAATCAACATAGTTGTGGCCATTTTTATCTCTCTCAAAGTGCCAATCTTTAGCATCTCTTGGACCTTTAGCAGCGTCGCCTGGGACAAGAGATTTCTCTTTTGGATCGACCATGATCTTCCAGATGTGAGAGCGTCTTTGAGTATCAAAGCCAGCGTTGTCTTGGAACTGAACAGCGTAGAAATTCTCGCAGCTCATCATAAATGGCATGTGGCAAGATGCACAAGTGTTGTTTTTGTGAGTATCTGCCTTTGATGCGATATATGCTTGAGTCTCGTGACAATCTTTACAATCTTTTTTGAGTTTTGGTTTAGTGTAGAACGCACTTAGATAGCCTTGATCTGGGTTGTAGTTCATGCCAGTTACGCTCTTATCGCCTACGACGTTACCTGTGTTGTCGTGTGGATCGTGGCAAGTGACGCATCTCATACCTTTATCGTAGTGAGCGGTAAAGTATGATTGTGAGCCCTCAGAACCGCATCCTGGTCCCATTGATTTAAATTTAGAGCTTAGTGAGAGATCAAGCTTGCCGTTATTAAGTGGGTTAGCTCGCATTAGATCTGGACTAAAGTTAAATCTTTGGTGACAGCGTTCGCAGTTTGATGTTCTAAAATTTGTAGCTCCATCAAGGTGACCGCCAGCTCCGTGGCACTCCTCACAGCTTACGCCTTTTGAGATAGTGTGTTTTTGAAGCTCTTTTGCATTACCAAGTGCTGCGTAAAATTCTGCTTTTGACTTAAAGTCAAATTTAACTGGGTGGCAAACCTCACAATATGATGAGTTTGCTTGGAAAAACATCGATTTTTTATGTTTTGCGGCGTATGAGGCTAGACCTCTGACATATCCGCCATTATCGCCATACTCTTCAAGCGTGCCAGGAAATTCTGGGACAAGCTCTTTTATCTTTTTAACAGTTGCGTCGTCTAAATTTAACGCCCATGTTCTTTGCCATTGGTTACCGCCAGCCACGATCTGACCTGTGCCATCTCTTAGCAAACCACCCTCAACGTAGTAAGTACCACGAAGTAGCCATGCATCGACGTATCCCATCTTAGTTCTTAAGTGACCAACGGTTGCGTAGATAACATCTGGAGTGATACCTTTTGGAAGGATAGAAGCGGTATCTTTGTCAAATACTGGCTCAGTTAGGTTGTTATTGACCTCTGGGTGCTCGCCAGGGAAGCGCATAGTAGTTGCGTGGCGAGATCTGCTCCAGACCTCATACTGAGCTGGGTGACACTCACCGCACTTTTCTGGTCCTACAAATTTATTAGGAAATTGAAGTGATGAGGTGGCTGGAATTCTATACATCATAGAGCTATAGCCCTTACCACCATCTCTTTTACTAAGCTTTGACATATCAAAGCCATGTCCCTCGGCAAGCCACTCTAAGCCACGGTCATGAACGACCATTTTGCCGACGGTTTTGCCACCATACTTTGTAAAAATAGGGTGGTTTTTAAATAGCCAGTTATACATCTCTTGCTCTTCTACGACGTAGTCTTGCAAGGAGACAACACCTCTACTTTGCAGTGTGCCTTTAGGATTTGCGATAACATCACGTGCTTTATCGGACATCTGCATATTATGCTCTTCGCAACAGGCTTGTGAAGCAAAGATACTAACACCCATGAGTAAGCCTGCTAAGGCTTTGTGTAAGTTTCTCACGTCTCCTCCTTTGAATTTTTATCCTAAAATCAAAATGATTTCATACTGATAATCTTAACACCAAAAAAGGGTAGAAAAGGGGGAAAATTAACAAATTATAAATTTTCGAAACTAATTGTAAATGCAACGTGGTTTTCATCCACATTTTTAGCAAAGATTAGGGCGTTGTTTTTGCGAGCGATAAGGCGGCTCATATATAGCCCAAGCCCGCTACCGCTCTCTTTTGTGCTAAAGTGTGGCTCAAAAATAACCTTTAAAAATGAATTTTTTATCGCTCCTGCGTTATTTTGCACGCATAAATTCTTGCGATCATCTTTTAAAAAGGCGCTTATCTTTATCACTCTTGGCTTTGTGTAGCTCTGTTTAAATGCGTCTTTGGCGTTGTTTATGATGTTTATTAAAATTTGGATTATCTCATTAAAATTTGCAAATACCTCAAAATTTTCTCTCACGTCAAGCTGCACTTCGATCTGATGCTTTTTAAGCGTTGAGTTTAAAATTTTTATCGTTTGATTTATCACTTCAAGCACCTTAAATTCTTTTCTCAAGGTATTTGGACTAAAGAAATTTTTAAAGTCATCAACAGTTTCTGACATGAAATTTATCTGCTTGCTTGTCTCTTCTATAAATTCATAAATTTTTGCCTCATCAAGCTTCTTTCGCTCCTGATAAAGCTCTAAATTTATCAAAGATGAGCTTATCTGCGCTAGTGGCTGCTTCCACTGGTGCGAGATATTGCCTATCATCTCACCCATCGAGGCTAGGCGGCTTTGATGTATCATCAGCTGCTCGGTCTGCTTTTTGCTCTCCTCGCCGCGCCTATGCATCTTATAAACAAGTATCAAAAATAATCCAAAGATGACGCTTATAGCGCACATTATGACGATGACCTCTTGCAAATGGTAGGTAAAAATAGCGCGAATTGGTATCTTAAACGAGATCATCGCGACCGTTTCGTTCACGTCTGGGATCTCTATGCCCTCCATGCCGTATTTTTCTAGCATTTGTTGTGGGGCATTTGCGCTGCTATGACAGGCTAGACAGCTTGGACTTTGGTTTTTTATAGGCAGACCCACAAAGAGCTGTGAGCCATTTTCATCTTTTATTATCTTTACAAATTCTTGAAATTTATTCTCTTTAAAGCCATGCAAGACGCCAGCTTCAAATTCATTTGGCTCGTGGGCTTTGTTTAGCGGAGCGATGGCAACTAGCTTGTAGTCAAATTCAAGGTTGTATTTTTTCTTTTGGATGTTGTAAATTTCACGGCTTATATATGAAGATGATAGAAGTCTCTCGTCAAAAAAGTCCTCTTTTAAGATGCCCTGCTCTTTTAACTGCTCGATTAGCGGGCGCTGAACTCCAGCGATGTACTCTCTTACAGAATTTATGCCCTCCAAAACATAATACGCCTCTTTTTTGGCGTCTTTCATCGCAAGATCGTTGTAAAAATTTAAAACAAGTGCTGAGACTAGCAGATAGACAAAGATAAAAGCACCGACAATTAGCTGAAATTTATATCTCACAAAGGTAGCCCACGCCATATAAATTTTTGATCACATCTTTGCCTAGCTTTCTTCTAAGCTCTTTTACGATAGTCTTTATCGCCTCTTTTGTGGGCTGCTCGTAGTCCCAGATGTAGTCAAAAATTTGCTCATAAGTGATAGTTTGGTTTTTGTTGTTTAAAAAGTACTCCAAAAGCTTGCTCTCGCTCTTACTTAGATGAGAAATTTCGCCATTTATATAAAGCGCTTTTTTACCAAAATCATACTCAAGCTCGTCATTTAGCCTGATAGTTGGTGTGCGTCCAACTAGCTCAAACGCCACATCTTCAAGCGCTTTAACAAAAGATTTTTTATCGTATGGTTTTGCAAGGTATCTTGTGATCTTTAGCTCAACCGCGCGCCACAGATACTCTTGCTCGACGTGGCTTGATAAGATCACGATAGGGATTTTTTGATTGATAGCTCTTACTTTTTTAGCGATCTCAAGACCATCGATATTTGGCACGCTGATATCAAGCACTAGCACGTCATACGCCCCACTCATTGCAAGCTCAAGCGCATCAAAGCCGTCTGTGACGCCTTTAACCTCTGCGAAAAAGAGCTCCAGCGAGGCACAGATATTTCGCAAAATCGCCTCTTCATCCTCTAAGCAAAGGACCTTTTTGTTTGATAAAACATCTAAAATATCATACTCTTGCATACGTCATCTCATCTCTTAAGCCAAAATGCCGACTTAAATAACACAAAATAAAAACTATTTCATAAATTTACATCATGATCGTAAGCTTAAAGTAAAAAATAGACTCACTACTTAAGTGATAAATTTAAAGTTAAATTTAGCCAAAGATTTGGCTAAATTTATCAGGTTCTAAATTTTGAAAGGCTAGTGTTTAGATTATCAGTCATCTTTGAAAGATGAGCGGCTGCTAGTGAGATTTCATCCATGCTTTTTGAGTTTTGTTTTGAAATTTCATCGATATTTACGATGCCTTTTATCAGCTCTTCGACCTTATTTCCAGTCTCTAGATAATCCTTCGTAGAGGTCTCATTTAAGCTAACGCTCTCGTTCATTAGCTGATTCATATTTTCTATTTTTTCATTTATCTGGGCTGATTTTTTGCAAAGCTCTCCAGCTTTTTTAGCGTTATCGCCGATGGTTTGGCTTGAGTTTGAGATCGCTTCAACGATTAAATTTATAGTCGCATTTATCTCGCTTAGGCTATTTTGCGTGCGTTCAGCTAGCTGTCTAACCTCATCAGCCACGACTGCAAAGCCTCGTCCGTGCTCACCTGCACGAGCAGCTTCTATGGCAGCATTTAGAGCAAGTAAATTTGTCTGATCAGCGATATCATCGATGATGTTTAAGACATCTTTTACATTTTTAGCCTGATCAGCTAGGCTTTTCATCGAGCTAGCGAGTGAAATTTCGCTATTTGCAGCCTCATCTACATTTTTACTAAGTCCTAAAACATCGTTTGAAACCTCATTTATATATAGACAGGTTCTTTCAAGATTTTCTTTGCTCTTCTTAGCCTCTTCAAATGAGCTTTTTATCTCTTCTGACATGGTTTTTGCCATATTTGTCGTATCTGTGACGATTAGTGACGATTTGTTGGTTAAATTTGTGGTTTGAGCTGAGGTTGAAGAGAGCTGCTCAGCGATAGAAGAGTTCTCATGTGCTAGGCCTTTAACGCTTTCTATAACAGATCTTAGCTCGCTTGTTAGGTCATTTATCGAGCTTTTAATGTTTGAAATTTCATCTTTGCCACTAACTTCAAGCTTTTTAGTAAGATCGCCTCTGCCACTTTTTATCTCATCTGACATCTCGGTTAAATTTGCAACGATATTTTTTATAGGTTTGATGATCGCCCTACTTAAGATAAATAGCACGACAGCTATCAAAACAACTGTGATCACGGCACAGGTGATGATAAAAGTTCTTGTATTTTGGCTATTTTGCTCGTTTAGCACGACCTTTGTCTTTTCTATCTCATCAGCCAAGTCATCGACATATACGCCACTTCCTAGCATCCACTTATATGGCTCAAAATTTGCAGCGTAGCCAAGCTTCTCCACTGGCTCCTCGCCCTCTTTTTTCGCCCAGCCAAATGTGACAAAGCCGCCGCCTTGTTTAGCCTTTTCGATGAGCTCTTTTATGAGAAGTAGCCCTTTTGGATCTTTTAAGCCGATTAAATTTTTACCCACAAGCGATGGCTTTTCAGGGTGCATCAAAACAACACCATTGTAATCATAGATGAAGATATAGCCAGTCTTGTCGCTAAAGAATTTTAGCTTTGAGACGACTCTAAAAATTTCTTTTTTTATCTCATCGTCGCTTAGCCCTTTTTCTTTGCCACCATTATAAATTTCACGCATCATTTGATTGATCGTCTCGACGTCATCTCTTAAATTTTCTTTTCTGGCATTTACCAGCTCGTCGTAGGACTTATGGGTGAAAAACTGAGTTAGATCGCTTGAAAATTTGCTATTTAAAAAGATGAGCAAACAACTAACAAGCAAAACTGAGAAAACAAAAGTGAGAATTATCTTTGTAGATATTTTCATAGCACACATCCTTGCATTTTGGGATCTCCTAAAAATTTACGTGCCATTTTATACATTCAAATCTTAATTATAAATTAACTTTTGAAATTTAAGAAAAAAGAAGAAATTTGCTGAGAGAATTTACTCAAAGCCCAAAATAACGAATAAGTTACAAATATTATTATCTTAAGCTTTGAGCGTAAAATTTTATAAAATTTAGTTGCCTCTGCTTCCAGGCTTAATCGCCTTGCTACCACTCTTGCAAAGCGGACAGTGCTCTGGCTCGTAAATTTCAAATTCAAAATTCCCCAATGCAAAAAATGGCTTATCGCTTGGCAGTTTTGCATTTGCCTTAGCTTCATTGCCTAAATTTGCAACCTTGCAAAAGCCGCGATTTGCAAGTGCCGCAAAGCCAACCACCTCGCCACCAAGGCTCTCTATCACATGAGCTGCTTCAAGTGCAGAGCCACCAGTTGTGATGATATCTTCACAAACTATAAATTTCTCGCCTTTTTTCACTTCAAAGCCGCGCCTTAAGCTCATCACTCTATCAACGCGCTCAGTAAATATAAAACGCTTTTTCGCCGCGCGAGCTAGCTCATATCCAGCTAAAATTCCACCAAGTGCTGGCGAGCAAACACTATCAAATTTAATGCCAAATTTCTCTATCACACTGGCTAACTCATCTGCTAGCTTTGCTGCAAGAGCAGGGTCTTCAAGCACCTTTGCACTTTGCAGATAAAACTGTGAGTGGTTGCCACTACTTAGCAAAAAGTGCCCCTCCAAATACGCCCCAGCGTCCTTATAAATTTTCTCTAAATCCATCGCTTTTTCCTTTTAAAATTTGCCAAAAATCTTAACACATACCCACTTAAGCCACTCTTTTTAAAATTTAATAAGCCCCGCCCTTGTATAATTCTTGCACTCATACAAAAAGGACACTCATGCTTCTCTTTAACCCTGTTGTTTTTAGCATTTTGGTGATGACGGTGCTATGTTTGCTACGTTTTAACATCCTGCTTTCTATCCTCGTTTCTGCGCTTGTTGCTGGGGTTATGTATAAGCATGGTTTTAGTGGATTTGAAAGTGGTTTGGCAAGCGGTTTTGAGAGCTTTTTTACGGCTCTAAAAGAGACCACGCAAAGCCTCATAAGCGGCATGCAAGGCAACCTTGAAACCTCGCTTAGCTACATCTTGCTGGGTGCTCTTGCAGCTGCCATAGCAAATACAAATTTAACAGCCATTTTGATAAATGCAATGAGTAAATTTCTTAGCTCAAACAAAGTGATTTTTATACTAACTATTGCATTTATCGCTTGCTTGTCTCAAAATTTGATCCCAGTTCATATAGCCTTCATACCTATCTTGATCCCGCCACTTCTTGCTCTTATGAATAAAATGGGCATAGATAGACGCGCGGTGGCTTGCGCTCTTACATTTGGACTGCAAGCGCCTTATGTGAGCATTAGCGTTGGCTTTGGTCTGCTTTTTCACAATATCCTTAAAAAAGAGCTAGCCAACAACGGCATAAATACAACCATCTCAGACATCTCATCAGTCATGTGGATAGGCGGTGCATCGATGTTTGTTGGGCTCATCTTAGCCATACTTTTTTATAGTAAAAAAAGAATTTATAAAACTTCTAAATTTGAAAAAGCCGAGCTTGATGAGATCGAGCGTGCAAAAAGCCTTGAGATGACTAAAAAAGAGTGGGCGGTCTTAGCTGGTGCGGTTGTTGCTTTTGTCGTGCAAATTTATACTTCGCTCTTGCCACTTGGCGCACTACTTGGACTTTTGGTTATGGTTGTTTTTGGCGGCATCGAATACAAAAAAGTAGATAAGATCATGGATAATGGCCTTGCTATGATGGGCTTTATCGCATTTATCATGCTTGTTGCTGCGGGATATGGCACCATTTTAAGAGAGAGTGGCGGTATAGATGAGCTTGTAAAATACGCTAGCTTGGTATCTGGCGGCAAGATAGGCGGAGCATTTTTGATGCTACTTATCGGACTTCTTGTCACAATGGGCATAGGCACTAGCTTTGGTACTATCCCTATCTTAGCCTCTATCTACGTGCCACTTTGCCTTAGTCTTGGCTTTGGCGTGCCAGCTATCATCTTGCTAGTTGGTATAGCAGCAGCTCTAGGCGACGCTGGAAGCCCAGCAAGCGACAGTACACTTGGACCAACGAGCGGTCTAAATGCTGATGGTGAGCACAACCACATATATGATACTTGCGTGCCTACATTTATATTTTTTAATATCCCGCTAATCATCGGTGGCATCGTAGGAGCCATGATACTTGGATAAATGTGTTAAAATCATTAAAAAATTTAAAGGAAAATGCGATGCAAACAAATATTGACTATGCAAAATATGAGACTATGACACGTAAAGCATTGTTTAATTCTCTTGAAAAAGAAGAAAAAAAACTAAATTCATTGCAAGATACTTTAAAAAAACAATCAGAACTAATCCTTTATCTTAAAAAAAAGATAAAAAGCAAACTTGATGAGCCAAAAGATTATGAACTTTTAAAGTCTCCAAGCATAAAAAAACTTGATATAGAATTTAAAAAACTCTCAAAAGCAGAGCAGGAAACACTAATAGCTGAAGTTAAAACAGAAATGGGCGTTTAGTGTATAAAATAGTCATTAAGCGCTCTGCTGACAAGCAACTAGATAAAATTTCAAAAGGCGATCTAAGAGCAGCTCTAAAAATACGCACCTTTCTAAAAGAGCTTGAAAAAATAGAAAATCCTTTTGCAACAAATAACGCAGAAAAGATGCAAGGCTATGATGATCGCTGGCGTTGGAGAGTTGGCATACATTACCGCATAATAGGGCTTAAGCAAGATGAAATTTTAACTATTGAGATAATAGAAATCTCATCACGAGAAAAAGCATACTAAAAAATACGATCACACAAAAATTTTCAAATTTTTCTCTTTTTGCCGATATAAATTTTGGAACATCTTTTGCTTTAGAAAGATCATAAAAAATTTTAAAACGAGAAAAAAGGATAAGCTCATGATGAGATCACTTTGGTCTGGTGTTTCAGGCCTACAAGCCCACCAGATAGCCATGGACGTAGAAGGCAACAATATCGCAAACGTCAATACCTATGGTTTTAAATACAACCGCGCAAATTTTGCTGATATACTAAGCCAAACTCCAAGAGTAGCTACTGCTCCACAAGGCCAGCTAGGCGGTCAAAACGCTATGCAAATAGGTCTAGGAACGACTATAAACTCAACTACAAGAATTTTCTCACAAGGCACACTAACAGCTACTGACAAGCAAACCGACCTTGCACTTCAAGGAAATGGTTTCTTTGTCGTATCTCCAGATGGTGGAACTACAAGATACTATACAAGAAATGGTGACTTTGTCCGTGATAAAGCGGGAAATTTTGTAAACAATAGCGGATATATCGTTCAAGGCTGGACAAGAGATGAAGAGACTGGCACTATCGACTCAACAGGTCCGATAAAAAATATCGTGATCAAAGAAGGTCTTACAACTCCGGCAAGAGCTACAACAGAAGTAAAGATAAAAGGCAACCTCGACTCAGGTAACAGCATCGGTCAAAGAAGCACTCCTATCTACGCTCTTGACTCAGTAGCAGGCGGACGTGACTTTAATAACGATGGAATTTTAAATGCTAACGAAGTTCATAATGAAAACGACGTAAATAACGATGAATTTTATACAAACTCAAAAAAAGAACAAATGCTGACAGAGCGTGGCGTCGATCTTGGCGTGACATTTGACGAGCTTGGAAACGGCCTTGCTCTAAGAGAAGGTCAAGGTATATGGATAAGTTACGCAAATGCTAAAACTCAAAAATACACAATAGGAAGTGATACTCCACAAAATATAGGTCAATTTGTAGGGCAGAAAAAATTAAATATAACACTAAACGGCGTAAAGAT
This sequence comes from Campylobacter concisus, assembly GCF_002913745.1. Lineage (GTDB taxonomy): Bacteria > Campylobacterota > Campylobacteria > Campylobacterales > Campylobacteraceae > Campylobacter_A > Campylobacter_A concisus_R. The sequence goes on from NZ_PPCG01000034.1 coordinate 72,825, forward strand.
CGAAAATAAAAATATAACTAATATTAGTGACGTTGCAGCTGCTATCAACGCTCAGTATAACAAAACTGGCGTTAGAGCTGAAATTTCAGAAGGCAACAAACTAACACTTATAAATAGAAACAACTCTGGTACCACTGAAGATACCAAAAATATTCACTTAACAGTTTATGGGGATGACTCAACTGGTCTTGGAAGTATAGATGTTATAACAGCATACCAATATACTTATACAAGCTCACAAACAACAACCGTTCATCCAAATAACGACAAGATCGCAAGACAAGTAACCACCACAGAAGATCTTCGTAGAGCTATGCAAGAAGATGCTAGATATCACATTGATTACAATGGTGACGGAACTATCTTGAATGTAACATCAATGGATGAGTTAATAGAACAAATAAAACAAACAAACGATGCAAATAATGAAGCTATAACTAAAGCAAATGCTGCTGCAGCAAAGGCAACAGCAGACTCAACAGCTGCTAATACAGAAGCAGCCAATGCACTAACGGCTTTAAATGCTGCAATTGCAGCGGCAGGTGCTGGTGGTGCTGGTGGCGGTGCAATACCTGGTGTACCTACAGGACTACTAGGATTGATTAACACTGCAAACACTGCAGCAAATACAGCCAATAATGCAATTAATGCAGCTAATGCAGCAATTGCTGTTGCTGCAGGAACACCCACAACACCTGGAAATCCAGCAGCATTAACCACTGCAAATAGTAATGCAACAGCAGCTGTTACTGCAGCCAATAATGCAAATCAAGCCGTTATCGCAGCTATTATTGCAGCTGCAAACGCTGCTATAACTGCACCTGGAGCTGGTGTTAATACCGACATAGAAGATTTACGTAAAAAATATAAAGAAGCGGCTAATAAAGCAGCTGAACTAGCTGAAGCAGCTGATAATGCAGTAAATGCAGCCAATGTAACTGCCATAAATGCTGCTTCTATGGCAAGGATTAATGCTGACAAGCTAAATAAAGCAAGAGCTGCAGGCACAGCGACAGCTCAACAAGAAAAGATAAAAAGTTTATCAGACTTAAATGATGGCGTAAAATTTACGGTTAATAAACTAGGTCAATTTCAGCTAGAAAACCCAACAAATGATAAATTCGATCAAGGTTTATATATATCAACTACCGCTCTTACAAAATCAGCAGAGAACACAACTACTCCAGCAGTCAATGAAAATGTTCGCTTTACAAACATCATGAAAGCACTTGATGGCGCACTAAGCCCAGGTCAAGCACTAAGAGCGAGCGGTAAGATGATGATGTCAAGCCACGGCTCAACAGCTGAAATTTTTGACTCACTTGGCTCAAAACACACAGTTAGTATAAAATGGGCAAAGACAGGCACTACAAAAGATGGTGGTACAGAGTGGAATATGATCATCCAAGTGCCAGAACCTGCTAAGATAAACTACACAGGTGAGGGTCCAGACAACGTCGTGACTGGTTCAGTTAGATTTAACTCAAACGGCTCACTTGCTAGTTTTCACCCAGCTACGATAACATTTTCAGCTAACAACGGCTCACAAAGTGGTCAAAATGTTAGTTTAAATTTTGGCTTGGGAACAGACTTTAATGGACTAACAAGCTTTGATAAAGACTCATCAACTGAGTCTATCTCACAAGATGGCTACACAGGTGGTACATTAAACGGCGTGAAAGTAGATGAAACAGGAACTATCATAGGCTCATTTACAAACGGACAAAGCTTTGGTCTAGCTCAAGTTGCACTTGCTAGCTTTACAAACAACGAGGGTCTTCAAAGTGAGGGCGGAAACGTCTTTTCACAAACTGCAAACTCAGGCGAAGCAGTCATCGGCGCAGCAGGCACAGGTGATAAAGGAACGATCGCAGCTTCAAAACTAGAAGCTAGTAACGTCGATCTAAGCCGTGCGCTAACAGATCTTATCGTCATCCAAAGAGGCTTTCAAGCAAACTCAAAAACGATCACAACAAGTGATGAGATGCTAAACACACTTCTTCAACTAAAACAATAATCATAAAGGGGGCGCTCGCTCCCTTTTAAATTTACAAATAAAATCAGCCTTCTTTTTGTAAAATGCTAAAAAATTTCACAAAAAGAGAAAATATGCAAGTAACGCTTCTAAATCACACCCCACTAAATATCTGCTCTCACGCGATCCGCACATGCTGGCAAAGCTTTGAAAAAGGCGACAACGGCGGCGAAAAAGACGTCGAGCTGATAGACAGGGTGGGTAATAAATTTAAACACGCTTCAACACTAGAGCATCTTTACTACAACTTCTACATCCAAGGCATCTCGCGCGCACTACTTCAAGAGCTAGCCCGCCACCGATTGGCAAGCCTAAGCGTCAAATCAACCCGCTACACGCTAAAAGAGCTAAAAAAAGAGGAGAAATTTGAAGTAGGGCAGTTTGAGCGTGCAGCTAAATTTATCGTGCTAACAAATGACGAAATGGTCGATAACGCGAGCATAAAAGCGCTTGAAAATTTACGTGAAATTTTAGCCTCAACTACAAAAAGCCTAGACATAGTCAAATACTGCTTGCCAGAGTGCTATAAAACCGAGCTTACATGGAGTATAAATGCTAGAAGCTTGCAAAATTTCATCTCTCTAAGAAGCTCAAAATCCGCCCTTTGGGAGATAAGAAATTTAGCAAATGCTATCTACGACGCCTTGCCAAATGAGCATAAATTTATCTTTGAGAAGTGCTTGCCAGAGGATGAGGGTTAAAATTAAAAGTAGTTAAATAAAGAGAAAGAACTAAAATTTTATGCTTGGTAAATTCTCTTTGTAGATCAAAAGTATAGTTATAGTCTCTTTTTCTTTATCGATATAAAATGGAACAACATAACCATGAAATATCAAGTCTCTAACATCATCATCGTTTATATCTAAATTTTTACGAAAACGATACGGCATATATTTTATCTCTTCGATCTTTGTTATCAGATCATTGTAAAAAAGTACCGCCTTCTCAACACTATCTTTAGCTATAAATTTAATGATCTTATCAGTAGCTTGCTCAAATTCCTTAGAAAATTTTACTCTCATCTGCACCAAGTCCTATGAGCAACTCTCTTTTATGACGTTTAAATTCATCTTCTTCAACACATTCAAGCTCGCTATTTTTAGCCTTAAAGGCTACATCTTTTAGATATTTTGCATCCTCTTTACAAAGTCTGTATCCATCATTTTCCATCTTAAACTGAGGATCGATCTTTTTTATAGCTTCGTAGGCATCTTGTAAAATTTGGGCTATCTGAGGCGTTATATCACCTTTAAAAATTGTAGTTGTCATCTTATATCCTTTAAATTTACTTTTTCAAAACGTAAAGAAGTTCGTCTACGTGGATGTTTCTAGCTTTTAAATTTCTGCTGCCACGGTAGGCGTTATACTTTTGGCGAAGCAGATGAACTTTGCCCATTTTATTTAGATTTTTGTCAAATTCATCTTGGTTTATAAAGCCCTCTGAGTTAAACGAGATGAGCACAAATTTCGCCTTTAAATTTGCTATCAGCTCGAAAAATGCCTCGCTTGCTGATGATTTTTTATTAAAAACTGATCTGTTCCAGTCCTTTGCGATGCCTGAAACTTTTGAAATTTTACTTGGCTCTTCATAGCTTGCGATGAGATTTAGCATGAAGTAGTTTGAGCCGTATGGATGCTGGTTATAAGGCGGATCAAGATAGGCTAGATCAAGCCCATCAAGCTTTTTTGCGAGCAAATTTGCATCCTTTTGATAGACCTCAAATGGCACACTAAAATTTGAAAAAATAGGCTTAGTCAAATTTATATCAGAAGTGATCCTTGAGATGGCATTTTGCCCCCTGCCACCAAACTGACCGATGCCCTCTTTATTTTTATGAAAACCTTTAAAAATTCCACTCGTATTTGCATGCACGCTTGCGTTATAAAGTAGTGGAGCTATGAAAAATTTTCTCATCTCCTCTGGCAATATCTCATCTATGAGCCTTCTTGCAGTGTCGATGAATTTGGCATTTTTTTTCGTGTAAAAGACCCGCTCTCCAAAAGTGATATTTTCGTCATCTTGCGGGGCATAAAGCCTTGTTATAAAGCCCTCAGAAAGGTTTTCTTCTATCTCTTTTTCAAGCTTTTTTTGCCAGAAATTTATCTCATCTTTTAGCTCATTTGTGACGTTTTGCAGGTAGCATGAGTTTGTGATGAAGCTATAAAGCTCCAAGTCGTTTGCGACTAGAAATTCGCTATTTTGTTTTAAAAACCTAGCCACCACGCCGCTTCCGCTAAAGAGGTCGCAGCAGCTAAGCTTCTCTTTTTTAAGCTCGTCTTTTGCGTATTTTACGCCTCGCTCGATAAAGCCTAAAAGAGAGCGTTTATTACCAAGATAGGTTAAAATTTGCTCTTTTAGATAGGCTTGATTTTCTTGTTTAGCTGGCTTCAAATCAGTGCTTTTTTAGTCCCATAGCATCAACGTCAAGTTTGATCTCTTCGTTATTTATGATGACTAGACCTTGTGCTAAAATTTTATTTGCTATGGCGTGCGCCTCATCAAGCGAGTGCATCTTGTAAGTGCCGCATTGAAATTTATTTAGTTCTGGGATCTTATCTTGATCTTTGACCTCTAAGATATCTTTCATCGAAGCAAGCCATGCCTTTTTTACAGCTTCTTCGCTAGGTGTGCCTATCACGCTCATATAAAAGCCCGTCCTACAGCCCATCGGCGAGATGTCTATGATCTCCACGCCGTTGCCGTTTAGATGGTTTCTCATAAAGCCAGCAAAAAGGTGCTCTAAAGTGTGGATGCCCTTTTCTGGCAAAATTTCTTCATTTGGCTTGCAAAATCTCAAGTCAAAAACGCTGATATCATCTCCTTTTGGGGTCTTCATACTCTTTGCTAGTCTTACTCCTGGGGCTTTCATCTTCACATGATCTACGCAAAAACTATCAAGTAGTGGCATATATTCTCCTTTAAATTTTTGGTAATTTTAGCGTAAAAAAGATTTAAAATTTAAAGGCCCACGTAAATTTACATGAGCCTAGTAGTATTTTTGGGTATTAAAATTTATTTTTTCTAACGTCTGTTAGTATGACCTTCGCCATGCCGTCTATCTCGCTAGTTACATCGTTTGTAGTATTAACAACTGAAATATTTTCTTTTGTAACATTATCTATTTGAGATACACTTTGATTTATCATATCAACAGCTGTTGTTTGCTCTTTGATTGATTCACTCATCTCGTTAATTGATTGAGCAAGGACATTTGTATTTGCTTCTATCTCGCCAAGTGATTTTTGTGTTCTTTCAGCTAGCTTTCTAACCTCATCAGCCACAACTGCAAAGCCACGTCCATGCTCACCTGCACGAGCAGCTTCTATGGCAGCATTAAGGGCTAGTAAATTTGTCTGATCAGCGATGTCACGGATAATAATGATGATATTTTTGATCTCATCACTTTGTCTTATAACATCCGCTGTCTTTTGAGATATTGCATTCATTGAGCTTGACATCTCTTCGATAGCTGCTGCACTTTCTTGAATAGACTCTGCTTGCTTATTTGCTCCTGAAGTTAAATTCTTCATAGATTCAGATAAAATTTGTGCTTTTTCTTCCAAAATTTGAGCTTGGTTTAAGTTATCATTTAGCATATTGCAAATAGCAACACCAGAGCTATTTATACCAAGCATCATGGCTTTTAGATCAGCTTCAATGTTTTCATCTATTTCAATCTTTGCAGTATAGTCATTTTTAGAGTAAGCATTTAATATATTTATTACATTGCCCAAATTTTGACTAATAGAACTAAAGAAAGTATTTAGTAGATCTCTTAGCTTAATAAGCGATGGATTGTTTGGATTTTGGCTAAGTTTAACACCTAAATTTCCTCTTATCATGTTATTTGCAGCTACATTTAGCTCTTCAAGCATAGTATTATCTTTTTGGATACCAACTATGACTTTATCGATATTTTTATTTATCTCTTCACTCATCACACCAAATTCATCAGTCGTGTGAATATCTAGCTTGCTTGGGGCAGTGCTGCTCTCATAAGTGATAAATTTAAATGTATCAGAAAGCTTCTCTTGGATAACTCCGATAGGTTTAAGTGAGCGTTTTAGTAGTACAAATACAATGGCTGAGAGTATGACTATAAAGAGCACTGCAAGTATTAGCTGAGCTTTTAAGATAGGCATAGTGTTGTTTGAAAAGGTATCCGCACCTATTGCAACAGCAGCAAGCCAGCCATCATCGTTGATAGGTAAAATTTTAGCTGTTACATCTTGGTTTTTAGAGTTTTTATATGAGATCAGACCATTTTCGTCAAATTCTTTATTGTTATACTTTTCTGAGACGACCTTTGTAGCAGGTAAGATGGTACCAACTTCTGAAGCTATATCAGAAATAAGCATAGTTCCATCTTTTTTCATAATATAAGCATATCCACCTTCTTTAGTTTTACCAATATCAAGGATCTTGTCACTTAACTTTTTAATGTCTATATCAATACCGAAAACACCTTCAAATTTACCATTTTTTATGACAGGAGCAGTAAAAGTGATAACTAGATCATTTGTAGAAGTGACTCTTGGCTCGGTATAAATTTCTTTATTTTTTTCTTTTGTACTCTTATACCAACCTCTAGTTCTTGGGTCATATTTATCAGCTACGGTTGTTCTTTTACCATCTGATTGAAAAAAGCGTCCATCTTCATCACCATAATATACATAAGTTATTATGGAATTTGATATCTTTTTCTCAAGCAAAACAAAATTCATTATCTCGTCGCCACTTTGTAACTCATCGATAACAGCTGAAGATTTTTTAACGTATTCTAAATTTTCATCAAAAAACGTATCTATGACACCTTTTACATCTTTTAGAATTTGATCTTCTTTTTGGCTAACAAGCTCAACCACCTTTTTCTCTGACGTAAAATAGCTGACCGCGGAAATAGTACAAAACGAGATGATGAGTAAGATCATCAAGGCAAATGCTATTTTATTTGTGATAGAACGAAACACCTTTACTCCTTTAAATTTTGTTTGAAATTTATTTGTAGAACAAAATCGGAGTAAAAATGAAAATGTTTATAGCTTTTTTATAGTGTTCTCATAAATTCAGTGCTATAAATTCCCTCGATGCGTCTTTTCATATCATCATGCCAGCCATTTGTAAGAGTGGTGAGGGCGTTAAATTTCTCTAGTAAATTTAAATTTTCACTTGGCGCGTAAAAGAGCCTGTTTATCTCTAAAATACTCATATGAACTGGATCACTTTCTACAACCTCTATCACGTCGCCTGCTTTGCACGATCCTGGCGTAAGGACACGGTAGTACCAGCCAGTAAGGCCTGTTTCAAAGATGTGAGTAGCCATATTTTCATTGCCCCATCTTTTTGAGAGCTTAAAGCATGGCTTTCTAGGCTGTGAGACTTGAAGCACAAGCGAGCCCACCTTGTGGATATCGCCCACATAAACGCAGCTCTCATCAAGCCCGTCAATACATAAATTCTCCCCCATCGCCCCATAAGCCATATTTTTTAATCCTAAAAATTTCTCCCACTCAGCGTAGTTTGCAAACGAATTTGCAAAGACTGCCTTTTCAGGGCCGCCGTGGTGCTTCGTATCAGCGACGCTATCGCCCTCAAAGCCAAGCTCATTTGCGAAAATTTCTCCATTTTGAGCCACTTTAAAAATAGCTGAGCTCCAAGGTAAATTTAGTTTATCAGTCACATTTTGCGAGCCGTAGTTTTTCACATTTCCTATTAGTAAAGCTTTTAGCGTTGCCATATTTTTCCTATTAAATTTAGTTTATTCTTAAATTATTCGCGTGAGTTAGCGCGATCGCGATCGCATCGGTGATATCAAGCGGTTTTATCTCTTTATTTATGCCTAAAATTTTTTTTACCATAAATGACACCTGCTCTTTGTCAGCCTTTGCCTTGCCAGTGACTGTTTTTTTTACTTGAAGCGGCGTGTATTCGGCAAAGTCACCATGAAGCTGCAAAATTTTAAGACTAAGTGCCCCGCGAAACTGAGCGAGCTTTAAGACCGTTTTTGGGTTGTAGGCAAAGAAGATGTCCTCTATCGCGACCTCGTCAAATTTATGGTTTTTAAAGATGAGATCAAGCCCCTCGCAAAGCTCTGTTATTTGGTATTGAAGCGTGTTTGGCTTTATCTTTATAAGCCCAGCTTCAAGAAGTATAGTTTTAAATTTGTTCTTTTCAAGTATCGCGTAACCGCAATTTTTCGTGCCTGGATCGATTCCTAAAATTTTCATCACAATCTTTTCAATACTTTTTCACGACTTTTTCACGGCGTGAAAAAGTTTGTCGGAGTTTAACAAAGGTTTTATTAAATTTAAGATAAAATCGCTAATAAAATTAATTACTTCAAAAGGGTTTAAATTTGCTAGCAGACGAGATTTTAGAGCTTTTACAGACAAAAATATCCGCTAATGAATTTGACTGCTACATCAAACAATTAAAATTTAACGAAAAGGCTTCAAACGAAGATTTTATAGTTTTTAACGCCACAAGTGAATTGATGGCTAAATTTATAAAAACTAGATATGCAGAAAAGATCGCCTACCTCTACGAAGTAAAAACAGGCAAAAAGCCAGAGGTCGAGATAACTAGCCAAACAAAGCTAAAAAATATAAAACAAAGCCAAGTAAATGTAAAGCAGATCAAGGCACAAAGCAGTATTTTAAACCCTGGATATACATTTGAAAATTTTGTCTGCGGCGACTCAAATCAGTTTGCATTTCTAAACGCAAAAGCAGTTGCAGACAAGCCTGGTGTGCTTTACAACCCACTTTTTATATATGGCACAACTGGTCTTGGCAAGACGCACCTGCTTCAATCAGTTGGTAACTACTGCCTAGATCAAGGCAAGGTCGTTATCTGCGTGACGAGTGATCAGTTTATGATTGATTTTACCACGCATCTAAATAGCCACTCGATGACTAAATTTCGTGAAAAGTACCGAAACTGCGACGTTTTACTAATAGACGACGTGCAGTTTCTTGGTAAAACCGATAAAATTCAAGAGGAGTTTTTTAACACCTTTAACGAGCTCATCGCCAAAAAAGGTCAGATCGTCATGACCTCAGACCGCCCAGCAAAGATATTAAAAGGCTTTGATGAGAGGCTAAAGTCTAGGTTTGAACAAAGCATAATGGCTGATATTACACCGCCTGAGCTTGATACAAAGATAGCCATCATCATCAAAAAATGTGAATTTGACAAAATTTATCTAAACAAAGAGGTGATTGACTACATCGCTACAAACATGGGCGATAATATCCGTGAGATCGAGGGCGCTATCATAAATTTAAACGCCTATGCAAGCTTGATGAGAGTTGAGATAACGCTTGAATTTGCTAAAAACACGCTAAAAGATCTCATCAAAGAGAAGCATGAAAATATAAATTTAGAGACCATTATAGAGATCGTGAGCAAAGAGCTAAATATCAAGCCAAGCGACATAAAAAGCAAGTCAAGAGTGCAAAACATCGTCGAGGCTAGACGCATCATCATCTACCTTGCAAAGATGCTTACAACAAATTCAATGCCACAAATCGCAAACTATTTTGGTATGAAAGACCATAGCGCCGTTAGTCACAATATAAAAAAGATAAACGAGCTCATGGAGAGCAACGAAATTTTCAACCTCAGAGTGACTGAGATAAAGAACAAAATTTTAACAAAAGGATAAAAACAGAATGAAATTCGTGAATAAATGTGAAGAAATGAAAAATTCTTTTCACATTTTAAATAACGATGCTGGCGTGAGAAAAGATGGTTTTCACACTTTCACGCTACCAACTAATACAACAAAAAGAAAATTAAAAATAAGAGGGAGTATTTAATGAAGGTTTTAATAAACAAAAACATGCTTGAGAGCATAGTAACAAACACTAATCCATATCTCGAAAAAAGAGATCTTAGTGCTATAACTTCTCACATCTATATCTCTGCAAAAGATGGAGTTTTAAACATAAAAGCAACTGATCACGAGATAGGACTAGCATATAAACTAAGCAACGTAAAGATCGTTGATGAGGGCTATGCAACTGCAAATGGTAAAAAGCTACTTGACATAATAAAAAGCCTAAAAGATGAAGAGGTAACGCTTGAAACTGTTAATAACTATCTTTACATCAAACAAAAAAACTCAAAATACAAACTTCCTATGTATAAATTTGAAGACTTCCCAGAGTTTCCAACGATAGATGGCAAGGCTAAATTTGACATAGACGCCATAATGTTAGGCAGAAGCTTAAAGAAAATTTTACCATGCATCGATAGCAACAACCCTAAATTTGAGCTAAATGGCGCTTTACTAGATATAAAACAAAACTATATAAATATAGTCGGTACTGATACAAAAAGGCTAGCTGTATTTAAATTTGCAAATGAAGCGAGCAATGAGTTTTCACTGATCATCCCTAAAAAGGCGATAAATGAAATTCAAAAGCTATTTTTCGACAAGATAGAAATTTACTACGATGAAAACGTTCTCATCGCTCAAAGCCAAAATTTTGAGTTTTTCACAAAGATGATAAATGGCAAATTCCCTGACTATGAGCGCGTTATACCAAAAGATATTGCTATAAGATTTGAGCTAAGCAGAGATAAGATGGTTGAGGGCATCAAAACTATCTCGATGCTAAGCGATCAGATGAAGATAACTTTTTCAAAAGAGAGCATCACGTTTGAGAGCATCATAGAGGACAACTCTGAGGCAAAAACGATGATAGAGTTTCAAACAGGACTTGAAGAAGATATCAGCATAAATGTAAAAAATAGAAATTTAATAGACTTCTTACAAAGCATAGAAGATGAGAAATTTGAGTTTGGATTTAAAGATAAAAATTTACCTTTCGTTGTTAGCTCAAAAGAGCTTTTAACGGTTATAAGTCCATTAAATATATAAGTTAAAAAAGGTTTATGATGGAAAATAATTACGGCGCAGAAAATATTAAAGTACTAAAAGGGCTTGAGGCGGTCAGGAAGCGCCCAGGCATGTATATAGGCGATACTAACATAAGCGGTCTTCACCACATGATCTACGAAGTCGTTGATAACTCTATCGACGAAGCGATGGCAGGATACTGCGATACGATAGATGTTGAGCTTACACGTGAGGGCTCAGCGATCATTAGCGATAATGGACGTGGTATCCCAGTAGATATGCACCCGACTGAGAAAATTTCAGCTGCGACTGTTGTTCTAACTGTGCTTCACGCTGGTGGTAAATTTGACAAGGACACATATAAAGTCTCTGGCGGTCTTCACGGCGTTGGTGTTTCTGTCGTAAATGCCCTTTCTAAAAAGCTAGTCGTAAATATCAAACGTGATGGCAAGCTTCACAGACAAGAATTTGCAAAAGGTATCCCTCAAAGCGATCTTGAAGTGATAAAAACTACAAATCGCACAGGCACACAAGTCGAGTTTTGGCCAGATGATAGCATATTTGAAGTGACTGAATTTGACGATGAAATTTTAGTAAAAAGATTTCGCGAGCTAGCCTATCTAAACCCAAAGATAACTATAAATTTTAAAGATCAAAGAAATGGCAGAAGTGAGAGCTTTCATTTTGAGGGCGGACTTGAGAGCTTTGTAACTGATATGAACAAGGCAAATGCTGTTAGCAAAGCAGTCTCATTTAGCGGCGGCGAAGATGATGTTATGGTTGATTTTGCCCTACTTTACAACGACACTTATAGTGAAAATTTACTAAGCTTTGTAAATAACATCAAAACTCCAGATGGCGGTACTCACGAGGCTGGCTTTAGAGCGGGCCTTACAAGAGTTATCACAAACTACGTTCAAGCAAACGCTGCTGCACGTGAAAAAGATACAAAGATAACTGGTGAAGATATCCGCGAGGGACTTATCGCAGTTGTTAGCGTAAAGGTGCCAGAGCCGCAGTTTGAGGGACAAACAAAGGGCAAGCTAGGCTCAAGCTATGTAAAACCTATCGTTCAAAAGATGGTTTTTGACGTGCTTACAAAGTATTTTGAAGAAAATCCTATCGAAGCAAGAGCGATAATGGATAAAGCCCTAATGGCAGCTCGTGGTAGGGAAGCTGCTAAAAAAGCTAGAGATCTAACTCGTAAAAAAGAGAGCATGAGCGTAGGCACACTCCCTGGCAAACTAGCTGATTGTCAGAGTAAAGACCCGGTAATTAGCGAGCTATACCTAGTGGAGGGCGACTCTGCGGGCGGTTCTGCAAAGCAGGGACGTGATAGAGTTTTTCAAGCGATATTACCGCTTAAGGGTAAAATTCTAAACGTTGAAAAGGCAAGACTAGATAAAATTTTAAAATCTGATGAGATAAAAAATATGATAACAGCTCTAGGATGCGGTATCGGAGATGAATTTGACGCTGAGAAGCTTAGATATCATAAGATCATCATCATGACCGACGCCGACGTCGATGGTAGCCATATTCAAACACTACTTTTAACATTCTTCTTTAGATTTTTAAATAAAGTTGTAGAAAACGGCCACATCTATCTAGCTCAGCCGCCACTTTACCGCTATAAAAAAGGTAAGAAAGAAATTTATCTAAAAGATGAAAAAGCACTAAATGAATTTCTTATCGAAACTGGCATCGAGGGCGTTGATATAGAGGGCATTGGCAGTGCGGATTTGATTGATTTTTTAAAGATCGTTGCAGCTTATAGAAGCGTCTTAAAAGAGCTTGAAAAACGCTTTAACGTCCTTTCGGCGATCCGCTATATGATAGAAAATCCAGATATCGTCTCAAAAAGCTACAATGAAATTTTTGAAATTTTAAGAGACTTCTTAAAAGCTGAGGGTCACAATATCCTAAACCACTACGTTAGCGATGATGAGGTTAGAATTTATGTCCAAACTGAAAGCGGCCTAGAAGAGCTTGTGGTAAATGAAAATTTATTTACAAATCCACTCTATGAAGAGGCGCTTTACATCAGCCAAAAGATAAAAGAGCGTGGCCTAGACTTGCATAGTGACGTTATAGACGTGCTTGATGAAGTAGAGAAAAATGCGAAAAAAGGTGCATACATCCAGCGTTACAAAGGTCTTGGTGAGATGAACCCTGAGCAGCTTTGGGAGACTACGATGAACCCTGAGAACAGAAGACTTTTAAAGATCGATATAAACGACGCTATAAGCGCTTCTGATACGTTTAATTTATTCATGGGCGATGAGGTCGAGCCAAGAAGAAATTACATCCAAGACCACGCAAAAGACGTTAAACACTTGGATATTTAAAAGAAAAAGGATAAAAAATGAGCGAAGAGATGAAGTATGGCGAGAAAATTTTAAAAGAATTTGACGTAGAGAGTGACCTTGAGGTCTGGGAAAATAAGCAAACAAGGGACTACGTCATAAAGATCACTCTGCCTGAGTTTTGCTGCCTTTGCCCTCGCTCTGGTTATCCTGACTTTGCGACCATATACTTTGAGTACATCCCAAATAAGCTAGTTGTCGAGCTAAAAGCGATAAAGCTTTATATAAATAGCTTTATGAACCGCAACATCAGCCACGAAGATAGCATAAATGAAATTTACTCTGTTTTAGAGAAAAAACTTGAGCCTAAATTTATGAAGATAGTTGGCGACTTTAACCCACGTGGAAATGTCCATACAGTTATCGAGATTAGCTCTGATCTAGTGGTAAAAAAGCCAGCTGAAGAGAAAGAATACGCTCCAAGAAGTAGGGAGAGAAGCTTTAGCGACAAGCCGCGCGAGAGACGTAGCACAAGCGATCGCGCTAGCAGCAAAGGCAGCAGAGATGATAAATTTAAAAAAGATGACAAGCCAAGAAGAAGCTCAAACAAAGAGGGCTTTAGAAAAATAAGCTACGCTGATGATAAGAAGCCAAAAGTAGTCAAAAAGGATAAATAATGATAAGTGCTAAGCTTATAGAACATATCTTTAAAGCAGCATCTATATCACGTTGGAACGACTATCCAAAGATGACAAATTTAGTCGAGCTTGACAAACAGGCTCATAAATTTATCATCGCTTATTTCATAGCAAAACAAGAGCAAAATGCCGATATGAACTACATCATCGAGGCTGGAATTTTTGAGTTTTTAAGCAGGGTCGTAGTCACAGACATACGCCCTGACGTCTTTCACCACATCCAAAAGACAAAAAAAGAGCAGATAAATAGCTGGGTTTTAAGCAACCTTGAGACGCTCATCTCAGATATCGAGGACGGCGAGTTTTTGGAGAGGTTTAAAAACCACTATAAAAACGACAAAACTCATGAAAAAGAGCACCTTATACTAAAAGCAGCCAGCTATCTTGCCACGAGGTGGGAATTTTCTATCGTCTATCAAACGAGCCAATTTTTAAGTGACATCGACGAGCTTAAGGCGAAGGTTGAGGAGGAGATGGAGGATTATTACGAGTTAATTGGTATTAGAAAGATTGCTATGAATCAAAAATTAGCCCGCCTTGTAGATCTAAGTGGCAGGCTAAGGTTTCAAAAGCGCTGGGCACAAACGCCTCGCATCCCCGAAACTGCAGTTTTAGGACACATGCTAGTTGTTGCGATACTTAGCTATTTTTATTCACTAAAAGCAAAAGCTTGCAAAAAACGCTTAGAAAATAACTTCTTTTGCGCACTATTCCACGACCTACCAGAGAGCCTAACAAGAGATATCATAAGCCCTGTAAAATACGGCGTAAAGGGGCTAAATGAGATCATCAGCGAGTATGAGATGAGGCTTATTGATGAGAGGATTTTGCCATTTGTGCCTGAAAAAATAAAAGATGAGTTTAGCTACATCCTTGGCATCAGAAAAGATGGCGAGAAATTTATCAAAGATGAGTTTGAAAATAGGACTTATGAGCGCAAGATCATCTGCCACGAAGGGACTATGGAGAACGTAAATGAGGATAAATTTAACCCGATCGATGGCAAAGCGCTAAAATACTGCGACAAGCTCTCAGCCTACATCGAAGCTGGAATTTCTATAAGCTACGGTGTCAAGTCAAAAGAGCTAACTGACGGCTTTAATAATATGTATAAATTTTTTAGCGAAAAACCTAAGATCGATGGAGTGGATTTTTTAGAAATTTGCGATGATTTTAATGAGCATTTTGGTTTAGAAAGACCCCCTCTCAGATGACTGCGGCACACACTTAATACAAGTGCTCTGCTGTGTTCCCACCCTGAAGCGGTGCTCATAAAAAGCATTGCACAGGTCTAAGAAGGAGCTTCGCAATCATACAAAAACTATACTTAAATTTAGTTTTATAGTTACATTTTTAAAAATTTAGCTTTAAAAGTATATAATCTCACATAAATTTCACCAAAAGTAGGGCAATGTCAGGAAAGATCAAACTTAGTTTTTTATCGGCCTTTAGAGATTTTTTTGTCTATCATCACAAGTCTTTAGAGTTTCGTGCCAAAATTTTTGCTGCGATTATCTCGGCTAAATTTGACCCAGATGAGGATGATTTTTTCATCTTAAATGACATTGTAAATGAAATTTATGAAAACGATCAAACTAGAAAAGACTTCTTAATCCAAACCGTTAGAGAGTACGTGGCAAGGGTTAAGAAAAACGATAGGATCACGCTTGACACGCTTCTTTTAAGTATAGATAAAGATATGAAAGATCACAAAAGATATGCTAAAAAGATAGATTTTTCGCACCTTCGCCGCTTGATGAGTGGCTGCGAGGAGGAAATTTTAGTGCAACAAAGAGTCTATGAGTTTTTGATAAACGAGGTTAAACTCTACTCGCAAAGCGCTTAAATTTCATCCTAAATTTAATCAAAAATTTTTCGTGGCTTGTAGCTAAATTTCTTCATTTTTGACCTTGATTTTCTCTATTTATCTAGCTAGCTTAGGCGATTTATGACCAAAATTCGAAATAACACTTCATCAGCTAAATTTACATTGATAAATGTGCATTATTTTGTGATAGAACGATATAGACCTTGGGCTAACCATAAAATTTAAAATAGGGTGTTGCAAAAATAATAATCACATATGATTAACCCGCTTGTTATGAGTGGGACTGGATGTAGCTTTTCAACGGCGCTTGCTTGCTACCTTGCAAAGGGCAAGAGCTTGGAGGAGGCCATAGGGCTTTCAAAAGAGTATATCTGCTCCATTATAAAAGAGAGCATCGACACAAAACTAGGTAAAAACCGCCTACTTTGGCACGGAGCAAAGTAAATTTAAGCTGCTTTTTGCACGGCGGCTGAGTGGGTTATGATGTCGTGTAAATTTAGTTTGTCTTTTCTAAAAAAGCAAAGGCAAAGTCCGATGATGCTAAAGCCGGCAAATGCAAAGCAAATTTGACGCAAGATCGCGTGAAAAAGGCCTAGTTTTTTGCCGGTTTGTAAATTTATGAGATAAATTTCTTGTGCTTTGTAGCCTGGAGTTTGCGCTTTTATGCTAAAAAAGAGGCACATTATAAGTGAGATGATACTATTTACCACAAAGATCGCAAGCTGGTTGTTTAAAAAGGCCTCTTTACCGCCAAGAACGAGATATGTGCTGATGTAAAATACTGGCATACCGATGATGAAAAGATCTATGATAGAGGCCTTTACTCTAGCCCAGATAGGTGCGATTTTCGCCTTTTGCTTTGCCAAGTTACTTTCCTGTATTTATAAAAATTTGGCTAAATTTCTAGCCATTATCATGCGTGACGCAGAGCATAGTAGAGGCGCGTGAGACCTTGCACCAGTGACTATAGAGATCAAGTTTTTTGATATCGCTTTCTAGTACATCAAAATAGCCTATATATTCATAAATGCTAAGATCAAAAAAGCTCTTATTTTCGGTCCTTAGCAGACGTTTTTTGCTAAAATCTTGCATCAAACTAGCTCAACGCCTTTGCCGCTTACCACTTCGCCGATCACGTAGCCATCACTATTTGCTAAGACAGCATCAATGTTTTCTTTAGGCACGACAAGGATCATACCAACGCCCATGTTAAATGTCCTCATCATCTCGCTATCTTCTACTTTTTGAGCTAGGATTTTAAAAATTTCAGGCGTTTTTATAGCGCTTTTTTGCACCTTTGCACCAAGTCCAGCAGGGAAGACGCGAGGCAAGTTTTCAACTATGCCACCACCCGTTATATGCGCCATCGCTGTGATCTTATCTTTTAATCTTAGAAAGTCGCTCACGTAAATTCTAGTTGGCTCAAGAAGCACGTCGATAAGTTTTTTATCGCCCACTTTTTCATCAAATTTTAGCCCAAGCTCGCTTACCACTTTTCTTGCAAGAGAGAAGCCATTTGAGTGCAGGCCGCTACTTGGAAGTGCGACTAAAACGTCACCAGATTTTACAAATTTGCTCCTATCGATCTCGTCAGCCTCGGCGATACCCACGGCAAATCCAGCAAGGTCAAAGTCGCCCTTTTCATACATTGACGGCATCTCGGCTGTCTCACCGCCGATCAGCGCGCATTGCGCCTTTTTGCAGCCGTTTGCGATACTTTTTACCACCTCTTTGGCGCTTTCTATCTCAAGCTTTGCAGTCGCGTAGTAGTCGAGGAAAAAGAGTGGTGTGGCGAAGTTGCAGATGAGGTCATTTACGCACATTGCGACTAGATCCTCGCCAACACCCTCAAATTTCTTAGCGTCGATAGCTAGGCGAAGCTTCGTGCCAACGCCGTCGGTCGCGCCTAAAATGGCTGGATTTTTATATCCGCTTGGCAGTCTGATCGCACCTGAAAATGATCCGATACCGCCTATGACGTTTGGTGTTTGCGTAGATTTTACGAAAGGCTTGATCGCCTCAACAAAGCTATTTCCAGCATCTATATCGACTCCAGCATCTTTATAACTTATCATTTTCACCCTTTTGGTTATTTTTTAAAACTTTAGCCAAAAGTTGCTAAAATTGTTATCAATTTTCAAAAATGGAGCGAGTTTGCAGAAATTTCCAAACGCCTACGTCATCACAGGCTCGATCGCTAGTGGCAAAAGCACGGTTGTAAATTTACTAAAAGAGCGAGGTTTTAGCGTGATAGATGCGGACTTGATCGCCCACGAACAGCTTGAAATTTGCAAATGCGAGATAGTAGAAGCTTTTGGCGAGCAAATTTTAGATGAGACTGGTAAGATAGATCGCAAAAAACTGGGTACCATCGTCTTTAACGAGCCAAAAAAGCTTAAAAATTTAGAGCAAATTTTACATCCAAAGATAAAAGCTGAAATTTTTTTCAAAGCTTCGCAGCTTGAGCGATTGGGGCAGGTTTATTTTGTAGATATCCCTTTGTTTTTTGAAAAAAAGCAGCGTTACAGCGAGTTTAAAAATGTAGCTGTGATCTACGCGCCAAAAGAGCTTTTGCTAAGCCGTCTAATGAACCGAAATGCTCTAAATTTAGAAGCTGCAAAAGCTAGAGTAGAGCTTCAGATGGACATCGAGAAAAAGCGAAAAATGGCAAAATTTATTATCGATAATAGCAGCGACATGGAGAATTTAAAGCTAGAGCTAGAGAAATTTCTAAAGCAAATTTGCGCTATCTCTTGATAAATTTACTAGCAAATTTATATGTTTGCAAGCTCTCTTTACTAGCTAAATTCCAGCTATCAAGCTCAGCTTTTACTAAATTTGGAAATTTTTTGCTTATATCCTTTAGAGCATTGCCAACCGACTTTCTAAGATACTCGCTCTCGTCTTCTTTTAGGCTAGCTAGACGCCTAATGGCCTCATCTGGGTTATCTTTAAAATAGGGCCTATTTGTCCATATCCTAAGCCCCTCTGTTACGGCTCTTTTTGCATTTGCGTTGCCATTTTTTACCCACTCATCGATCGTTAAAAGTGCCTGTTCGTAGCCAACTTTTTTACAAAACTCATCAAATGCCTTTGCTAGCACCTCTTGAACCCTCCAGTTTTCATCTTTTGAGACTTCATCTCTCATAAACGCCAAAATTTCTTCACTATCCGATAGGTGTCCAAAGAGAAAAACCGCATACATCCGCACTTGATAGACATTCGAGCCGTATGCTAGGTATGCAAGCTCTTTGCAGTGCGCAGCTCCCTTTGCTTTATAGTCAGCCAAAGCCCTATTTTCTTGCTCTTTAAAGCCATTTTCTATTAAAGAAAACTCTTTTTCTAAATTTAAGATGTAGCTCTTCAAAGTGGCTCCTTTAAAATCACTAATAACTCTTATCTAAATTTTAGTAAAATCACGCAAAAAATAAAAGGATGGCTCATGCAAGTCTCAAAATATAACGCCAGCGGCAACGATTTTGTCATATTTCACACATTTTTGAGCAAAGATAGAAGCGAGCTTGCAAGGCAGATTTGCAGCAGAACAAACGGCGTGGGAGCTGACGGGCTCATCGTGCTTTTACCTTACGAAAAGGGCGTGAAATGGGAGTTTTACAACAGCGACGGAAGCTACGCTGCGATGTGTGGCAACGGCTCGCGTGCGGCTGCTAGATATGCCTATCTAAACGGCCTTGTTAGTTCAAGCGAATTTGCTCTGCTAACTGGTAGCGGCGAGGTGATGGCAAGCGTGAAAGGTGAGTGCGTCGAGGTCGTGCTAACAAGTCCAAAAATTTTAAGCGAACCGCTAAATGAAAACGGCAAAACTTGGTACTTTTACGATACTGGCGTGCCGCATCTTGTAAATTTCACACAAAATTTAGATGAATTTGACGTCAAAGAGTGCAGGGCGCTTCGCCAAAAATACAATGCAAATGTAAATTTAGCCAAATTTGATGGCGGAGTTTTAAAGGTAAGAACCTATGAAAGGGGCGTGGAGGATGAGACGCTAGCTTGTGGCACTGGCATGGCGGCTTGCTTTTATGGCGCTACTTTAAATTTAAACGCAGCGCAATGTCTAAAAGTCTATCCAAAAAGCGGCGAGGAGCTTGGACTTAGGCTTGAAAACGGTAAAATTTTATTTAGCGGAGCGGTGAAACACTGCTTTGATACGAGTATTGAAATTTAGCTTTTAGAGTGAGTTTTTAGCCTATTCTTGGCTAGTCGCGGTAAGTAAGTTTTCAAATTTATATCACTAAATTTGTGCTCAACAGTCGAACTAAATTTATAGCGGTGCTGATTAAAATTTGAATACAAACCATTTAAGAGTTTAGCTACTTAAATATCTCAAGAATTAATTTATATGAAATTTGTTGGGGTGTAAAATCTCCTCCAAAATTTTATTTAATGGAGTGGTGAAACACTGTTTTAATATGAGTATTAAAATTTAGCTATTTGGCTGTGGGTAGTTAAATTTGGTTAGTAGTTTGTAAAAGTCGCGGGTAGTAAATTAAAACAAAGAGTTTTATAGAGTTTTTGTTATTAAAATTTAAGTGTATAAAAAAATCTCCGCCGAAGCGGAGAAAAGGTGTTATTTCAAAGCATCTTTTGCTTGTTTTGCAAGTGCCGCAAATGCCTTCGCGTCATTCATAGCCAGATCAGCTAAAATTTTTCTATCAAGTTCGATCTTAGCTTTGTTTAAGCCGTTGATAAATCTTGAATAGCTAATGTCGTTTAGTCTGCAAGCTGCATTGATACGAACGATCCATAAACGTCTGAAATCACGTTTTTTCTGGCGTCTGTCGCGATATGCGTAAACTAAACTTCTCTCTAGTTGCTCTTTAGCTTTTCTAAAGTGTTTATGCCTAGCACTGAAAAAGCCACGTGCTAGCTTTAAAACTTTCTTATGGCGTCTTCTTCTAACTACGCCTGTTTTTACTCTTGCCATATTTATCCTTTTACAAATTGGCGCTCACGAAGTGAGTCTTGCCCCTAAATTTGGGGGAGTTTGAATGACTTTTTTGTCAAAAACTTAAATCTACGCTGCTTTATACGCCGAGCATTTTGCGAACGGCTGGGACATTTGTGCTGTCCACGTATTTTGGGCCACGCAAATCTCTCATACGCTTAGTAGGTTTTTTTGTTAAGATGTGGCTTCTAAAAGCAGAGCCTCTTTTTATCTTATTTTTACCTACTTTAAAGCGCTTAGCAGCACCGCGAACGGTTTTCATCTTTGGCATGCTAATCCTTTTTGAAATTTTATACGCAAGTGCGTAAGATTTGGATTATAGCGAAAAATCCTTTAGAAAATTTAAATTTCACTTAGACAAAATTTGCAATAAATTTACATTTAACTTAAAAAAGTTTTAAAATTTAGAATTAAATTATTAAATTTGGCATATAATTACATATGAAAATTTTATTTTACTAAAGGAGTAAAAATGAAAGGGAAAATTCTCGCATCAATCGTCGCTATGAGTGCGATTTTAGGCACAAGTAGCTTGGCATGCACTACCATTTTAGTAGGAGATAAAGCTTCAAACGACGGCTCTATGTTAGTGGCTAGAAGCGCTGATAGCAAGGCTATAAAGGCACAAGTCTTTTTGATACATCCAGCTACGAAAAACCAAACTGGCATGCACAGCTCAAAGGCGCATGACGGCGCAAATGACTTTACATATCCACTCCCAAAAGATGGCATGAGATACACAACTATCGCAAATTCACACACAAAACTTCACGGAGCAGTCGGCTACAACGAGGCTGGCGTTGGACTTAGTGGCACTGAGACTATCTATGCAAAAGATGAGCTTTTAAAAGTTGATCCATACAACGAAGAAACCGGCATCACAGAAGATGACATCCCAGACGTGCTTTTGCCACGCATCAAAAGCGCAAAAGAGGGCGTTAAGCTTCTTGGTGAGATAGTGGAGACAAAAGGCGCTGGAGAGGGCTTTGGTGTGGTATTTGTCGATGCAAACGAGCTTTGGTACTTTGAAACTGGCACAGGTCATAAGTGGATCGCTTCAAAGATCCCACAAGATGAGTACTTCGTCACTGCAAACCAAGGCAGACTTCACGCTTATAAAGAGAATGATCCAAATTTCATGGGAGCAAAAGATGTCATCAAATTTGCGATCGATAACAAGACTTATGACCCTGCAAAAGACGGCGAATTTAACTTCACAAAGGCCTATACAAGGGACGATGAGAGAGATGTGACTTACAACTACCCACGCGTTTGCTGGGTGCAAAGTATGTTTAACCCAAGCCTAAAACAAGACTTCGCCGATGGTCAAAAATTCCCAGTATTTTTAAAACCAGAGAAAAAACTAAGTGTTGAGGATCTAAAAGCTGCGATGAGAGCCCACTACAACGGCACGCCGTTTGATAATTACGCTAGTAAAGATGAAGATAAGAAAAACATCTACCGCGCTATAAGCGTCTTTAGAACATACGAGTCTCACGTCATGCAGGTGCGCCCATGGCTACCAAAAGAGATCGGCCGTGTGACCTACGTCGCTCTTGGTATGGCTGATCTTAGCGTTTATTTGCCGTATTATGAGGGGCTTGATGGCTTTATAAAAGGCTACTCAGATGGCTCATATGACGCTGATGATACTTCGATTTACTGGGTTTATAGAAAGCTTCAAACCCTTGTGATGACTGATTATGAGAAGTATTCGCCAGTGGTAAAAGAGGCCTACGCTAAATTTGAAAAAGAGTTGGCGGTAAAACAGGCTAAATTTGAAGATGAGTACGTCAAACTTTATAAAAAAGATAAGAAAAAAGCGGACAAACTCTTAAATGAATTTAGCCAAAAGACTATGCAAGAGGCTAAAGATCTAACTCAGGAGCTTACAAACAAGGTCTTTACTATGCTTACAGCTGATATGGATGCTAAGCTAAAATCCCTAAACAAAGGCAAAAAAGACTAAAAACTCTGGGCGCGAAATTTAGTAGCGCCCAAACTTTAAACAAAAATTTGGCAAAGAGCGTTTATAATGCGGCAAAAATTCACTACAAAGGAAAAACGCTGATGCCTTGTCCCATGCGTAAAGCTCATTAATCTCGGCAAAAAACATATCAGCGATTTTCAAAAAACACGCAAATTTTTAAATGATTTTACATTTTTTCACATTGAGATAAATCCATTTTTGCTAGCAGGTCCGCTGCATTGTAACTGCATTTTTAATAGCAAAGCTAAGCAATGCCTGAAATTTGGCAAGGATCTTTTTAGTAGGGTTTTTTATAAATTTTACTTTAGTTTAAGAAGAAGCGGGTGTCATCCACCATGTTTTGGGTGACCTAGACTTGTGCGCAGCGCAACAACATTGAACGTGCGGGGGGGGGTTGGGTTGTAGGGATATACCTGCATAAAAATATTCAAGGTGGCTGTGCTCTGCATAGTTTTAATTTAAAAAGAAATTTAAAAAGGATAAAAATGATAAAAAGTTATGTTTTAGGTTTTCCAAGAATCGGAGAAAAAAGAGAGTTAAAGCGCGCATTAGAGGGCTTTTGGGCTGGTAAAGAGGGCTTTAGCGAAGAGAATTTGCAAGAGACTGCAAAGACGCTTCGCCAAAGACACTGGAAATATCAACAAGACGCTGGCATTTCGGCTATTAGCGTTAATGATTTTTCATTTTACGACCTAATGCTTGATAACATCATCGCTTTTGGCGCTACGCCTCCAAGATTTGCAAATTTAAACGGCTTGGAGCAATATTTTGCTTGCTCAAGAGGCAACAAAAGTGGCGTTGCTATGGAGATGACAAAGTGGTTTAACACAAACTACCACTACATCGTGCCAGAGCTTAGCAGCGAGAGCAAATTTAACCTAAAAGCAGACAAAATTTTAAATGAATACAAAGAGGCGAAGGCTAACGGCGTAAAAGGCAAGGTAAATTTGATCGGTCCTATCACATTTTTGGCTCTTTCAAAGACGACTGATGGCAGCTGCCCATTTAAGCACCTAGACGCGCTTGTAGGCGAGTATAAAAAGCTACTTGAGCAAATTTCTAAGCTTGATGATGAAATTTTAGTGCAGTTTGACGAGCCAATCTTTGTAACTGACAAAAACGAAAGCGACCTTTTGCCACTTATCACAAAGGTTTATAACGAGCTAACAGGCGTTGCAAATAACATCAAGATCGTATTTGCAACATATTTTGAGCATGCGATCAAGGCAGTTAGCGAAGTGGCTAAAACTAAAATTTACGGCATCGCACTTGACTTCATCCACGGCAAGAGAAATTTCGAGGCACTTGAGACTATCAAAAATAGCCACTTGACGCTATTTGCAGGCGTGATCGACGGCAGAAATATCTGGAAAAGCAACATCGATGATAAGGTAAAACTTGTTCGTGAAATTTCAGAGAAAATAGGCGGCAAAGACTTTTACATCGGCACTTCATGCTCGCTTCTTCACGTACCATACACTCTAAAATATGAAGAGAATTTAAACCCAGAGATCAAAAGCTGGCTAAGCTTTGCGGTTGAGAAGCTTGATGAGATCAAGATCATCACAAAACTAGCAAACGGCGAGAAGCTTGATGAGAGCGAAACAAAAATTTACGAAGAGAATAAAAATGCTGTTAAAACTCGCGCTACTTCAAAACTCATCCACTCTGAAAGCGTTCAAAAACGTATCAAAAATTTAAGCAAATTTGAGCGTGACGAGAAATTTGAAGACCGTATCAAAATTCAACGCGAAACACTAAAATACGGCATTTTGCCAACAACAACGATAGGTAGCTTCCCTCAAACGGTTGATCTTCGCGTACTTCGCCAAAATTTCAAAAAAGGCGAGATCGACGCAGCTGCTTATGAAGCAGGCATCAAAAAATATATCGATCACTGCGTGAAATTTCAAGAAGATATCGGCCTAGACGTGCTAGTACACGGCGAGCCAGAGAGAAACGACATGGTTGAATATTTTGGCGAGCAGATCAGCGGATATGCATTTAGCCAAAATGGCTGGGTACAAAGCTACGGCAGCCGCTGCGTCAAGCCACCACTTCTTTTTGGTGACGTAAGCCGCCCAGAGCCGATGACTGTTAAGTGGATGAAATACGCTCAAAGTATCACAAAACACGTAATGAAAGGCATGCTAACAGGTCCTGTAACGATGCTAAACTGGAGCTTTGTGCGTGACGATCTACCAAGAAGCGAGGTAGCAAAACAGCTTGCACTTTGTATCTACGACGAGATCGCAGACCTTCAAAATGCAGGCATCAGAGTGATCCAAGTCGATGAGGCAGCGTTTAAAGAGGGCTATCCGCTAAGAGCTGAAAATATCCCAGCTTATGAGAAATTTGCGGTTGATTGCTTCAAGCTTTCAGTAAGCTCGGCAGAGGCAAAAACTCAGATCCACACGCATATGTGCTACTCTGAATTTAACGATATTATTAAGACTATTGAGGCTATGGACGCTGATGTTATCAGTATCGAGACTGCAAGAAGTGGCAACGAGCTACTTAAAATTTTCAAAGCCGTTGGCTACAAACAAGAGGTCGGACCTGGCGTTTACGACATCCACAGCCCACGCGTGCCAAGTGTCGAGGAGATCGTCGCTCAGATCAAAGCTCTGCTTGAAGTCTTGCCAAAAGATCAACTCTGGATCAACCCTGACTGCGGCCTAAAAACTAGAAAATGGGAAGAGGTCGAGCCAAGCCTTAAAAATATGGTAGAAGCCGTCAAGATCGTAAGAGGTCTATAATCCAAATTTTAGCGTCTAGTAGGCCTAGGCGCTAAACTCCGTTTAAATTTCAAAAAAAGTTAGAAAATGTTAAAAGATAAGATCATAAACAATGAAAGTGGCATAGTGCTTTATGGCCTAACGCCTCCAAAGGCTGAATTTGACGAGGCAAAGCTTAAAGAGATCGCTGCAAAATGGGACAAGAGGATTACAGATGTGCAGGCTGATGGCTTGGTACTTTACGAGATCCAAGATGAAAGTAGCCGCATAAAAAGCGAGCGAACTTTTGAATTTAGTGATACATTAAGCCCTGAAATTTACTACTCAAAATACCTAAATTTAAAGACATCAAGCATCTTTTATAGGGTCGCGAACAAATATAATGAGAGCGAATTTAGAGCAAATTTAGCCAAAAGTAGTAGCGATATAAATGTTTTTGTTGGCGTTGCTTCTGGCAAGGTAGAGCCTAAAATGAGCTTAGAGCGTGCTTATGAGATCGCTAGAGATGAGTTTAAAGAGCTTGTAGTGGGCGGTGTTTGCATAGCTGAGAGGCATGCTAAAAAAGGTGATGAAGAGCAAAGGATGAGTCAAAAGGCCAAAATGGGGGCGAAATTTTTCATCTCGCAGGCGGTTTTTGATATAAATTTGGCTAAAAATTTACTAACAAGCGTGGCAAAAAGCGGGTTAAATTTACCTATTATTTTGACATTTACTACTTGCGGCAATACAAAAACGCTAGAGTTTATCAAGTGGCTTGGCATAAGCGTTGATAAAAAGAGCGAAAAAAGGATGCTTGAAAGTGATGATTTTTTAGCTACGGCATCGCAAATTTGCCTTGAAAATTTCGCAGAGCTTTATAATTTTGCTAAAAAGCTTGGCATAAATGTCGGCGTCAATGTTGAAAGCGTAATGGCAAAACGTGCCGAGATCGAAGCGAGCCTGGAGCTAACAAAAAATATAAGAGAGTTGGTGTAAAGCCAGCTCTTGTTATAAATTTCTACAAATTCTTTCGTAAATTTTCTAAAAAAGTCTTTTTGATGGTGCAATGGTGCCACAAATCAACACAGAATAGTTGTAATAATTAGCGATCACAAGCTGTTTTAAAGGTCGGTTGTCCACTGCTTTGCAAATTTTTAAAAAGTTGCTATAGCAAAAATGATATGGCTTTATGTAAGAAATTTGACGAGATACACGAATACGGCAAACTGCTAAGAGAAAAAAGGGCGGTGCTTTGGCAAGACAAATTTATCAAAGGTGCTGTGAAAATCGTTGAAGTCAAAATAGCCAAACAAGGCAAGAGTTTTTACAAATTTAAGCAAATTTGATCCAAAAGTATAGAAATTTAGCCCTCAAATAAGATCTAAATTTGACTAACCCCCACACTCGCTCCACCTTATATCCAGTGTCTCTCACGGTTTTTAGGCAGATAGTTGGTATCTTAGCTCTTATCTCTCGCACGAGCGATCTTATGCGGTCTTGCGATAAGGTTTCATTTTTATATAGGTGGTGATCTATCTTGTCGTAGGTGACGACATGGGGAGAGTTTTTGCATAAAATTTCAAGCAGCTGGCTCTCTTTTTTGTCAAGATAGATGGCCTTGTCTTCTTTTCTTGCTACACTGGGAGTTTTTGTCAAAGATTTAGCTTAAATTTAGAGCCTAAAAGTACCTTTCAAAGCCTAAAAACATGAAATAAAAACTCTTCAGACAAAACGTAGTAAATCCTCTTAAAAACGCTAGGGACGCTAACGCCCCGCAAAAGCATAATGGGAATGATGTTTTGGCTATCTCTTATAAAATTAACCAGATCAAGGTTTAAATTTCTTTATCCATTGCTGCGCTCAAAGTCCTTGATGACTGAGCACGCGCTTTTTAGCTGCATCATCCTAAACCCAAAGCGGTAAAGCGATGCATTTAGGATGATATTTTGCCAAAAGTCGCTTAAGAGCAGCAAAGCTTCTTTGTTAGCCAGCTAGACCACCGCCACCAGCTGGTTTTTTGGCGTCTTTTTCAGCCTTTTGTTTTAAAAATTCCTCTTCGTCTTTTGTAGGTTTGTACTCATCTTTGAAGAATTTTTGCTTAGTTTCGATCCTCTTTTCAAGCATCTTTTTATCATAAATTTTATATGACGGCTTCCAATACTCAAGATAGTTTCTAAAGCCAGCGCTGTGACCTGCGTCATAGTGGCAGCTTACACATTTTAGCTCTTTAGGAGTGTCAAGGAACTTTTTGTAGTGAGCGTGCATCTTTTGAGCTTGCGCTGAAGTGTTGTTGCTATCTATCACGTTTGTGTGGCAGCTTGTGCAGCCGTTGTCAAAGACGAAATGCTCGCGGTTTTTGAGGTTTTTGTGCCAGTCAATCGCGCTAGGATCGCCAAAGAAATGCACCCAGCCCTCTAAAATGCCGTTTTTCGCCTTTGTTAGGGCGTATTTTGCGATGTTGTCATGCGGTATGTGACAATCCACGCATCTTGCTTTGATACCAGTTTTGCCCTTGCCGCTGTGGATGTCGTCGTTGTAGGCGATCACCATAGGATCCATCTCGTGGCAAACGATGCAGAATTTATCCCCACTCGTCTCATCAAGTGCGTAATGAACTGGCAAAACGACTAAAAATCCAACAATTCCGCTTATGAAGATTATAAGCGCTAGTAATTTTTTTGAAATTTTCATGGTGTTACTCCGTTCATCCATTGTGGCACCTCGTGTTCATGGCACTCAGAGCACATGTTTGTAGATGGTTTGTGTTCGTTGTGGCACTCGTCGCAGTACAAAGTCGGACCATCGTGAACAGAGTTGTGAGGATTTGCCTTTAGAGTATCCATAAATTTTAGCCTTTCGGCTAAGAGCTTTTTACTCTTGTGACAGGATAGGCAGCCAGCGTCGCCGATCGCTTTAAATTTGCTAGGATCATCGCCTTGGTTTTGGTGACAATCAACGCAGTCAAAGCTTAGGTGTTCATGATGAGGTTTGATCTTATACTTGGCTCTTAGCTCATCAGAGACTACTACTTTTGTGACGTTTAGATCGCCCTTTGGCATATCAGCACCAAAGAGATGAAGCGAAAATAAACAGGCAAAAATAGCGATGAATTTAAGCTTATTCATACCCTTTTCCTTTCTTTTAAAATTTTATTAACGTCAAATTTCAGTGAAAAAC